>NZ_JAWOQP010000013.1:11710-163472 GCF_033337375.1 Vibrio sp. YT-17
GCTTGGTCGGTCAGTGAACCATCGGTAACGGTGTAAGTGATTTCAGCATCACCATGGAAGTTCTCAGTTGGCGTGAACACCAATTTGCCGTCAATAATTTCGACTGTACCTTGTGTTTCAGGCACAGACGCTGATTGGATAGACAGCGTATCACCATCAATATCGGTGTCGTTTGGCAGGACATCAATCGTGACTGGCGTGTCTTCGTCAGTAATCGCCGTGTCATTGGTCGCCACTGGCGCATCGTTCACTGGCGTGACATCGACGTTCACTGTGGTGGACTCCGATACCCCACCGGAGGTAACGATGTAGGTAAAGCTGTCTGTTCCGTGGTAGTTGTCGTTTGGCGTGTAAGTGACGCTGCCGTCCAGGTTGACCGAGACCGTGCCGTTAGCTGGTCCATTGTTGGTATCCAGCGACACCACTTTGTCGTCGCCTTCGAACGTGTCGTTACCTAAAACCTTAATGATGGTTGGTGTGTCTTCCACAACCGTCGCGCGGTCAGATTCAATATCTGCCACAGGCGCTACCGTGAAGTTCACCGTTTGGCTAACGCTTTCACCGCTTGGATCGGTGGCGGTAAAGGTTAGGGTTTCTGAGCCATTCCAGTCTGCGGTTGGAGTGAACGTAGCAATGCCATTGACGATCGCCACTTGAATGTTGCTGTTGCCAGAGACACTAAACGTTAACTCACCATCGGCGTTATCCACATCGCTGAAAGCGGTATTCAGATTGATGGTGTATGGCGTAAAATCTTCCGCCAAGGTTTGGTCTGCAATGTTGCTTTCAACCACAGGCGTGTCGTTCACCGCATTCACGGTGACGTTGACCGTCGCTTGGTCGGTCAGCGAACCATCGGTGACGGTGTAAGAGATTTCAGCGTCACCATGGAAGTTCTCAGCCGGTGTGAAGACCAACTTGCCGTCAACAATTTCAACTGTACCTTGGTCACTCGGCACAGATGCCGATTGGATAGACAGCGTATCACCATCAATGTCGGTGTCGTTTGGCAGGACATCAATCGTTACTGAGCTATCTTCCTCTGTAATTGTTGTATCATTAGAGGCAATAGGCGCATCGTTAACTGAGTTTACTGTTACCGAAACTTGGGCTTCATCCTCTAACTCACCATCTGAGATGGTGTAGCTAATCGTTGCATTACCGTTGAAATTTTCAGCCGGAGTGAAAACAAGCTTACCATCGATAATCTCAACGATACCTTGCTCTTCTGGTACAGAAGCAGAGGTAATGATTAAATCATCACCTTCAATATCACTGTCGTTAGCGAGCACATCAATTACAACCTGGGAATCCTCGTCAGTTTGAATCGCATCATTAGTTGCTATTGGCGCGTCATTAACAGGCGTAATATCTAAGTTAGCAGTGCCATTAATAACACCGCCATCGTTATCAATAATGTCATAGGAGAATGACACTTCAGTGTCATCATCAGCCTCTGGAATGTAAGTCCAAGATCCATCGCTGTTATCAATTAAGGTGCCATTCCCACTCTCAATAGTGAC
Source organism: Vibrio sp. YT-17 (assembly GCF_033337375.1). Lineage (NCBI taxonomy): Bacteria > Pseudomonadati > Pseudomonadota > Gammaproteobacteria > Vibrionales > Vibrionaceae > Vibrio > Vibrio sp. YT-17. The sequence goes on from NZ_JAWOQP010000013.1 coordinate 13,234, forward strand.
GTTTGTAATGACAAGAGTATCGGCATCATCAATATTGACATTAGATAGTAATTCTTCAGTAGTTATCGTGATTGGATCGCTATCTTCCTCAACAGCGCTTAATGTCACTGGAGAATTAGTAAGTGGCTTACTTGAGCCATCCCCACTTGTCTCGATACCTGTTGTGAAGAAGTCATTTAAGGTCAACGCTTGTGTTTCAGATAAGCCGAGGGATTCTAGGCCAATAGTTTCAAAGTTTGTTGAGGCTAGCACTTCAGTACCATCTCGTACAATCGTGGCACTATTTTGCAAACTGGAGCCACTATTTTCACCCGCTGCAGGTGCGAGTTCTTCATCAATAGCAGAAGGGTCTTGACCTTGCTCAATAGCACTAATAATCTGTGCTACATCGTCTGAAATATCTTTTAAACCTTGCTCTTGAGCAAGCTGAATTTTCAGGTCTTGAGGCGCAGCATCTGTCATTGCCACTATCACTTCACCTGGTAGAGGCTGCTGTCCTTCTGCAAGGACTCTCAGCTGCCCATCCAAACCTATTACGACGACTTGATTACCGAGTGGCACTAATGCTGTACGATCCATATAAACCTTAACCCTAAATAACTGTCAAGTTTTTGACTAACAATACTAATTTGCTATATATTGCCCGAATATATAGTGCAATAACAGCAATTTGATGCTCAATAAAGTAATTATGTGTCATACATCAATAAGAACCCAGATGCATAAGTGTTTTATTTTATTAAAATCTGGACACTCGTTTCTAGCCATTACCTCCATCTTTAATTTGAGATCTTAATTCAAGTTTTAGGCAGATTTAGTAGGTTGATTTATCAAAATTGAAACAAATGAACAGCGAATCAACAGGTTACTTCATCGCATATTAATGTTATTGTGCGCTAAATTATTGACGCCCTTATAAGTATTCCACTTATAAGCCCTATCACCTCGAGAATTTTTACCATTATCTAGGAGAATCACAGTGAAGTGGACTCGTGCCAACGCCTTTTGTATTGGTATGTTCACCGCTAGTCATGCTTTTGGGCAAACGCTAGAGCAAGCGGTTGAAAACACATTAAAAACCAATCCTGACATCAAAAGTGCGTTCAATGAATTCGTTAGCAAGCAGTATGTGAATGAAGCATCTGGTGGTGCTTACCTCCCATCCGTAGACTTAGATGCCGGTATCGGTTACGAAGGAATCAAACCTGCAGAGTCAGGGCGAGATTCAACCGATCTGACAAGAAAAGAAGCCACCGTGACACTAACCCAGCTAATATGGGATGGCTCAGCGACACTTAATGATATGGATCGAACAGCAGCTGATGCTGAATCGGTCCGTTATCAACTTCTAGCTGATGCCCAAGACACCGCTTTAGAGGTCGCGAAAGTTTATTTAGACTCAGTAAAAGCTTATGAAATTCTTACACTTTCCGAGAATAACTTGAAAGTGCATAAGAAGATCTATGAAGACATTAAAAAGCGAGTTAACTCAGGTATCGGTTCTACAGCAGACCTAACCCAGGTAGAGGCTCGTTTAGCAAAGGCTCACGGTAACTTGGTGGCAGCTCAGAACAACTTATATGACAGCCACACCACCTTTACACGCCTTGTCGGACAGTCACCACAAGGATTGATTTTCCCAAGAGCGGACCAAAACTTTATTCCCTACACCATCGATGAAGCGATTGACTTGGCATTCGAGTCACATCCAGTAATCAAAATTTCGGTAGCTGATGTGGACTCTGCAAAGTTCCAATACAAGCAATCTAAGGGAACTTACTACCCAACGATATCGGTAGAAGCGGCTCAAACATGGCGTGATGATGCAAGCGGTATCGAAGGAAGCAGCGAAGAGACAACAGCAATGTTACGTATGCGTTACAACCTCTTTAACGGTGGTAGTGACGTAGCCAACGCTGAAAGTTTTGCCTACCAACTAAATAAAGCAAAAGACCTAAGAGAACGTGCATACCGCCAAGTAGAAGAAGGTCTTCGTCTATCTTGGAGTGCGTTAGATTTAACACTTCAACAAAAAGAGTTCCTAGCGGATCACGTAGATTCGGCCTCTGAAACTGTCATCGCCTACGAAAAGCAGTATCGCATTGGAAAACGCACTCTGCTGGACTTGTTAAATACTGAAAACGAACTTTTCGAAGCGAGAAAGAACTACTTGGATGCTCGATACTCAGAGCAGTACGCCAAGTACCGCGTTATGAACGCGACTGGCCAATTGTTAAATGCCTTGCGTGTCGATGTACCTACAGAATGGAATGAAAAGGTGGAGTACTGATCATGAAACCAGTGAAGATTCTATTTGCATTGGGTATGCTCGCCATCACTCAACACGTTGTTGCTGAAGACGAATATGAGTATCGTCCTGTACCAAATGCAGAACAAATAGCAGATTTGCAAGATGACGACAACGATGGTGTCATCAATGCTCGAGATATGTGTCCAGGCACACCTGAAGGCTCAGAGGTCGACAACGACGGTTGTGGAGAATACATTAAAGCATCAGATAACATGCAAGTGCGGATACTTTTTGCTAACGACTCTGATGAGATCAATCCAGTCTTCAGAAGACAAGTTCGAGAGCTTTCCGACTTTTTAAAAGAGTACCCTACTACTTCGATAGAGCTGCACGGCTATGCTAGTAAAGTTGGTGGTTCAAAGCATAACCAAGATCTTTCTGAAAGACGAGCACGCAATGTCCGTGAAGCCCTACTAAGCTACGACATCGAACCGAGTAGAGTCCGCATTGTTGGTTTTGGTGACACTCACTTAGCACAGCAAGGGACCGATGAAGTCAGCCATGCTTTAAATCGTCGAGTAACCGCATCAGTCGTTGGTTACAAAGGCGAGATAAAAAGAGAGTGGACAATATTCACAACTCTTCCAGAAAGGTAAAGTACCTGTTTTTGTTTGCTCTGTGAGCATAAAGCAAACAAAAACGAGTGAATACTTAACCTCAGAAAAGGAGCTTCGGCTCCTTTATTTTTACTCATTTCGACAACCGTATTATGCTTTAGGAATCGGCACTTTAGTGTTACTCTAGCCACGTCATAACAACGAGAGTTTTGAAATGAGCAAACTTACATCAGATATCCAAGCGAACCTTGACCTTTTTGTTGCAGAAACGAAAGAAAACCAATTGGTTTGGGGTTTACGCAATGAAGAAGGTTGGCTATCTTGCGATTCAACTGAATTCGAAAACAGCGAAGTCATGCCTTTCTGGTCTTCTAAAGAAGATGCAGAAGCACATAATGTTGAAGAATGGGCAGATTTTACTGTACTAGAAATCCCATTAGATATCTTTGTTGAAGATTGGCTTTTGACTCTTGCTGAAGATGGTGTTCTTGTTGGAACTAACTGGAACGATCAGTTAGAAGGCAAAGAAATGGAGCCTCAAGATCTAGCAAAGCTTTACATTGATTAAAGATTTCTGACCTCAACTTTATGTTGAGGTCTTTCTTTTTATGCCTCTTCTTTCAATATCTCGACCAAGTGCATAGTTTCACTACTCTTTTTCTTAGTACACCCAACTTAATCACAACGCTGATGCGTTAAAAGCGCTATGATAACTCAACTTTAAAGGCACCTTAAATTAAAGGCTCGTTTAAACATGCGCGTGCTCTATCCCTTGCTTGCGTCACTTTTGCTCACTCCAGTATATGCAAGCGACACTCAAGATATTGAACCAAACCAAAATATCACACAGTGGCACTCTGTCTACCAAACCACACTACGAAGCAACCCTGAGTCGGCATTGAGCATGCTTCAAGATCGCTACCATACAGCGAAATCGGACAGCGAAAAGCTCTACGTAAGTGGATTGATTTATGAATATATGTCAAACATAAATCAGCCTTACTACGGCAGCAGTCAAGTCTTAGACAACCGTTTTTCTCAATTAGAATCAGAATATATTCTTGCCTTAAAGGAACGTAAGCATGGTAGTTACGAGGCCTCAGTAGATAGCTTTTCTTCTTTGCGACAGACAATGAAGAAAATATCCGATTCCGAAGGCAAGGCTCTGATGAACTATCAACTTTGTTATACGCTGAATCAACAAGGTCGTTATCACAAAGCAAACTTTTATTGCTCATCCTTAGAGAGCCACTTAAATCATAAGCATCAAGAAAACTTCCCTGTTGATCTTGCTTTGCGCGTAATAGCAAATAACTACAATTACCGCGGTGACTATGAAAAAGCCTTAAGTTTGTATCGACAGTTGATGGCCAACATGTCGACGCAAAGCGATCCTTCAGGGATTTACAATGACGTCGGCAATTTACTTGCAGAGCTGGGGCAATTTGAACAATCAGAGCAATATCTCATTCAAGCCCTACTGGTTCGCCAAGATGAAGGGACACCTCTTGAAGCTGCACAAGTCGAACATAGTCTAGGAGCGATGTACAGAAAATCCAAAGAACTCGATAAGTCCATCAGCCACTACAAAAATGCATTGACGATTCTCGAACAACTTCATTACCCATACGGGCAAGGGTTGACCTATTTAGGGTTATCTGCTGCTTTGGCCGATTCTGGGCAATTAGATACCGCGGTAGATTACATTGGAAGAGCATTAAACATTGCCCAAACTTATGAGAATACGCACCTTGAAACAGAGGGTCATTTGGCTGCTGGATTGGCATATTTAAAGAACCATACACCCGAAAAATCGATTGAACACAATACAATAGCGTTAAGATTAGCGGTAAAAAACGCTAGGCCCTTATTGCAAGCGCAAGCCCAATTACTCCTCTCAAAAGCATACCAAGCTCAAAATGATTACAAAAAGGCGCTGGAGCATCACAAGGCCTACTCGACGATTGAACTAACGAACCGAGACGCGAGTAATATCAAGGCGTTAGAGGCACTAGATCTCACTAAAAAAGAGTATGAATATGATCTACAAGTCGCGCAGTTGAACAACGAAACTCTTCTAAGTCAGTACCAGTTTGAAAAACTCACAGATCAACAACGCACTTATAATTTTGTTGTTTTCTGTTTATTGGTTCTCCTCGCTCTGGCATTGATGGTTCAGCGACAAACACGCTTAAAAGCCAAAATAGACAGCTTAACGTGTGCATTAAACAGAGCGGCAATTATAGAGACGATTAAAAGCCAAACCTCCAAAGCGGAAGGAGACTTCCGCTACGTTCTAGCATTAATCGATCTAGATGACTTTAAGGCGATTAATGATCAGTATGGTCATCCGACTGGCGACTTAGTACTACAACAGGTATGCAAAGCGCTTAAAGCTAAACTTAATAAGGGAGATTACTTGGGTCGTTTAGGTGGAGAAGAGTTTATCTTGCTATTGAAAAACGTCGATGAGATTGACGTTCCCTTTAGAATACAAAGTCTGCATAAAACAATTTCAGAAAAGAGTGTACATTCGCTTAATAACCATCAATTGAATATATCTGCGAGTCTGGCCTATCTATCAACCTCAATGCCACTCACCAACTTTGATGAGCTCTATTCGATATTAGACCAAGCGTTATACAATGCTAAGAAGCAAGGAAAAAACTCCCTTGTGGACGCATACAACGAGCCGATCAGTTTAAGTGCTGAGTATATTCTCTAATAAAACCAAACCACCAGCGTAGTGGTTTGTTATAGGTGGAAGCATCAGTAAGCCATTCAGATGCAACATCATCATCAAGGAGTCTTTGTGCCCAAGGCAAGAAAAAACATTCAGTCTCTAGAGCGAGGTTTTCTAATCCTCGAGTTGCTCTCGATGAGTGAATCTCCCCTATCATTACAGACTATCAGTAATGCGATCCAGTTAAATAAGACGACTGTTCACGGGTTACTTGCGACTCTACACTCTCTTGGATATGTATCCAAACACAACCATAGCTACAGCCTAGGGTTTAGATGCTATGAACTGTCTAAGCCGATTGAACAAAAAAACGAAGCTATCCGACAACATTTTGTTCCATTGCTGAAAAAAATGGCCCAAATGACTAACAACACAGCTTACCTCGCTGTACAAAGTGGCGCTAAAGAGTACTTGTATATCGATGCTATAGAGCAGGATAACCCTCTTACTATCCGTAGCCCGAGAGGGAAACGAGAAGGACTCACAACATCTGCGATCGGCAAAGTTTTTCTTAGTTTTGATGATGAGCTTCGTCGAACATTACGCCTTGAAAACCAAATATCCCCCACGTTAGAAACTGAACTTAATCAGGTTATATTATCAGGTTACGCACTCGATTTAGAAGAGGCAGAGCCAAACCTCAATTGCTTAGCGATCCCCCTTTACTTGGATGGTAAAGTCGTTGCTGTTGCAGGTGTTAGCGGTGCTGCCTCCGAACTGACGGTCACTAGGCTAAAACACTTTGCAAGAATCTTTCTCAAATTTTAAGATTTGACAATGTCGAATCCTAGGCCATTTTTATACTGTTTTGATTACATGCTTATACGTCGCCTCTAATATGGTCGTTGTTCAACTCAACAACGTAGGAGAAGCGATGTCTACTGTATTAATCACTGGCGCTAACCGTGGCTTAGGCTTGCAATTTGTCCGCCACTACCTTGGAAAAGGTTGGCAAGTTATCGCAACTTGTCGTTCACCAGAAAATGCTAAGCAGCTCAATGAACTAGTAACCCAATCCAATCAACTTCAACTGATGGCTCTAGACGTCACTAACCAACAAGATATCGATCAGTTAGCCACTCAATTAGCGGATCGTCCGCTCGATCATTTAGTTCTTAATGCAGGTGTATTAGGCGAAGAGTGTGCAAAGCTTGGCGAAATGACCCAGAAAAAATGGCTAGAAGTACTAAACATAAATACCGTCGCACCTGCCCTGCTAATTCAAGCCCTACAAGACAACGTTGCGAAAAGTCAGCACAAAACCATCGTGGGAATCTCAACCCGAGTTGCGAGTTTAAGCGATAACAGTTCAGGTAACATGTACAGTTATCGAGCATCTAAAGCAGCGCTTAATCAGGTTCTAGTATCAGCAGCACGCAATCTCGAATCACGAGGAGTAAAAACTGTCGCAGTTCATCCCGGCTGGGTAAAAACCGATATGGGCGGTGAGGACGCAACCTTTTCTGCCGAGGAAAGTGTTGCTGGTATTGTTTCGGTCGCAGAACAGCTAACACTTGAGCAATCCGGAAGCTTCCGCGTATTTGATGGCTCTACAATCGAATGGTAAATGATCTCTAAATGACGTCTCCCGGCCAAATTGAAGGCCGGGAGAATACAATAAACCAATAGGCCAAAAAGATAAAAGCACGCGCTATCGTCAGACAAGCTAGCCGTTATCGTCTATGGTGTTGTACCACCGTCAAGCGCTGAGGAAGTCAGCGATTGCAGCGGCATCATTTAGGCAATGATTTCCCGTGAAACTCACTCAATCGTCCCACTCAGGCGCTAGCCCTTCAGGGTTTACTTCGCGGCCATTTCTTTCCAGCGCATCTATCTTAGCGATCGCCTCTTCACTCAGATTAAGTTCAAGTGCTTTCAGGTTACTTGCCAAATTCTCTCGTTTAGTTGAAGACGGGATCACCGCGTAACCTTTTGACAAAGCCCAAGCAAGTGCGACTTGAGCTGGCGTGGCCTGATAGTCCTCAGCAATACCTGCAATAGTTGGGTCCCTAAGTACTTTCCCATATGCCAAGGTCATGTAAGACGTTACCTGAATATCGTTTTCCTGCATGAAGCTGACCAACTTACGATTTTGCAAATAAGGGCTAAGCTCGATTTGGTTAGTAACAATATTCTCTTTACCGACCACTTCTATCGCTTGTTGCAACAAGTCAATATTAAAGTTGGATACGCCAATATTACGGGTTAACCCTTGCGATTTAGCTTCAAGTAATGAAGCCATGTATTCGTTCAAGTTATTATTATTGCCAGGCCAATGGATCAAGGTCAAATCCACATAATCTGTATTTAGCTTTTCTAAGCTCTCTTTTAGACTTGGAATGAGTTGTTCCGTGTTCATGTTATCAACCCAGATCTTGGTCGTAATGAATAGCTCATCACGTGCAATACCGGACTGTGTCAATACTTCACCGATTTCTGCCTCATTACCGTAAATCTGTGCAGTATCAATTACGCGGTAACCCACTTCTAACGCATTACGGACTGAATCCTTAACTACTTCACCCTCTAAACGAAACGTGCCGACGCCAAATGATGGTACTTTCATCTAAATCTCCTGAATTATCGATTTTATAGTTGATTCGAAGCAAAACTTTACGCCGCAAGAAACTTTCCGTAAAGTTAACAATACTCAAATCTAATTTGAAATATATTCAACAATGAAAGCTACTCTAGATGAAATGCGCACCTTTATGGCCGTGGTCGATACGGGTTCAATCAGCTCTGCGGCTGAACTGTTATCGATGACCGTCTCGGCGGTGAGTCGATCGGTATCTCGGCTAGAAGCCAAACTCGAAACGACTTTGTTAAATCGCACAACCCGTAAGTTAGATGTTACTAATGAAGGAACGATATACCTCGATAAAGTCAGACATATTGTAGAAGCAGTAGAGAATGCCGAAGCACAACTGAAAAGCCAGAAATATAAGCCTTCTGGCCTCCTACGAATAAACGCAGCTACCCCCTTCTTACTGCACGTACTAACGCCGCACATTGCTAAATATCAGAGCTTGTATCCAGAAGTCGAAATCGATCTCAATTCCAATGAGGAAAATATTAGCCTTTTGGGAACAAAAACCGATATTGCTTTTCGTATCGGTGAGCTACAAAACTCAACCATGCGCGCGATATTTCTTGGTAAAAGTCGGATTCGAATCGTCGCGAGTCCAGAGTATTTAAGACAACATGGTACTCCAACCTCAATAGATCAGTTACTCAATCACAAGCTACTTGGATTCAACAAGCCGGAGTATCTTAAGGAATGGCCGATCATGGATGATAAGAACAAACTTCTGCGTATTATGAGTAGCCTAAGATCTGATAATGGCGAGACGCTAAGATGTTTAGCCTTACATGGTGCGGGGATAGCTTGCCTGTCTGACTTTATGACCTACTCTGACCGACAAGCTGGTCGCTTAGTGGGCGTGCTTAGTGAACACACGCATAATGTCGAACAGCCCGTTCATGCGGTGTATTACAAAAATGCCAGTACCTCACGCCGGATCAGCTCTTTTATTGACTTCATCAAGCAAGAAATCAAGGTAGAGAACCACCAGTTCCTTTAAAGACCACCGCTGTTTGTGGCAAAACACTTTTGTCTTTTTGCCGCTTTTTCTCACAACAAAAATCTCATAGTGTCCTGAATATCAGGGAGGCACCTTGCCTCCTAGTACTCACAGTAATAGTCAGGCTTCATAATGCATAAAGATTTAAGTAACAGATTCACCATCGGGGTTGAGCTCCCCCTAGATAATGACTGGACCCAAGAAGGCCAGAAAAAACGCCTGCTCCAACGAAAACCGTTCGGCGTACCAGACATGAGTGTACATAAACAGCGTATTATGTTAGCCGATAAGTTAGGCTTTAACGTAGCGTGGGTGAGAGATGTCCCGTTGTACGACCCTAACTTTGGAGACGCGGCACAAATTTATGAACCGTTCAGTTATCTTGGCTATCTCTCTGCGTGCACTGACAACATTCTACTAGGGACAGCAGCGATAGTATTACCGTTAAGACAACCTTGGCTAGTAAAAAAAGCCGCTGCGACCATCAACGAGTTAAGTGGTGACCGCCTGATACTCGGTGTGGCTAGTGGAGACCGTCCTAGTGAATATCCCGTTTTTAACGCTAACTTTGACAGCCGTGGCTCAGCTTTTCGAGAAAGTGTAGAGATTTTGAAAGATACGCAAAATGATAAGCTGGGTAACGATCTACAGTTATTACCCGAGTTTGCTGATATTCCTATCTATGTCGCAGGGTTAGCGCAGCAAAGTCCACAATGGATAGGAGAAAACCTAGACGGCTGGCTCGCCTACCCAGGCACACCTGATGATCATGAACACCGCGTTGCACTTTGGCGCTCCGTAGCGGGAAACAAACCCTACGCCAGCTTTATTCATCTTGATTTAGTCGATAACCCAAATGCACCAGTCGTTCGGCATCATTTTGGTATCCAGGCCGGAGTCAATGGCTTGAGCGATGAGCTAGAAAAAATGCAAGAAGCAGGAGTCAATCACATCGGGTTGCATTTCCGTCGTAATAGCCAACCAATTGATAAATCAATGGAACAGATCGCTCAGTACGTGTTGCCACGCTTTAACTAAGAGCAAATAAAAATATGTGCCACCTTACTAAGGGGTGGCACGCTAGGCTTGGCAGTTGGAAAAACAAAAGCTGCAATAACGACAAAACTCTTTTGTTAAAACAACAATAATAGTGTTATTTTAAAGTAAGTCTTGGTTGAATAAAGTCGATGAACGCGGAAATACGCTTAGAGACTGAAGAAGATTTGTAGAACACAGCATTGACCTGTTCTCGTCCAGTATTTGTGATTTTTTCCGATTCAAACAATGCCACTAACCGTCCAGAATCAAGATCATCTTTCACCATAAAGCCAGATAAACATGCAATGCCGTTCCCTGCCAGCACTAACTGTCTAACCGTTTCACCACTGCTGGATAGGATATCAGGCTCTATCATCTCAAACCCTCGTAATGGCCACTGATTTAACACTTTAGCGCCAGAAAAACCGATCAAGTTATGACTGCGCAAATCGCTCACCGCTTCAGGGAAACCTCGTTTAGATAAATAACCAGGCGTGGCAACGATAAATAGTGGGCTTGTTCCTAAAGGTTTAGCATGCAGTGTTGAATCCGATAATCGTCCAATACGTATCGCCACATCGGTTCTTTTTTCCAATAGATCCACAAAACCCTCATTAGAGGTAAGATCGAGCTGAATATCAGGATAAGCCTCTTTAAATGGCTGAATTAACGGCACGAGTTGATGTAAAACAAATGGGCTAGCGGCATCAACTCTTAAGCGCCCCTTGGGTAATTCACCTCGTGTGATGATCTCTTCTTCAGCTTGCTGTATTTGTAGTAAACCTAAGCGAACCGCTTCAACAAACTGATGCCCTTCCTCAGTAACTTCCACTCTGCGTGTCGTGCGATTCAGCAAGGTTACCCCCAACTGTGATTCAACTTTACTAACCGCACGAGATACCCTAGCGACTTGGATACCTAGTGCATCAGCAGCGGAAGAAAATCCACCACTATCCACAACTGCCATAAGAATCTCTAATTCATCTGATCGGGTTAACATTTCATCCCCTTCCCTAACTGCGCATTTCCTTCACTTATAACAAAAGTATTTTGTAATAAACACCATTTTTCGCAACGAATAACTCTTTAATAATACACGACATGGAGACGGGCTATTCGTTTATCCATTCATATTCAATGATTATAAGAGAGAGTTGTTATGCCTTTAGCTTTACTTGCATTGACGCTTAGCGCCTTTGCTATTGGAACCACGGAGTTTGTAATTGTCGGTCTGATACCGACTATGGCCTCCGACCTCAACGTATCATTACCTTCAGCGGGTCTTTTAGTTAGCCTGTACGCACTTGGTGTCGCGGTTGGTGCTCCCGTTTTAACAGCGCTGACTGGTAACTGGAAAAGAAAGTACGTTCTGCTTTCTGTGATGGCACTGTTTGTTCTTGGCAATCTGTTAGCCTGGCAAGCACCTGGATACAACACACTAGTTACAGCAAGGATACTGACCGGGCTTGCACACGGTGTGTTCTTTTCGATCGGCTCGACTATCGCCACTGGCCTAGTGTCAAAAGAAAAAGCCGCTAGCGCAATTGCTATTATGTTTACCGGTCTCACCGTAGCTCTAGTGACGGGCGTGCCACTTGGCACCTGGATTGGCCAGACATTTGGTTGGCAGGCAACCTTCCTAATCGTCGCGATCCTTGGAATCATCGCACTGATAGGAAGCGCTCTGCTAGTGCCGAGTAATCTGAAACAACCACCAGCAACCAAGCTGTCATCGCAAGTGAAAGTCTTGACTCAGCCTCGTCTACTTTTGGTGTACGCAATCACCGCGCTAGGTTACGGTGGTACGTTCACAGCCTTCACTTACTTGGCTCCTATTTTGGAAGAAGTATCGGGGTTTGGCTCTAGCGCTATCAGCCTAATTATGTTGGTTTATGGTGTATCGGTCGCATTCGGCAACATCTGGGGAGGAAAGATGGCCGACTCTATGGGGCCAATCAAAGCTCTGACAGCGATTTTCTCGGGCCTAATTGTGGTATTGCTCGTGTTTAGTGTCACAGCATTTAATCCAATTTCTGCAGTAGTGACCATTCTTGTCTGGGGTGCCTTTGCCTTTGGTAACGTTCCAGGACTTCAAGTTTATGTTGTCAAACTAGCAGAGAAATATTCACCTGATGCAGTCGACGTCGCTTCTGGTCTCAACATTGCTGCATTTAACGTAGGTATTGCACTGGGTTCTTGGGGCGGTGGCCTTATCGTGGCCAATGCTGGGCTGATGCACACACCTTGGATTGGCGCGATCGTAGTATTAGGTGCTCTACTACTAACCCGTTTCAGCGGAATGCTAGACAAGCGTGGAGAGCAGCACGCAACGGCACACTGATTCACGTTCCGAATCGATAAAAATCACTTAAGTTAGCCCGGCATTACGTCGGGCTTTCAATACAGAGTTTAAATACACCATTGACTGAGGTAGAAAGTTTATTCTACCCTTAGGTAAAACAAACGTTCTACCTGGTATGTCAAATAGTGAAAGAAAAAATCGCAGCAAGCCTAGAAAAAGCATTCAGTCAGTATGGCTTCGCCGAGCCGAGCGTACCCCAACTCAAAAACGCCTGCGAAGTCAGCCTGAGAACCCTGTACAAATACTACCCCTCCAAGGAAGCGATGATTGTTGCAGCTCTCGAGCATCGCCATCAAAGGTATTTGAGTTTTTTGCTCGAAGACGCCCCTGCCAATGGAACACCGGCTGTATTACACCTATTCACTCGCCTCGAGGATTGGATGAAGGAGTTTGCACCGAATGGCTGCATGTCCATCAATGCATTAGCAGCCTATCCAGAAAATCTATCGATTAATCAAGCAGTAAAACAACACAAATTGGCGGTCCGTCAGCTTATGCTCCAACTAAGTCAGCGAGAAGACCTCGCAACCACACTCTTCTTGTTACATGAAGGTTTATCCAACGCATGGCCGGTTCTCGGTCACGCTGCCTTTGCATCCGCTGAACACACTCTGCTAGAACTAATGAAGGAGAACAATCAATGACCACAATCCCGAAAGTAATGAAAGGCGTCCAACTTATCGGTCATGGTGGGCCAGATATGCTTCGTTACCGCGATGATATACCTGTGCCAGTCCCCTCGCCTGATGATGTATTGATCCAAGTAGCCGCCGCCGGAGTCAATAACACCGACATCAATACCCGAACAGCATGGTATTCTAAAAACGACGCCAATAGCATGGATGCAAGTTGGTCAGGAGACGCGCTATCTCTCCCTCGAATCCAAGGTGCCGATGTATGCGGTACCATCGTCGCTGTTGGTGAGAATATCTGCCCATCACGAGTCGGCCAGCGCGTGCTCATCGAACCATGTATTACGCGCTTCAACAGTCAAGCACTTAGCTTGCCTTGGTACTTCGGTTCAGAATGTGATGGTGGCTTTGCTCAGTTCACTGTTGTTGACAGTAAACATGCATATGCAGTGAATAGTAGTTTATCGGATATCGACTTGGCCTCCTTCCCTTGTTCTTATTCAACTGCAGAGAACATGCTTGTCCGCTCTAATGTCACAGCGAGCGATACCGTACTGATTTCAGGGGCATCCGGTGGTGTTGGCTCTGCCGCAATCCAACTGGCGAAGGCGCGTGGAGCATACGTCATTGCTATCGCCAGCCCAGAAAAGAAAGAACAGATCACGGCATTAGGAGCAAACCAAGTTATCCCTCGCGATGCAAATTTAACAGCGACTCTCGGAGAAAACAGCGTTGACGTAGTGATTGATTTGGTCGCAGGAGAGCAGTGGCCACAATTTCTTCAGGTACTAAAGCCAGGATCAAGATACGCTGTTTCCGGCGCCATAGGCGGCCCAATTGTCGAGCTGGATGTAAGAACTCTTTACCTTAAAGACCTAGCGTTATTTGGTTGTACCGTTTTGGCACCAGAAGTATTCGGTAACTTAGTTCGCTATATCGAACAGAACGCAATTCGTCCCTTAGTCGCGGAGTCATTTCCCTTGAACCAGATAGGTCAAGCGCAAGAAGTATTTTCACGCAAGCAACATATTGGGAAACTGGTTTTGGAAATCACATAGCTTTTGTGATTAACAACGACCTATACAAGTCATTGTAATTTGAGAACCCTTTAAGCATTCTACAAAATGTTCAGTAATTAGGAGTGCGCTACGGTTGGCTTAGCTTGTTATCCCTTTTCATCACGCTAAGCCAGCTTGTAAAAATATGCGGTGTTTGCTTCTGAGTTATAAATGTTTAATACCAACATTATCTTACTTCTGGCGTTCATGAACAGAACCGAGATCTGAACGACTTCGGTGTTAAACCTACGATTCTATTAAATATTTTCCTGAACGCGCTCACATCTTGGTAACCCACTCTAAATGATATTGCGTCAAATGTTAGGGTTGTCGACTCAAGTAAATCACAAGCTTTTTGTACTCTTAAGCTTTGTATGTATTGGTTAACATTGAAACCTGTCGCCTTTTTAAAGCGTCGCTGCAATGTCCTTTCTGTTAAACAACTCAACTCTGCAAGCTCTTTATTGCTCAGTTTTCCTTGATAATGATCGTTTATATAGTGCTGTATTTGAACAATTACCTCATCACCATGTTGGAAGTTTGGAGTAAACTGTTGATAAAAGCGTTGCTCTCTCGGACCAGTATCAATAACCAACATTTTTCCTAACAGGCGCATTACTGCCGGTGACGCAAATAAGGAAACCAACTCCAAACCTAAATCCACCCATGACATCATACCCCCAGCCGTAATGATCGTTCCTTCGTTAATAAGGATGGCTTCTTGTCTTACGTGGATATCGGGAAACTGACTCGCTAATGAAGGAGCCAAGCCCCAGTGTGTCGTACAAGACTTATTGGTCAACAACTGGGTTTGAGCAAGAATAAAAGTACCAGCGCAGGCGGAGGCTAAAATCGCACCTTTACTATATTGGACATTTAACCAGTCGAGTAGCTCTGGCTCTGGTTCTAAGTAGTATTGACCAGTGCCGCTAGGCGGAATCATTACCGCTGTTTTCACATCGAAGTGCGTGTTTGACCAGTGATCCAATATCTCTACTTCAAAGTGCACATCAACGCCCAATTTAGCCGCCGCACGGTTTGCCATCTCGAAGAGCTCGCTTAAACCGTATACGGACGCTTGCGAGCTATCTGGGTAATTAACGAGTGCTATTTTCATTTATCTTCAAGTGTCGCTTTTTGACTCTTTTGTGTCATTTTAGACTCTAAAGAAGGTGGCTAAAAGTCTTTATATTATTCGTACCGCACTGATCCTCAATAAAAGGAAAATAAAATGACTCAAAAAGCCCTACTTGTAATTGATTTGCAAAACGACTATTTCCCAGAAGGAAAGTTTCCTTTATGGAATACAGAATCGACTTTAGACAATGTTAAGAGAGCAATAACTAAAGCCAATGAGCAAGACATTCCTGTGATTCATATTCAGCATATTGCCGACCCTGCCATGGGTATTGCCCCATTCTTCAATGAAGGCAGCGACGGTGCCAATATTCACCCAGAAGTTCTTGCTTTAGCGCCGAATTCCGAAATCGTGGTAAAGCACTTCGCAGATAGCTTTGAAGGAACACGTTTAGAAGAAGTATTGGCAAGCAAAAATGTAACGGAGTTACTTGTATGCGGAATGATGACACAAAACTGCGTGACACATACTGCTATTTCAAAATCTGCGGACAAGTATGATGTTTCGATCTTAATGGATAGCTGTACCACGGTCGATGAAATGATTCACAACATTGCACTTCACGCTGTCTCAACGAGAGTTCCCCTCGTAACTATTGAAGATAAGCTGTAATACACGCAAAACCTTTCGCTCACACAATGCGGGCGAAAGGTCACACATATATGCACTTTCATTGATATTTGCTTACTTTGTGTTAAACATTGGTTTCCAAACAGTTACAAGGAAACGTTTATGAAATGGATAGTCGTATTGTTTATTAGCTTATTTTCAGTTTTCAGCCATGCGAAAGAGTGGAAACAAATTCGCTTCACTGTTGAAGGGGCTTACCCCCCATTTAGCTGGACGACAAAAGAGGGAAAGCTAGAAGGGTTTGAAGTCGACCTCGCTAACGCGTTATGCAAAGAGTTAGAAGTAAAGTGCGTTATCTCAAAAATGGATTGGGATGGCATCATCCCTTCTCTCCTTAGTCGCAAGAACGATGCGATTATTGCTGCAATGACAATCACAGAAGAACGAGAAAAGAAAGTCGATTTCACCGTCCCTTATGCAAAAGTACCGACTCGTTTTATAATGAAAAATGATAGAGAAATCAACATGGATGACGGCAGCCTAAATCGTTTATCTATTGGAGTTCAAAGAGCCACAATTGGTGATAAGTACCTTTCTGCCTTGTATCCAGATATTGATATTCGTCGTTATGGTACGTTCGATGAGGCATTTACCGATCTACTCAATGGACGGTTAGATGCTGTATTTGGCGGCTCAATCGGTTTAAGTGCTGGTTTTCTTGAAACTGCACAAGGTAAAGGCTATCACTTTACTGGACCAGCGTTTACAGAGGAAAAGTGGTTCGGCCGTGGCATTGGCGTAGCAGTGAGAAAACAAGACAAAGAATTAAAAGCATTACTCGATAGCGGAATACAAAAATTGATCCAGAGCGGTAAGCATAAAACCATCGCCAGCAAGTATTTCTCCTATAGTATTTACGAGTAACCTCGTTATTTTTTTATAGTCTGCGCGGTATAGGAAACTTCCCTTTCCCTATATGGCGACAAAAACAGAGCCCTCGAGCAATCGCCCGAGGGTTATTTTTATAAAAAAGCCCAGCTATATAAGTAACCCGCTCCCATGGCCATCGTTAAGATAACGATTAGGAAGGCAGCGATCATTTGGTTCTTAAAAATTGATTTCAACAAAATCACTTCTGTAAGACTTGCGCCAGCACTACCAATAATAAGCGCCATAACAGATCCAAGAGCCATACCTTTTTGTACTAGTGCCGCGCTAAGTGGAATGACCGCCTCTGCACGGATGTACAATGGAATACCAATGATTGCTGCGACCGGAATCGCGTACCACTTCGCTTCACCAGCGAACTCCGCAATGAACTCCGTCGGGATGAAGCCATAGATAAATGAACCAATCGCAATGCCCATCATGAGATAAGGGAACACTTGCTTAAAGTCTTTCCAAGTTGATTGCCAAATACGTACCCAGCGGCTAGGCTCTTTCTCTTCCACGACTGTCGCTGTTGCACTACCGTCTGATGAACAGCAAGATACTTCCACTTTAGGTTCAGGTTTTGGTACATCACCACAACAAGATGTTTTCGCCGCAACTGGCGTAGGTTCATTGCAGGCGCTGGTATCACAGCTTGATGCTGGTCTCGCTTCTTCTTTTTTCTTGCTTGAATCTCCACAAGAAGTACCGCACGAAGAAGAACCTACCGCTTGATATGCTTCTGGTTTGACGTAACGTTCAAACCCTAGTTTTTCAAGTACATAGCCTGCTACCACTGATACTGACATCGCAATAGCAAAGTAAAATACCGCAACTTTCCAACCAAAAGTCACCACAAACAAGCCAATAATCACTGGGTTAAGCAACGGGCTTGCAAATAGGAACACCATCATAGGTCCAAAACCTGCTCTTGCACGCAACAAGCCTTTTAAGAAAGGAATGGTCGAACACGAACAGAAAGGCGTAATCGAACCTAGCAACGCAGCAATGAAGTAACCTTTACCCTTTTTCGAGCTGAGAATAGATTGAATTTTTTCTGGCGTTAGAAAATCTTGCAACACACCGACAATGTAGCTAATTGCCAGAAATAAGATGATAAGTTCGGTTGCTAGAAACGCAAACATATCCAGCGCTTCTTTAGCCATAGTTATAATTTCTGTATTCACATTTACTCTCCTCGTCATTTTTCGCTAACAAGCTTACCTGATAGACAAGCCTTTATTTCGACATTTTTGGAATTATAGAATCACAAAACAAAAGATCAATAAAATATTTCCATAAAAATGGAATAATAAAACTAGTCATTACTTATCATAAAGTTACATGTCGTTAGCTATGCAGACTGGTTGTCGATGATAATTTCAGAGCATCTCGAATCCTTTTTATCAAACATAACCTAAAATTATCAAAATAAGAAAAAACCATAATTATTGCAGCAGCACCCTCTGAGTTAGTATGACTTTCGACCATTCTTAATAATAAGGAAAACCTATGAGAGCGATAACTTACCAACGAGATAACGATACTTTCTCTTTATCCGAATTACCTACACCAAAACTAGAAACCCAATTTGATGTATTGGTTAAAGTTAACGCTGTTGGTTTGAACCCTGTCGATGCAAAAATTCATTATTGGTCAGACATGGTCACTAACATGGATAACAATTTTGTTGGCGGGTTAGACGTATCAGGAGAAATAGTCTCTGTAGGCGATGCGGTCGTTGATTGGAAGGTTGGCGATAAAGTGTTGTATCACGGAAACATGAGACGCCATCACGGTGGATTCGCTGAATTTGCTATCCATGATTCAAGAACGCTCATAAAGCACCCTCAGGTTCCGGTTGAAGTAGCAGCATCTACACCTTGTGCAGCCTGGACCGCATATCGCGCTTTGGTAGACAAGCTCGATATTTCAAATCGAAGCAGCATTTTTATCGCCGGAGGTGCTGGCGGCGTTGGAAGCTTTGCTATTCAGTTAGCAAAGACATTTGGTGTTGAACAGATCATTGCTACTAGTTCAGAAGCTAATCACGCATATTTGTCCTCGTTAGGAGCAACCCATATGATTGATTATCATCATGAAGATGTAGTTCAGCGAGTAATGGACATTACCGGAAATCATGGCGTTGAGGTTGCACTCGATTGTGTAGGCGGTGATAACGACCGAATTGCAACCTCGGTGTTAACCTTTGAGGGCGAAATGGTGGAGCTCGTCAAGACTGTCGACCCTTCTCAATATCCAGATGCCTTCTTAAAAGGCTTGGGCTTCCACCAAATAAGTTTGGGCTCTGGTCATGTCTTTGGCGAGAGAGGGTTTGCAAGTATCGTTAATGCCGGAAAGGAAGTGTCTGAGCTATTAGAAAATGGAGAATTGGAAGTACCGAAACTGAAGATCATCGGCTTAGAGGATGTAGGTAACGCACTCTTGGACATGCGAAATCAGAGAACAGTTGGAAAGATTGTCGTTAATCTGAACCAAAAATAATTAATAAAGATCTCGAGGCAAACTGGCAAAGTAATGAGCAAGTTAAAGCATCTTGTTACTTTGCCAGATATGAAAGACCTTTATTTTGTCTATAACGATGAATGAAAAACAAAACCTCTTGCCATACTTCCCTGCGCTTCACCAAAATTAGGCGTTTTCGAGAGTGTCTCTCCAAGTCGCTAGCAATTTAATATGACGTGGTTCAATCCCACAGCAACCACCAATAATGCTTGCTCCCTGCGCATGCCACTTTTTAGCATACTCAAGATATTCAGTCGGAGAGAAATGGCGAACTTCCTGAATGGTCTCGTTGGCTTGGTGCGCTTGCTTTATCGGAGCAAAGCTATTTGCGAAAACACCTATCGTCAATTCTCTACCTGACTCACTCAATACTGCTTGTGTATCTATGATCGCTTGCTCGACAACTTCAGGAATAGAGCAATTGAAAAAGATACCTGAAACATTTGTTTTCAACAGCGTATTAACCGCGACTTTAAGAGATTCCCCTGAGCGAAGGCGAGGCAAAGAGTTAGGCTCATCCATTAAGGTGAAAGCAATATAATTGGGCTTATCTGTTTTGGCTAAAATTATTGATAGAACTTCAACTTCAGCGAGGCTAGACACGGTCTCAGCTAACCAAATATCAACATATTGATCTTGAGCTTCAAATAACTCAGAAGCCACTTCCAGTGCCCTTTTCGGCTCGAATAATTCAGGCCTGTAAGACCCCATTACAGGAGGAAGAGAGCCCGCAACGAGCACTCTATCGTTAGAGCTGGTGACTACATCTCTGGCAATTTTAGCTGCAGATTTTGCTAACTCAGTCCCCCGTTTTGCATAGAGTTCCTCGCCTAAGTGAAATGGGACACATGCATAACTGTTAACAGTGATAATCTCTGCGCCAGCGTCTATGAAATTCTCATGGGCCATTTTTACATGTTGTGGTGATTCAATTAGCGCTTGTGCACTCCAAAGCGGCTGAGAAAAAGGGGCGCCAATACGTTTCAACTCTCGCCCCATGCCACCATCTAAAATTGTTACTTTCTTCATTTAGACATCCATACCGCCAAACATCCATAAGCTCTATTCAAACACAATTTTTATCAATTCAAAATGAAATTGTTATGTTTAAAGTGAACAAAGACTTAATGGCTGATTAAACACTTTAGTATTTACCAGACCTTTCATTCGGACCAAGCTAATGTTATCGCCATTAACTTCGAGTAAAAAGCCCATTATCTATGTCTCTCGGCGAGGCGAACGTTACGAGCCACAATAGTGCATGAAGTGATTGAGGGGCTAACCCTCAATCAAATTTTCTTTTTATTATAAGACCTTAGATAAAAATTTCTGCAATCTAGGATTGGAGGGGTTATCAAAAAATCGCTCAGGAGAGTCAGAAACCAAAAGCTCACCATCTTCCATAAACAACACCCTATCAGCGACCTCTTTTGCGAAACCCATTTCATGAGTAACCACGACCATGGTCATTCCGTCCTTGGCCAAATCTTTCATCACATCAAGAACTTCTCCAACCATTTCAGGGTCTAGTGCTGATGTGGGTTCATCAAACAACATAATGTTGGGCTTCATTGCTAACGCACGAGCGATTGCGACGCGCTGCTGCTGTCCACCTGATAAATGATTAGGATAATTATCCATTCTCTCCGACAGACCGACTTTATAAAGCAAATCTTTTGCTTCTTTCTTCACCGATTCAGGGTCACGTTTAGAAACCTTTAAAGGTGCTAACATGACGTTCTCTATCGCCGTTTTATGTGGAAAAAGGTTGAAGCCTTGAAATACCATGCCCACATCAGCGCGTAGTTTATTGATATCCGTAGATTTGTGGTACATATCGATACCATCTACGATAATAGACCCACTATTTATTGTCTCTAATTGATTAATCGTCCGTAAGAATGTTGACTTACCAGAACCTGACGGTCCTACGATGACAATCACTTCCCCTTTTTCTACATTTACCGATACGTCCTTGAGCGCATGGCAGCCATTAGGGTAAATTTTATTAATTGTTTTTGCTGAAATAATGTATTCCATTAATGACTCCACCATTAATCACTTGCTGCCAATTTCTTTTCTAACGTTTGTATTGCCCAAGATAAGGTACTAGTTAGAAGCAAATAAAGGGCCGCAACGGTAAACCAAACTTCAAATGGGGCAAAACTACCACTTACGACTTCCCTGCCCGCTTTTGTCAGATCAGTAATCGAGATCACGGAGACGAGTGAGGAATCTTTTATCAGGTTGATAAACTGCCCGGCTAAGGGAGGTAATGTCTGCTTAAACGCTTGAGGTAAAATGACATAAATCATCGCTTTGGGATAATTCATTCCTAGTGAACGCGCCGCTTCCATTTGTCCTCTTGGGATTGACTGGATTCCTGACCGCACAATTTCTGCGACATAAGCAGCGGTAAACACGGAGAGCGCTATCACTCCCGCAGTAAAACGCTCAAGGTCAAGCACAGTACCAATAAAGAAGTAAACGATAAAAATCTGTACTAAAAGAGGCGTTCCACGAATAACCTCGACATACACAAGCGCCAGCTTTTTTAATGCCGGATTGCTGGATATGCGCATTAGTCCGACAACTAAGCCCAACGCTAGAGCAATGATAAGTGACCAGAGTGAGATTTTAATGGTCGTCACAACACCATCTAAAATTGGGCCAGAGCGCCACTCTTTTATAGTTGCTAAGGTATCTCCTTCAAAAATAAGATCACCTTCATAGACGTCGACAGACTTATATTGGCTTAGTTCAAGAACAATATCACCATGAATACTTTCCAGAGCCAGTTGGTTATTCTCGTCGAGAATGATGTTCCCATCGACAGGCGCGGTAATGGATGAAGCAGCGTTAGTGGCAATATAAGGAAGGACACGCTCCCAATTCCAGCTGTAATCGATTCGCTTACCTGACAGATAGACAAGACCGCAAATTGATAGCAAAACAAGAACAAAAACAGCGTTCCACAATAGGGATTTAAAGTTATTTTGCATGTGATTCCGAGAATGACTTTGATTAAAGTTGGTTGGGTATTTGAATAAAGAAAAGCGTTAGCTTCACAGCGCGAACCGTTTGGTTGGCGATGAACCAAGCCAGAAGCTAACCGCTCCTCTACAATAACAATATGATTACTTGACTTGCTTTAACCATTTATCGTCGTTAAACCACTTATCGTAAATGCGATCGTAAGTTCCATCGCCCTTAATTTGACGTAAATAGTTGTTTAAGAAGTTGAGCGTATCTGGATTTCCTTGCGGCACAGCCCAACCCAAAGGCTCGTAAGTAAACGGTTTAGCCAAGTGCATTAACTGCCCTTTGTTTTCCGCCACATAAATAGAGTTGTAAGGAAAGTCATAAACAAACGCATCTACCTTTCCGTTGGCAACCTCAAGTACCGCTTCAGACTGAGTTTCGTATAGATTTATCTTAGCTTTCGGAAGGTATCGTTTTACCGCTTGCTCACCCGTTGTCCCAAGCTTAGTTGCAACAACATATTCTGGACTATTGAGATCACGGTAACTAGACACTTTACCTTCATGTTTGAGATCTACGAGAATGGATTGGCCAATAACCACATAGGGATCAGCGAAATTCACCTGAGTATTTCGCATAGGTGTGATAGTCATCCCGCCCATAATCATGTGACACTTACCAGTCAACAGTGTTGGGATAATGCCATCCCATGAAGTGTTTACCGGCACAAACTTAACATCCATGGCACGCGCCATTTGCTTACCCAAATCGATATCAAACCCGATGTACTGCCCATTTTTTGCTGTCATTTCAAAAGGCATATACCCAGAATCAAAGCAGACTTTTAGCTCCCCTGTACTTTTGATGTCGTCTAAAATTGGGTCTGCATTAACCGTCGTCGAAACAGCTAACCCCAGTGCAGCAAAACACAATAACTTTTTCATGGATATTCCTTTATCATTTGTTGTAAAGTTTTTTTATACACGACAATAGAATAAAAAACCACAAATAATGACTTTTTAATCACTAGAATTTGTAGGATCGTTACTACGCTGGAAGATCTGAATGAAAATCTATACCAAGCCATTGCAATTGAATTGCATGCATTAAGTGATTAAGTTGTAGGCAGGTCACTATAACGACAAGAAACATACGCTTTGACTGAATAGTCAGCGTTTCCGAGAGTGGTTTAATTATTAACGAAACCATACAGATATTCGCTTTTTCACATTGACCGTAATGTCAAAAGTGCTTGAGTTTTATTGTTGACAATTCTTCCATAGTCAATGGTCACAAATGTGATGTACAGCACATTTCTATAATGGCACTATCACCTTTGTCGAGAGATATTAACAAGGATTCGTTGGACATCTTGACTTTGTAATACAAATAAAAAGGTGA
Source organism: Vibrio sp. YT-17 (assembly GCF_033337375.1). Taxonomy (NCBI): domain Bacteria; kingdom Pseudomonadati; phylum Pseudomonadota; class Gammaproteobacteria; order Vibrionales; family Vibrionaceae; genus Vibrio; species Vibrio sp. YT-17. The sequence goes on from NZ_JAWOQP010000013.1 coordinate 37,066, forward strand.
CTATATGAAAAAACTAATGACGCTCTCATCACTATTATTATTCAGTTTATCTGCTACTGCTGGTATTCATGTCGAACACTCTACAAACAAAGTTGTTCTCAATGACTTTACGACAAAAGATGCCGCTTATAGCTCTGCGTTTGATCTTGTCGATGAATACCAAACGCTATCAAAACATGAACTTAGAAATCGTCTAAACATCATTGGAAGCGGTTTCCCTCGTGATATTGCAATCGATGATAGTAAGGTGAGAGTTGAAGAATACGCACTTAACCGTGATGAAGTTAAATATCGTGCAATCATAAACTTCGATTATCACTTCAGAACAAGTGACGGCGGTAAAAACTAAAAAATCATCTGCACCTTTACTTTCTTAGAGCCCTTCCTATTTTAAGAAAGTAAAGGTGTCTAATCACATTGAAACGACTGCTTTTCATAAATCGCTCTCTCCTTACGTAAACAGTATCAATCCCTACCTCTATCGTTTTACATAAAAATCATTTTTCCAATCTTCATTGAGATACATTTCGTCGTTTGGCGCTTTGTCATTCGCTTGGTTCGCCATATGGATTCCACATCACTTAAATGAAAAAGACACTTGAAATTGAGTTTAATTTTCTATGAAGATTAACTAAATCTAAGATCGACAATTGTCGTTACATTTTTCTCGTTTATAGCAATATATAAAGCTACTCTTTTCTTTTTAATTAACCATAAAGCGTGAAAATAAAAAAGGCAACAAGATACTTCTTGTTGCCAAAGAAAAAATCATCATTCAAAAAATATGAAAATGAAAACTAGCAGTGGACTAGCTAACAAAACAATTATATTCAAAACACTTAAACAAGTAACGATCAATATAATCCATTATATATGGATGAAAATCAGCACTTATGAAATTACACCGATAAATAAAAAAGCCTGAAAATAGTTTCAGGCTTTTTAGCTTTATTAATTTTTTAGAATGAATATCTCGCAGCTATTGCAAGAATATCGTCTTCATTGTCTACATCTGTAATTCTGTATTCTGCTAGTGCTTTAAAATTAGAAGTCAAATCGTACTCTGCACCTAGTGAGTAGTAATCGACGACATCTTCATCATCACGCTCTAGATTGTTATAGCCAACTAGTGCCCAAAGCTTATCTGTTACTTCATAAGTGGCAACTGCTTCAATACCGGTGTAATCAATATTACTTTCAGAACCATCTTTAGCCCAGTTTTCACCATCACTGTATAAAACAGAGGCATAAAACTTGTCGTATTCAAATGCAATAGCACCCGTTAGCAGCTCTGCATCTTCTGCACCCGATTGCCCTTCACCTTCGTTGTAACCAAGCGCAACTTTGAAGCCATATGGCAACTTGTAGTCAGCCGCCGCACCATAAGAGGCTGCATCTGTTGACACTTCATCGTTTTCAGCCTGATAGCTAACATGAATATTCAAACCTTCATAGCTTGTCGTTAGCTTAAATACTGAATCGGAGCGACCGGTACCATATAGATCCGCACTTACGCCAGCAGCTTCATTACCAAACTCCGGGAAAATATCCGTGTAGTCAGATACTAAAGTGACCGCACCGTATTGACGTCCATAACTTACTGTTCCGTAATCTGCACCAACTCCTACATAGCCTTTTCGGATATCAAATTCATCATCTTCAATCCCATCAGCATCTCTGCGATTAGACTTAAATTCCAACTCATATAAGCCGAAGGCATAAAGATCTTCATTTATTTTAGACTCACCTGAAAGTCCTACACGAATGTAGCTATTATCTCCGTCAGCATTTTTATCATCAGAGAAATAATACATCCCTTGCGCTCGTCCATGAATATTTAACACTGATTCTTGATCTTCATAAACTATGGCTGAATTTGCAGCACTTGCAGAGAAAAGTGCAGCGATTGCGATCGACGTTCTTGTCATTTTCATTTAATTACCACTACTTGTGTTGTTTGAATCGAGTGAAATTATGAACAGTGGCAATTATTTTTAAAGTGCAAATTCAACCATATTCTATGGATAAATATAAACAAGCCCTCAATCTAAAACATTATGTCCTAGTACTCATATTAGTTGAGATAATCCATCCAAACAGGAGGTGTCCCTATTATTTTTTGAACAGTATCAATGAACAGTTTGGCTAATGGTTGTTGATTTCGGTGAGTATACATTGCATATATTTCTCCTATTGCGGGAAGATTATAATCAGGAAGCAACTGGACAAGATCTTGTTTACTCAAACTCTCCTGAAGAAAGAACTGCCCTATTAAAGCATACCCTAGATCAGATTTTACGGCATCGAGCATTAACTCAGTTTCATTCACGAAGTACTGCCCGTTGATATTATACGTTCTAACGTCGCTTGATGACTGGCTTGGCGCTATACGTAGCTTATCCGCCTTAAAGTTAGCATTAGAGTATATTACTGCTGGCATTTTTATAAGCTCTTCTGGAGAGCTCGGGGCTCCATACTTGTCAATAAAACTCTTCGATGCAACCAGTGCCATATTATTGCTTGCCAACTTACGCACTATCATGTTGGACTCTCGGATTGGTCCGATACGAAACACAACATCAAAACCTTCGTGGATAACGTCGACTCGATTATCATCGAGCAGCAGCTCTACAGTAATGTTTGGGTACTGTTTTATAAACTCTTTAACTGCCTGATTTAAGTATGCTCTGCCAAAGAAAGTGGAGCTTGATATTTTCAAGTTACCCTTCGGTTCATCCTGAAATGTAGCAGCAATACTACGAGTTTCGGTTAGAACCTCTCTTACTTTCTTGGCTTGCGCCACCATCTCAACACCTGCATTGGTCAGGGATAGCGAACGCGTGGAACGGTTTAACAGCCGTAAGCCCAATTCATCCTCTAGCTTTTTGATCTGTTTTGACAAAGCTGAACGATCTATATGATTTCTGTCAGCAGCCTTAGCAAAAGTTCCGTATTCAGAGACATCCAGTAGTAATTCAAGTTGGCTTGCGAGATCCACTGCACAATTCCTTATTTAGTTTTTATTCTTTATGTGATGGGAAATGGATTTTACAAAATTAATTTCAATTTTTTATGGTTCAAATTGCATCAGTGAATTGCAAATAATGCACGAATTAAAAACGCTTTAATTTTCGTCGCTATCTTTAGCTTCTGTTTAGTTATTCCTATCTATTATGGCTTATTACATTTAACAATACTCCACGTCTTTAAAACCCTAAACTGATCTTTTTCAAACCAAAAAATGAGCATTTTGACCAATATTTAATCGTGCATTTTTATCACTACTCTATGTTCGCTGAGGGCCTATTTACCCATAGGTACAATGAATACAATGCCGTTCCTTTTAGTATGAACAGAATCATTTAGGGCGCGACAAATGTTAAAGAAAGTTTTCGGCATTGGCCTTTTATCCGTTTTAGCTGCTTGTGCAGACGAAGAGATAACCAAACAACCTAATACTCCCTTACCTACGATAGACGTCTCCAAAGTCATCTATGAGCCCGTTCAATCGTGGTTCACCTTTACAACAAGGCTCCAAGCCCCAGAGAAAGTTTCTTTAATGCCACGCGTTTCCGGTGTTATTGAAACGGTAGAGTTCAAAGACGGACAGAGTGTCAACAAAGGCGACTTACTCGTCACTCTTGATGATCGAACCTTCAAAGCTCAGGTCTCACGACTTGAAGCGCAAGTTAAGAGTGCTCGAGCTGCGCTAGAGCAAGCAGCAAACGAACAAAAGAGAGCCGCTCAACTTGTTAAGCGAAAGGCCATCTCAGCGGAACAAGCAGAGGCCCGAGATACCGCAGTAAAACAACGCTCTGCAGAACTAATGGCTTTGCGTGCTCAGTTAGAATCCGCAAAGTTAGATCTTGAGTTTACGAAGATATATGCCCCTATTAGCGGCACTATTTCAAGAGCATTCATTACTAAAGGAAACAATGTAAACGCAAATCAAAGCGTTATATCAAACATTGTCTCTAACGATCAGGTATATGCATACTTTGATGTCGATGAGCGAACTTGGAACCGTTACTTCTCGACAATCAATGCCGACTCTAACTTACCTACTCGTCTTGAACTATCTGGACAAAATGGGCAAGAGTTTTTTGGACGCGTTGACTTTGTCGACAACTCCATCAACGAAAACACCGGTACTTTGCAGGTTCGAGCGGTATTCGATGCAACAAAATCAAACTTAAAAGTGGGATCGTTTGGCCGAGTTCAGATATCAACAACCAAACCAGTTGAACGAGTTCTCGTTCCAGAGCGTTCTATTGGCACAGATCTAGAAAACCGCTTTGTATTAACACTCAATGAAGAGAATACGTTGCAATACAGCATCGTAACCTTAGGCGAACGTTACGGAACATTTCGTGCCATCGAGAATGGCTTGAACGCCGACTCAATTATTGCGGTAAATGGCCCAGCAAAAGTTGGCCCAAATAGCAAAGTCACACCAAAAAATGTCACGCTAGATATTAGCAACACTTCATTGATTATGGCTTCAAACTCAACATCGTTGCCAAACAAACGTTTAGCTCAAGACTAAGAAGACAACCGAATGAAATTTGCACACTTTTTTATTCAAAGACCCATATTTGCCTCTATGTTATCGCTATTGATATTAATAGTAGGCGCAATTTCACTTTTACAGTTGCCTGTGAGTGAATATCCAGAGGTTGTCCCTCCTACAGTGGTAGTTACAGCAAACTATCCTGGTGCGAACCCAAAAGTAATCGCAGAAACAGTTGCTACGCCTCTGGAGCAAGAAATTAATGGTACAGAAAACATGTTATATATGTTTTCGCAGGCAACCAGTGACGGCAGAATGACATTGACCGTAACCTTTGCTTTAGGTACGGACTTGGACAAAGCTCAGGTTCAAATTCAAAACCGCGTCACTACAGCTTTGCCCCGATTACCAGAAGCCGTCCAACGGTTAGGAGTTGTTGCCGAAAAAGCCTCTCCTGATCTCACTATGGTTGTGCATATATATTCTCCAGATTCTAGCCGTGAAGTCAGTTATTTAGCTAACTACGCTAATTTAAACTTGAAAGATGAGATAGCTCGGCTCGGAGGCGTCGGTGATGTGCGCCTTTTCGGTGGTGACGAGTACTCAATGCGCTTGTGGTTAAATCCAGATGAGCTCGCTTCTAGAAATCTAACCGTAATGGACGTTGTCTCCGCCGTCCGATCTCAAAACCAACAGGTGGCAGCAGGCTCATTAGGTGCGCAACCAGCCGCTAATGAAAACCAATTCCAAGTTTTGTTGAACGTAAAAGGCCGCTTGGAGAATATTGATGAATTCAACGACATTGTAGTAAAAGTTGACGAAACAGGGGCTTTGACACGTCTTAAAGACGTTGCACGCGTAGAGCTAGGTCAAAACTCTTATGCACTGCGCGCCTTGTTAAATGGTAAACCAGCGGTGGCGATGCCCGTATTCCAGCGCCCTGGTGCTAATGCTATTGAGCTATCTAATCAGGTTCGTTCAACCATGGACCGTTTACAAACAGCCTTTCCAGCTGGAGTTTCATATGAAATAGCCTACGACCCGACCGTCTTTGTTCGTGGTTCGATAGACGCGGTGGTTCATACTCTGCTAGAGGCAATTGTACTTGTTGTTGTCGTAGTCATTTTGTTTTTGCAAACATGGCGCGCGTCTATCATCCCTATCATTGCGGTGCCTGTTTCATTAATCGGTACGTTCGCCGTAATGCAAATGCTTGGAGTATCGATTAACACGCTTTCGTTGTTTGGGCTTGTTCTCGCCATAGGCATCGTCGTCGATGACGCCATTGTCGTCGTCGAAAACGTGGAACGGAACATCCATAATGGACTTGCACCACTAGAAGCAACGAAACAAGCAATGACCGAAGTTACCGGGCCAATTATTGCAATTGCTTTAGTGTTATGTGCGGTGTTCATCCCGACGACCTTTATTACAGGGTTATCCGGTCAGTTTTATAAGCAGTTCGCACTAACAATTACGATCTCGACGATTATTTCAGCAATTAACTCGTTGACGTTATCGCCTGCTTTATCAGCACTGCTATTACAAGATAAGAACGCAAAACCCGATCGGCTAACCAAGCTCTTGGATGCGGTTTTTGGTAAGTATGTTTTTGCGCTATTCAATAGAATTTTTGAGTATAGCTCGAACCAATATCAAGCTCTGGTCAAGAAGCTGATTCGCTATAGCCTTGTTGTTGTGGTGGTATACATTGCGTTACTCGGGGGAACGGTTTCTCTATTCAAAACTGTTCCTGGAGGATTCATTCCTCAACAAGATAAGCAGTATTTAGTTGCGATCGCCCAACTTCCAGATGCAGCAAGTTTAGATCGAACAGAGTCCGTTATTAAAGAAATGGAAAACCTCGCGCTGGCAACACCTGGCGTAGCACAAGCCATTTCTTTCCCAGGCTTATCGGTCAATGGTTTTACTAACAGTCCGAATAGTGGCATCGTTTTTGTTACGCTTGAGGACTTCGATAAACGAAATGATCCAACTCTCGGAGCAAATGCGATTGTTGCATCTTTGAATAAGAGCTTTTCAATCATTGATGAAGCCTTCGTTGCGATTTTTCCACCACCACCAATCCAAGGACTTGGCTCTACTGGCGGCTTTAAACTTCAAATCGAAGACCGTGCGAACAAAGGGTTTGATGAGCTCTTCAAGCAATTGAACTTGATAATAAGTGAGGCATCAACAAGACCCGAGCTGATGGGATTATATTCTACATTTCGCATACAAGTGCCGCAGATGGACATCCAAATAGATCGTGAACAAGCGATGCTGCAAGGTGTTCCTCTAGAGCAGGTTTTTGATGCGCTTCAAGTTTATTTAGGATCGTTATACGTCAATGACTTCAATATGTTTGGTAGAACATACAAAGTGAATGCCCAGGCAGACATGAACTATCGTCTCGAACCTGACCAAATACTTAATTACAAAGTAAGAAATGCTGCCGGAAAAATGGTTCCTCTCGGCGCTGTACTGGAGATCATACCCACGATTGGGCCTGACCGCGTGATGCACTATAACGGCTACCCTAGTGCAGAACTAAACGGCAGTCCTGCTTTTGGTTACAGCTCTGACCAAGCCCAAACGGCTATTGAGGAAGTACTGGATCAAAACCTAGCAGAGGGAATGGTTTATGAATGGACTGATGTAACCTACCAGCAGATTTTGGCTGGTAACACGATGGTGTATATATTCCCACTTGTTGTTTTGTTAGTTTTCATGGTGCTAGCTTCGCAGTACGAGAGTTTAAAACTGCCATTCGCTATCATTTTGATCGTTCCTATGACCATTTTTTCTGCACTAGCAGGTGTTTGGTTCATTGGTGGTGACAACAATATATTCACACAAATTGCTTTGATTGTCCTTGTGGCTCTAGCGTGTAAAAATGCCATCTTGATGGTGGAGTTCGCTAAAGAACTTAAAGACAATGGCCAAGATACCTTATCAGCGATTTTGGAAGCATGTCGTTTACGTCTTCGACCGATTCTAATGACATCAATTGCATTTACCGCTGGTGTTATTCCATTAATGATTGGTACAGGGGCCGGAGCGGAAATGCGACAAGCAATGGGTATTGCCGTATTCTCGGGTATGGTAGGCGTAACGGTATTTGGATTACTACTCACACCTGTTTTTTATATGTTAGTCAGTCGAAACAAAAAACGTCAAACACTATAACCATAATATAAATACTCATTTAAATTCATACTAAAGGGAGCTATTGCTCCCTTTTCTTTTGGTTATTAAGTATATTAATAATTTCTAGACAGAGCAGCAGTTATACATGAAACTAATACGCTAATATCTAACTTGGATAAACATTGTGGATTTAGCAAATAAACTACACCTGCTTTTAGAAGTCTCTAAAGCTGGATCTTTTGCAAAAGCAGCAGATGGGATGAATATCGACCGCTCTGTTTTATCTAAACACATCAAGCAGTTAGAAGAGCACTTAGGCGTTAGGCTATTAAACAGAACGACTCGCTCTCTTTCATTAACACAAGTCGGCAAGCAAATAGTAGAAAAAGCAGACCAAATATCTCAACTCCTTGATGATACTCAACAAATAGCGGAGAACTTTCAGACTGAGCCTTCAGGGAAAGTACGAATTTCAAGCTCAACATTATTTGGAAAACTCTATCTACAACCTTCGATAGAGAAGTTTTTACATAAGTACCCAAAAGCAAGTGTTGAACTAATGCTAGATGATCTTCATGTAGACGTGATTAGAAGTAATTTTGATATTGCTTTTCGAATCGGACCTATGAGGGATTCATCAATGGTAGCAAGAAAATTAGCAAAAAATACGACTGCAATCATTGCTTCTCGAAATTTAATTGAAAAACATGGTAACCCAGAAACGCCTGATGAGTTAGTTAAGCTACCTTTTATTATTTATTCAAATGGTAATTTTATTGTCGATAAACTTAAATTCTACGACAAAGCAAAATCAGATGGTTTAGATACATACCCAATATCAGGGTCATACATGGTAAATGAAGCTGAGCTAATAATTGAAAGCGTAAAGTCAGGTCTGGGCGCAGCACTTATAGGTCAATTTATGCTTCCTAACAACCTAGAGTCTTCTAATTTAGTTCAACTTTTACCAGAATATGAAACTCAAGATTTTGGTGATATTTATGCCATGTACTCACACCGTCAGCAATCACCACTGGTTAGGGCATTCATTGATATCGTTCAAGAAGAAATTGGCATACCACCAATATGGGAAAAGCATTTCAATAAAAGCTAGGTAATTCTATTTAACCAAAATTAACAGCAAATAAAACATCAAATAAAATCAATAAGTTAAACTAGAAATATTTAATGTTCATCGAAATTTAATGTTAGGTGAATTAAGTTCCATTCTAAATGGCGATTAATTCACTAAATATAAAACACTCTTGATTTATAATACTAACAAATCCATCACTTATACAAGTTACGATGTATATTAAAGAAAAACACACCTCGATCACTAGTTTGTTAGTATATAAAATATCTTATCTTATTTTTTTGGTTATTTATACGTTAGCAACGATTTATTTTAGCGTACAAATGGACAAAAGCACATCGGAGAACTCTCTTATAGAAATGACTCAAATAGCATTTGTGCTTTTTTCATCGTTAATGTGTTTGTATAAATCTAAGGAATATCTTGAACTCAAACACATATTAGTAATAATGTCTTCATTTTTTATGGTTATATTCGTTAGAGAAATGGACTACCACATAGAGCAGTATTTCCCTCACGGTTCATGGAAGTATCCTGCTTGGATTATAATAGTCTCGGTCTGTTATTTTTGTTTTAATAACATAGTTAACATAAAAAATGAGGTAAAACTTTTCATTTCTCATTCTAGCTTCACGACATTAACGATTGGCTTTTTTATTGTTTTCTTATTCTCACGCTTTGCAGGGTATGGTGATTTTTGGGTCGAGTTCATGGGGAACTCATACAATAGAGACGTGAAAAACTTGGTCGAAGAAAGCTTAGAGTTACTAGGTTACGCGATACTTTTAAACGGTGTTTTACTTATTAAAGTAGAAAACCACTAAGTATAAACAAAAGTTCAGAGCTTGTAGTTCAAGCTTTGAACTTTTTTAACCAAAAAAAGCAGCAAATTATATTTGCTGCAAATGATGAAAAAAACAATATGCGTAAGTTAACTTCCTAGCAATGGATGCGTTAACGAGTTAATAATAACGAACCGTAACAATTAAGTCTCGTTGAAAATAATCCATAAAGAATGGAATTTATTACACTGTTAATTATGTAACCTTATCTAATCTAGTTATCACACGCCGTCGTTTTGATATCTTATCTCTTTCCGTCAATAAATAGCTCTTCACATCAGATCCCATTTATCATCCCACAACAGTCGGATTCACAACAAAGCAATAAAAATCAATAAATTAGAAGTGGTCACTTAAAAAATAAAAAGGAGTAAAAACGAAGCTATGTCAGATAGAACATATTAAAGATCACCGACTCTGAGTAGAAAACCGTTCATACTCGTTACGCATACAATCAATAAAGACTTCCATCGCCGGCGTCACACACTTCCCAGCATGATAAGCACAGAGTGGCTTGATCATCTGTGAAAACTCGGTGAATTCAAGCTCTTGTAAACTGCCCTCTTGCAACTCTTTTTCAACCGTAAAACGAGGTAAGTAAGAGATACCAATATTACTCTCAACGCAATTTTTGATCGTATTAATACTGCTAAGTTCGATCATGTTGTCGATGCTAATATCACGCTCTTGAATAATGCTCTCAAATATCTGTCGAAAAAGGCACTTAGGGCCATTGCTTATAAACCCTAAATCAATATGTTGCTCTCTCTTCTTTAAATCTAGCCCTTTTAAAAGCGGTGAAGCAACCAATACCAGTGGCTCGTGCTCAAACTCGTGGACCTTGAGCGTATCGTCATTACCTACTCGATAAAACACACCTAAATCAGCTTTATCCGCTATCAACTCATCTCGAATCTGATAGCAATTTTGTGATTGCAGAGAGAGTCGAACATTGGGCGCTCTGATCCTGAACTCTTTTAAAACATTAGCCATCTTATAAGCAAGTTGAGTCTCAGCAACCAGCACTTTCAATTCACCGGTCGGCTCCGAGTTTTCTTGCTGTGCTGTTCCCTCAATATTTTCCATCACTCGCGCCAGTTCATAGACGTAAGGCAGTATCTTTTCTCCTGCTTGAGTCAAAACCATCTTACGCCCTATTTTTTCGAACAGCTGCAAAGACAGATCTTGTTCCAACTGCTTGATTTGAAAGGTGACGGTTGATTGCGTGCAATAAAGCTTCTGTGACGCTTTTAGAAACGATCCTTCTTCAACAATAGCTTTAAAAGTAAGAAAGCGTTTTAGATTCATGACTAGACTCCACAACCAACAGTTCAATAAATTAAAAGTCTAAGTTTTAATTTATTCAATTTTTTAATCAATTGTAGCGAAGTATAGTGCAGTAAAAACAGGAGAGATAGAGATGACCGCCATCTACACCGCATTTTTTACTTACGTAATCATTACTTCAATTACACCAGGGCCAAACAACATTTTATCGCTCAGCATCGCGACGCAATATGGACTAAAACGCTCAACAAAAGTGATTTCGGGGATGTTTTGTGGCTATGTTGTTTTGATGCTACTTTGTGGCGCTTTCACGTATAACATGATCAGCCTCTTGCCCGTGATTACACCTTGGCTAACATGGATTGGAGCAGCTTATATTGTTTGGTTGGCTTGGGGGCTTGCTACGAGTGAGATCAAAACTTCACCGGATAATTCTAAAGGTATCAGTTTCTTAACAGGTTTCGGTTTGCAGTTCGTTAATGTGAAAATCATTCTTTATGGAATTACCTCTATCTCTACGTTCGTACTGCCCCACACTCAGAATATCTACTGGATCTTAGCGACTAGCCTCATTCTTGCTTTGATCGCACTTCTTAGCAACGTAGTCTGGGCCGTTGCAGGAAAGCTACTTCAATCGCAATTCCAAAGATATGGCAAAGTCATCAATATGAGCTTAGCAGCAGCTCTGATCTATTGTGCGACACAGTTATTTACTTAAGTATATAGTTGATCATCAAGAACAATATTGCTCTTCAACTTAGACGACTACGTTTATGTGAAGAGCAAATTCTGCTCTACAAATCGCTGCGGTTTCTCGTGCCCTTACTCGCTCCTCCCACTCCTTCATACGGCAGTTTTTGAAGAAGTAGATTCAACGTCACTTAATCAACCTAAAGATACGAAATCTTGTTTAGCTATACATACACGGCCTTGGCGACCTCGGTAATAACTAAGTATTACTTAGTATACACAAATCAGAAAAACTAAGATAATCTTAGTCATCCAAGTCCTTCGTATGAACTTTAAGTGTTGTTTAATAACCCACTCCCAGCCCGCCTTAAGCATGCGCGTAAACAAGCGAATCTGTCCCAAAAAGCACTGGGCATCCGTATCGGCATGGATGATAGTTCTGCAAGTGCAAGGATGAATCAATACGAAAGGGAGCGCCATACTCCCGACGTAAAAACGCTCAAACTTATCGCAGATGAGCTAAACGTGCCTCTAAACTATTTTTTTTGTGAAGATAAAATCACCGCTGAACTTGCTGTGAATCTCCACAAGCTGTCAAATGATGACAAGCAAAGAGTGCTTGAGAGCACAGCCCAGCTGATTGCGGACGCAATCGCCACGAAGTCGAGTACGTAATTGGGATTAAACGCCTAAGAATACGTATCAATACCAAAGAATCAAAGAGCATAACTAAGGGTTCAACATGGCTACAACAAAAGCACTTGTGGTTTTTTCCGGTGGGCAGGACTCTACGACCTGCTTAATCGATGCATTAAATACATATGATGAAGTTCATGCTATAACGTTTGATTATGACCAGCGTCATTCAGATGAAATAGATATCGCTATCGAATTAGGTAAGCAACTTAACATCAAAAGCCACAAAGTCCTGGATGTAAAATCAATTAATGAGTTAGCGATAAGCTCGCTGACAAGAGACAACATTCCGGTATCTAATGACTTAAGCGACGCTAACGTACCCAATACATTCGTTCCAGGGAGAAACATTCTCTTTCTTACTTACGCATGTATCCATGCTTACCAGCTTGGCATTCAAGACATCATTACGGGAGTCTGCGAAACAGACTTTAGTGGTTACCCTGACTGCCGAGACAACTTTATTCGCTCTCTAAATCTCTCTTGCAATTTAGGTATAGATAAAGCCTTCAACATTAAGACTCCTTTAATGTGGCTTACTAAAGCCGAGACCTGGGCTCTAGCTGATAAGCACAATATGTTGGAGTTTGTCCAAAACAATACTTTAACATGTTACAACGGAATCGTTGGTAAAGGCTGTGGTGAATGCCCAGCGTGCCTACTGCGACAAAGCGGCTTAGAAGAATACTTAGCGAGCAAATAGTCTTTGTTAGCGGTAATAGCGCTGGGATAAAACCTTTTGCGTTAGCTTCTAAACGTTTTATCTCAGCGTGAAACTCCAGCCAACAGAGCTTCATTTTGATGCCGCCAGATTGGTGGCATCAATTAAATGCGAAACGATTGTCGAACCAAAGATAGCACCACACCACAGCAGCCAACACTGCTTAGCTTTTACAACGCTATAAATTGTTTAGATATATCGACAATGTTTCGATAGCAAAGCTACCAACGGCATTACTCGCGAAACCGGAATTAGATAGAAAAGCTACCTCGAATGATGACGAGTCTCTCGTCTAAGCAATACTCAAATATTTATGAGTTTGAACAGACAAACGCCAATTGCGGGCAATGCACGTATCAATACACAATTGCGTAGCACGAGGCTTCTGGCTAATTGGTTGTAGTGCAATGATAGTCTCGGCCGCTACGTTCGCATTTGCTAAAAGGTCATCAAGGTGGTCGATGTCTTTCTGGGTGCCGACTGGATGCTTAATCTCATTTGCTCGCTCTAACGCGCTATTAAGCACTGGCAATTTACCTTTCATTGCCACTTTTGGTGACACTGTCACCCACGTATTTTCTGAAGTAATCACTTCTGATGTGCCACTGGTTTCAATTTGGCATTGGCACCCCATATCTTCAAACGCCTTTGTTAAAGGGCGCAGATCATAAATACAAGGCTCTCCACCAGTAATCACGATATGCTTAGCATTAAAGCCTTGCTGTTGATATTGCTCTACGATGTTCTCGGCAGATGCAACACACCACGTCGGAGAGTCTTCCGTTTTCACCAGAATATCGCCTATTTGACGTTGATCATTCTCATCTGCATACCACGTTTGTTTGGTATCGCACCATGAGCAACCAACCGGACACTCTTGAAGCCGAACAAAAACAGCAGGGACTCCAGTAAAAACCCCTTCCCCTTGGATGGTTTCAAACATCTCATTTAGCTTATACAACGCAGAACTCACTCAACTCATAACATTTCGAGGCGAAGACCATAATGGACACGCGTGCCTAGGTCAATTTAAACCAAAAATTAATTGTTAAAATAGACCATTTTGTAGTTTCATAGCGTAATGAATATAGGTTTCTGGTTAACGTTAAACCAAGCCTTATTCACTGACAGCTCCCAAAAAACTTTAAGGTAAGAAATGATGTATAAACTGATCGCACTAGATATGGATGGCACGCTACTCAATAGTGATAAAGCCATTTCTGAAGAAAACAAACAAGCGATCGCAAAAGCTCGAGAAGCAGGCGTTACTGTCGTTCTCGCTTCTGGTCGCCCATTAGAAGGAATGCAAGACAAGCTCGACGAACTGAATATCCATTCCGATCGAGATTTTGTTCTTTACTATAACGGTTCGATGGTCAAGAACGTAGGCACAAACGACATCATCCACCAGCAAATCATAGATGGTAAAGCTGCAAAATTGGTGGCGCGAAAAGCCGAAGAGCTAGGTGCGTACGTCCATGCTTTTAGTCAAGTTCATGGTTTAATCACCAACGAGCACAACTCTTACACCGATATTGAAGCAAAGATAAATGGCTTAAATGTCACCGAGATGAACTTCGAATCACTAGAAGACGATCATCCAATCATCAAAGCTATGATGGTTGCAGAGCCAAGCAAACTAACAGAAGTTATAGCAGCACTGCCAGCTGAAATGCGCGAAGCGTTTACGGTTGTTCAAAGCGCTCCGTTTTTCCTTGAGTTTCTTAACCCTGCGAGCAACAAAGGTATTGGTGTTGCCGCAATTGCCGAGTATCTGGGAATTAAACCGGAAGAAGTTATCTGTATGGGTGACGCAGAAAATGACCACCACATGCTGAAATACGCTGGCCTTGGTATCGCGATGGCAAATGCAATGGAAGAAACCAAGCAAATCGCTGACTACATTACGGCAAGTAATGATGAGCACGGTGTCGCTAAAGCTATAGAAAAGTTCGTGCTCAATGCATAGCCCTTTCCGCCATGTCTGTTGCGTTAAGCTTCTTACGTTTAACACCCCTAGCCGTCCAAGATAGGCAAGCGGCGTTTTTCGTGGACTAAACGTGTAAAAGCCTTGCTGTAATGCAAGGCTTTGTTTTTACTCAAATACTAATAGATAACAAATACAGCCATCAATCTAGCAACGTTTTGCTCGGTTGGTTTTCACAAGTCAGCTTCCTTGCAAGCAGCATAAATAACAACATTAATAATGGATAATGTAACGTCGACAAGACTAATGACCACAAACCGCTAAACGATACGATAATAGCCGAGTACAAATAGAGTTGATCAACAAGCAACAATGCCAGC
Source organism: Vibrio sp. YT-17 (assembly GCF_033337375.1). Classification (NCBI taxonomy): domain Bacteria; kingdom Pseudomonadati; phylum Pseudomonadota; class Gammaproteobacteria; order Vibrionales; family Vibrionaceae; genus Vibrio; species Vibrio sp. YT-17. The sequence goes on from NZ_JAWOQP010000013.1 coordinate 52,365, forward strand.
GTTACAAAGATCATCTGCCGAGTATCTAAATGTGCTTTCGACTCTTTAAATGTCATGACCAACGCTGATGCAGTGATTAAAATTGCTAGCCAGCGACCAAACACAGGTAATGGCCAGATGACGGAGATGACCGCTGTTGCCGCAGTCATAATGAACCAGACGCCTTTTGAGCTTAGAACTTGATCAACGTTCACATCTTGATTTGTTTCCAGTCGAAGAACATGCCAAGCCACCAAGCTGCCTAACAGCGCGCCAAATAACATATCTAAAATAAAGGCACTGCCGAGGAAAAACTTACCTAACACCACTGTAAGAGTGATGAACACGAAGACTGCCGTTGTTCCATTCAAACCGAAATACTGGGTTCTATGAAACAAGAACGTCAGAACACAAAACCACACAGCGATAGGCAAGCTAGGAAAACTAAAGCCAAAGCTGTGCGTTAACTCCATCATTGGTATATAGACATGTGGGCGCGGTAACGAAAAGCCTTGTTGAGCGACAAGCACCATAAGCGACGTTGCACTAATTGCAAAAAAGAGTCGGTACACAAACCGGCTACCAAAGCGCATCATGGCAAAAGGAAATAGAAAGAGTAGTACCGTCGGTTCTGTCAGGTCTATAACCAGTTTCGAGATCTGACTAGCTACCTCGTAACTCGTTTCTGACAACGCCCCTATCCAACTCTGTAAATCTATCAGCCACGCCAATTCAACCTGACGAAATGAAGGCGCGGATTCGATCAACTGAGTCACATAAGATACTGATTGCTTGGTAGCTTGATCAAAAAACTGAGTGGCTTGTGGCCATTGCTCAGGATAACGATATAAAGATGATGGTAATTCAGATGGGCTAAGCAGCATAGCTGACGCAACTTCTACTCCATAATGAGGGGCAAACCAAATAGGCAGTTCATTTCCACCTAAAGAATTATTCATAGAAAAAGCGATAATGTCAGAGTCTGATATACAGTCGTAAAAAACCGCAGTGTCCGTTCTGCCAAGCTCCTCTCCAACCGTAACCACTATACCGGTTTCTTCCCACGTTTCTCGTTGAGCAGCAACTTGTGGAGACTCACCATCAATGATGGTTCCGCCAGGTAGAGAAATCTTATCCGTTAATACTTCATGAACTAGCACTAACTTGTCATCAGCGCGAACAATACAGAGCGCTCCTTTAACTTCGCTCGCAGTGGCTTTAGCCGTAGAGATCGGTGAAACAGGTAACAAAATAAAACAAAGGATGAGTAATAACAGCTGTCTCAACACAAAATATGACCTTAAATAAACATAATGATAACCAATGAATCATGGCAGTTAATCTTATCTTTTTCGACAAAAATTAAGTAACGAGTTATGCCAAACTGAGTTGATCGCGTAAAACCCGATCTCAACGCTCACTGGAGAATAATTTAATGCAAACCTGACAAAAATCAGACAAAACATAAAATGTTGATCGCAATTCTGCCAGTTATATAAAGATAACGTCAGGACAAAGTCATACACATTTTGTGGGTTCTCATAGTTGACACAATAAAAAAGGGCTTATTATTCGCAAACAATAAACCCCAGTTATAATAACTATGTACTGATCGTTGAAACCAAGAATGAATCTTATCTCATGGTCAACGAATCAAATTCACTGGCCCGATCGTTAGTTAGACTTGCAATTCGCATCGCCTACTTTTTGCCAAACACCCCAAGGCCCTGAGTCTGCTGGATTATCACCTTGAGTCCACCACTGCGCTTGCCAAACTTTACCATTCCAAGTAACCGTATCTCCTTTGAGATACACTAAGCTGGCTTGCCATACAGTTGTACAGCTATCTGTGGGAGGCGTTGTCACCGTTTTCGCTTGAGCAGATACTAACGCTTGGTATTGTGTGCTGGTCTTATCAACGTTGAAGTTCAAAGCCACTCTTGCTTCTCCGCTCTGAGTAGCACCAAATTCAACATCAACACGACAACTTGCATTCATTGCTAACGTCGCCTGAGAGCACTGATCATTGGCAATAACAGCTGCATCAGTAACACCCGAAGCAAACGCGCGAACATTTTCCACAGTGAAGGTGGTGTTCCCTGAATTCTGGATAACAAAGCTATGTTGCTGTAACTCCCCAACATTAAATGATGCCAGTGTCTGTTCGGCGGTGTATCCAACAGAAACATTCTCTTTTGGTGGTGTTACTGTTCCGATAACACCATCGACAAAATTGCGCATAGCAGCGATATCGCTATAAACCCCATACATACCAGGACGAGCACAACCTATTCCCCAACTGACCACACCAAGTTGAGTAATTACACCACTGCGATTAATGACGATTGGACCACCACTATCTCCCTGACAAGAATCTATCCCACCTTGAGGAATACCCGCACAGAATGACACTTCTCCAACCGTTGTGTAGTTGCCACCGGCTTGACGGCAAGTCATATCCGACACAAGTGGGACGTCAACCTCTTGCAATCGAGACGGAGAGCTTCCTCCTTCAGAAGTTCGCCCTAAGCCAGCAACACTAAGCCAATCTCCGATGCTCGCGTATTGCGTTAGACTGCCATTCGCAATCTCAACTGAAGAAACACCTTGAGGCACAGAGTCGAGCTTCAATACCGCGAGGTCATGAGAAAGCGTCGCGCGGCGATATGCCGGGTGCATATGGATCTCACTGACGTTTGCACGAACACCGTCACTACCGTTATAAACAACGCCACCGATTTTAACCGCTATCTGATTCGGAGAATCACCCTCAACACAATGCGCAGCAGTCAGGACGTAACCATTCCCGATATAACTGGCCCCACAATATGATCGGTTACCATAACGACTAACAATTTGGGTGTAGAATTTCCAGTCACGTGGGTCGGCAGTTACTCCGCCTACGATCTGGGGTTGGATAGTATGATTTTGCGTCTGTGACAAATCATCAGCACTTGCGAACATTGGCAAAACGGCTAAAGCAAGTAACGATTTTGTTAGTTTCAAAATATTGTCCTCTTGTTTTTGTAAGCACGATCCTCGTGCTACTAATAAACAAGCAGACAAAAACGCCGATACCAATGTGGGTGCATATCAATTTATTAACATTGCGAGCAACTTATAGAGAAAAGTCTATTGACGAACTGAATGATTTCAATTCGATAGAACCTAAATCACAATATTAAAGTTAAATACGATTATTCGTTCAGCGGTTTTCTTAAATAGTGGATATGATGTGCAAATCCTTGTTTTTCATACAAATATATTGCGCCCTGGTTAAAATGCCATACTTCAACAAACATCTGTTTTGCACCGTAATCAGAGAACGTTGACTCAATTTTATTAATCAATGCCTGCGCCGTACCTTGTTTTCGATATTCAGGCAGCACATAGAGCTCATCCACACTTCCCATCATAACTGGCTGGCTGACGGTAGAAATAAGTTCACAGAAGTGACCAGAGATAAAGCCAATAATTTCATCTCCTTGTTTTGCTACGTAAACAAGGCACTCAGGGTCGTCAATATATCGAGCAATGCTTTTTTCTTGTTCTATCTCCTCTGCCGTTTTGAAAAGCTCAGGAGATTGAAGATGATGCTCATCATGAAGCTCGAACATAAGATCGTTGAGCAACTCTAGGTCGCTAAAACACGCAGGTTTAATCGCAAACGCGGTCATACAAAGGGTCACTAAAAATGGAATGGCTGTAGTTTGTGAGGAAAACGTCGTATTGGCAAGTCACAAATGCTTTCACGATACGTTTGTACTGTTTGAGCAACAAAAAGGCCCCTGTACTTAATAAACGTACAGAGGCAGAACCAACCTACAGAGTTCGAGGATCAGGGGTTAGTTAGAATGAGTTTTTCTCAGCGTCGTAGCACTCGCTCAATTTCGTTCAAGCTACTTGGGTCATCAATCGTTGACGGAACGGTGTATTTTTCACCATCAGCTATTTGACGTATAGTTCGACGCAAAATTTTACCTGAACGTGTTTTCGGTAAACGGTCTACAACCAACGCATGCTTGAAGCAAGCAACTGCACCTATCTCACTACGCACTTTGCCAACAAGCTCACCTTCAAGGTCTAGCTCATCCACTTTAACACCGTCTTTTAGTACCACAAAACCAAGTGGAAGCTGACCTTTTAGATCATCGTGAATACCAACCACCGCACATTCTGCAATCGCTGGGTGGCCTCCTACTATTTCTTCCATTTCACCTGTCGACAATCGGTGTCCCGCGACATTAATCACGTCATCAATACGTCCCATAATAAACAGGTAACCGTCTTCATCCAGATAGCCACCATCACCTGACACGTAGTAGCCTGGGAATTGGCTAAGATAACCAGTTTCAAAACGGTCATGATTACGCCAAACCGTTGGCAGACAGCTTGGTGGCAGTGGACGTTTTAATGCGACAAAGCCTTGTTGGTTAGGCCCGACAACCTCTCCAAGTTCATTCAGAATCTCGACCTGATAACCCGGAATGGGCTTCGTCGAAGAACCAGCTTTAACTGGCATCATTTCGACACCAGTCGGGTTGCCCGCGATGGCCCAGCCCGTCTCGGTTTGCCACCAGTGGTCAATAACGGGCTTGTCCGCTTTGCTCTGAACCCACTCCAGTGTCGGAGGGTCGAGGCGTTCTCCCGCCATAAAGATGGTTTTCAGATTCGACAAGTCGTACTGTTTTAAGTGCTCACCTTCCGGGTCCTCTTTCTTAATCGCACGAAACGCCGTTGGTGCAGAGAACAACGCATCTACTTTATATTCATCACACACTCGCCAAAATGCGCCAGGATCCGGTGTTCGAACAGGCTTGCCTTCGAATAGGATAGTAGTGCAACCGTGAATCAGTGGAGCGTAAACAATGTAAGAGTGCCCTACTACCCAGCCCACATCAGATGCCGCCCAAAAGACGCCATCTTGAGGAATGTTATAGATTGCGCTCATGGAGTACTTCATCGCGACAGCATGGCCACCGTTATCACGCACAACGCCTTTCGGCTTACCTGTCGTGCCCGATGTATAAAGTATGTAGAGCGGATCGGTTGCTAACACCGGAACACAACCATGTGGCAGCGCTTGTTTGTACTCTCGCTGCCAATCTAAGTCTCTTTCTTGGTTTAGCTCAGCGTCGCACTCTGGACGTTGGAAAACAAACACTTTCTCAGGCTTCCAACGGCTGTCCATAATGGCTTTGTCTACCATTGGTTTGTATGGAATGACTTTGTTGATCTCAATCCCGCACGACGCCGTCATGATCACTTTCGGCTCTGCATCTTCAATTCGTACAGCAAGCTCATTAGGAGCAAAACCGCCGAATACTACGGAATGAATCGCCCCCAAACGCGCGCAGGCAAGCATCGCCATTGCGGCTTCTGGGATCATCGGCATGTAAATAACGACTCGGTCGCCTTTTTCAACACCTTGAGCAGACAGCATGCCAGCAGTTTTTGCTACTTGGTCACGTAGGTCGCTATAGGTGTACGTGGCTTTACGACCTGTCACTGGCGAGTCATAAATGAGTGAAGTATTATCACCGCGTCCTTGCTCGCAATGGTAATCTAATGCTAACCAGCACGTATTCATTACACCATCTGGAAACCAACGTTCTATGCCGTTTTCATCAGATTTCAAGATAGTTTTAGGAGATTCAAACCAATCGAGATTCTCCGCTTGAGCGCGCCAAAAACTCTCCGGTTCATTCTTCGCCCATAAGTATTCTTTTTCGTATGAAGACATATTGCTTCCTCCAGTATGTCCTGACATTGCTCTCGTTCTACTCAAAGATCGCTCTTTTAATCCAAAGATCGTCTCTTTTAATCGAAGACATAGAAGGGTACACGCACAAATCCCTCCATCAGTATTCTCGCACTTCGGCTCATAATGGCTTTTTGCACCACCCAGCCCTGCTCAGTTTGCTTCGCTTGTGCCCCAACTTTTAACGTTCCTGACGGGTGACCAAAAGTCACGGACTCTTTTTCACCGCCACCAGCGGCTAAATTCACTAACGTTCCGGGCACACACGCAGCAGAAGCAATAGCAACGGCTGCTGTTCCCATCATTGCATGATGTAGCTTGCCCATCGACAGCGCGCGAACGAGCACATCAATATCCGACTCATTAACGGCTTTACCACTTGAAGACAGGTAACTTTTCGGTTTAGAAACAAACGCTATTTTCGGCGTATGTTGGCGTGTTTGAGCTTCTTCTAAATCAGAAATCAGGCCCATTTTTAACGCGCCATATGCGCGGATGGATTCGAACATCGCTAATGCTGTGTCATCGTTGTTGATATCGTCTTGCAGCTCGGTGCCCTGATATCCTATCGATTCAGCATCAATAAAAATGGTTGGTATGCCCGCGTTAATAAAGGTCGCGTTGAACGTACCCACATCCGGCACCACCAAATCATCAACTAAGTTGCCCGTTGGGAACATACTTCCTTCGCCATCGGAAGGATCAACAAAATCCACTTGAATCTCTGCCGCTGGAAACGTGACACCATCGAGTTCAAACTCTCCGGTTTCTTGGACGAAACCATTGACGATTAGCACGTGAATCAAGATGGTTTTGCTGATGTTCACCTGCCAAACACGCACCGTCACAATGCCATTTTCTGGAATGCGATCTTGTGGGATCAGACCAGCATGAATGGCGAAAGGACCGACAGCGGCAGACAAGTTGCCGCAGTTACCGCTCCAATCGACGAATGGTTTGTCGATCGACACTTGGCCAAATAAGTAGTCAACATCGTGATCGGCTCTGCTGCTGCGCGAAACAATCACTGTTTTACTGGTGCTTGACGTCGCGCCCCCCATACCATCAATTTGCTTCGCGTACGGATCAGGGCTGCCAATAACGCGTAACAACAGTTTGTCACGTGCGGCTCCAGCCACTTGCGCTTCTTGAGGCAAATCCTCTAGGTTGAAAAAGACACCTTTACTCGTGCCGCCACGCATGTACGTCGCGGGCACTTTTATTTGGCTTGTTTGATTCGGAGTATTATTTGACATACGCACTCCTTATTGTGCCAAGAAATCTTGCGCGAAACGCTGCAGAACACCGCCCGCGTTGTACACGTGAACTTCGTCAGCGGTATCTAAGCGACAAGTAACCGGAACATCGACTTTATCGCCGTTGCTGCGTGTGATAACCAGCGCTAAATCAGCGCCCGGCTTGATTTCTCCAACCACGTCGTAAAGTTCCGTACCATCCAGCTCTAGCGTATTGCGGTTAACGCCCGACTTAAATTGCAGTGGTAGTACGCCCATGCCAACCAAGTTAGTACGGTGAATACGCTCAAAGCCTTCAGCAACAATGGCTTCTACGCCCGCCAGTCGAACGCCTTTTGCTGCCCAGTCACGGGATGACCCCTGACCGTAATCCGCGCCAGCCACCACGATCAATGGTTGTTTACGATTCATGTAGGTTTCAATCGCTTCCCACATACGAACCACCTGTCCTTCTGGCTCTACACGCGCCAGAGATCCCTGCACGACTTCGCCGTTTTCCTTCACCATTTCATTGAACAACTTTGGGTTAGCGAAGGTCGCGCGTTGCGCCGTTAAGTGGTCACCACGGTGAGTCGCGTAAGAGTTGAAATCTTCTTCTGGCACACCCATTTTCGCTAAGTATTCACCTGCTGCGCTGCTTGCGAGAATCGCGTTGGATGGTGATAAGTGATCAGTGGTGATGTTGTCGCCCAGAATCGCCAATGGACGCATACCAGACAATGTTCTTTCTCCCGCTAGCGCACCTTCCCAGTACGGTGGTCGGCGGATGTAGGTACTCATCGGACGCCAGTCGTACAGCGGGTTGGGATTTTGCTCTTGATCATTCAGCTTAAACATCTGAATGTAAACTTGCTTAAACTGCTCAGGTTTAACATGAGTACCGACAACTGCATCGATCTCTTCATCGCTTGGCCACAAATCATTGAGATAAATTGGTTTGCCGTTTTGGTCCGTGCCAAGCGCATCGCGCTCGATATCAAAACGAATTGTACCGGCTAGTGCATAAGCGACAACCAATGGTGGTGAAGCCAAGAAAGCTTGTTTGGCGTACGGATGGATTCGACCATCAAAGTTACGGTTACCAGAAAGCACCGCTGTTGCATATAAATCACGGTCGATGATCTCTTGTTGGATTTTTGGATCCAGCGCACCACTCATACCGTTACAAGTTGTACATGCGTAACCAACAATGCCAAAGCCAAGCTTCTCTAGCTCTGGTAATAAGCCCGCTTCTTCCAGATACAAGCGTGCAACTTTAGAACCCGGAGCAAAAGACGATTTCACCCAAGGTTTACGTACAAGACCAAGTTCGTTGGCTTTCTTCGCGACAAGGCCAGCAGCAACCACGTTTCTTGGGTTACTGGTATTCGTACATGAGGTAATAGCAGCGATGATCACTGCACCATCTGGCAACTCGCCTTCTTTCTCTTCCCACGCTCCAGAAATACCGCGCTGTGCCAACTCAGAAGTTGGTAAACGACGATGAGGGTTTGACGGACCAGCCAAGTTACGGCTAACTGATGATAAATCGAACTCAAGTACGCGCTCGTAAACGGCGCTATCAAGATCGTCTGCCCAAAGACCGGTTTGTTTTGCGTAATTTTCTACTAGAGCAACTTGTTCTTCATCTCGACCAGTTAGTTTCAAGTAATTGATGGTCTGCTCATCAATATAAAACATGCCAGCTGTTGCGCCGTATTCTGGTGTCATGTTTGAAATCGTTGCGCGGTCTCCGATCGTTAGATCACGTGCGCCTTCTCCGAAGAATTCAAGATATGAAGATACCACACGCTCATTACGCAGAAACTCAGTAATCGCGAGGACAATATCCGTTGCCGTAATGCCCGGTTGACGTTTACCCGTCAGTTTGACACCGACAATATCTGGTAGACGCATCATTGATGGTCGGCCAAGCATGACGGTTTCTGCTTCCAGACCACCGACACCTATCGCAATAACACCAAGAGCGTCTACGTGAGGCGTGTGACTGTCCGTACCCACACAGGTGTCTGGGTAGGCAATGCCCTGCTTTGCTTGTACCACAGGAGACATTTTTTCCAAGTTGATTTGGTGCATGATGCCATTCCCAGCTGGAATCACGCTGACGTTTTCAAACGCTGTTTTACACCACTCAATAAAGTGGAATCGGTCTTCATTACGGCGCTCTTCAATCGCGCGGTTTTTGTCGAAGGCATCAGGGTCAAAGCCCGCATGTTCAACCGCTAAAGAGTGGTCAACGATCAATTGTGTCTCAACCACTGGGTTCACTTTTGCAGGATCACCGCCCTGATCTGAAATGGCATCGCGCAGACCCGCTAAATCGACTAGAGCGGTCTGACCAAGAATGTCATGACAAACAACGCGTGCTGGATACCAAGGAAAATCAAGATCGCGTTTGCGTTCAATTAACTGTTTCAGGCTATCTGTCAATGTGTTCGGGTCACAGCGGCGGACCAGTTGCTCAGCTAGCACGCGAGAGGTATAAGGGAGTGTTTCATAGGCTCCAGGAGAAATGGCATTGACGGCTTCGCGTGCATCAAAATAATCCAGTTGAGTTCCCGGAAGCGGCTTACGATATTGAGTATTAATATTTGTGTTCATGGTTTGCTTCCATTCAGTCTTTACATCTTGCCTTCATCAAGGTTTTCCATTGCTCCAGAAACACAGTGATGAGAGGATCTCCTTCCTCTGTTAGAGATAATGACAAAGGAAGGAGGTGGTCAACCAAAGCATATAATGCCCTCGTTGACCTTCGCGCTAGCGATTCTCGATAGGCACCCATTCTTGATGATCTGGGCCCGTATAATCGGCACTTGGGCGAATAATACGGTTATTGGCACGCTGTTCATAAACGTGTGCAGCCCAGCCCGTTAAACGACTCATCACAAAGATTGGGGTAAATAGTTTGGTTGGAATGTCCATGAAGTGGTAAGCCGATGCATGGAAGAAGTCCGCATTACAGAACAGACCTTTCTCTCGCTTCATCACTGATTCAACACGCTCAGAAACCGCATATAGATGAGTATCACCAACTTGTTTCGATAGCTCTTTGGACCATCGTTTTATTAAGGCGTTGCGAGGGTCACTTTCACGATAAATCGCGTGACCGAAGCCCATGATCTTGTCTTTATTGGCTAGCATTTTCATGATGTTCGCTTCCGCCTCGTCGGGCGTTTGCCAATCTTCAATCATTTCCATCGCCGCTTCGTTCGCACCACCGTGAAGTGGCCCACGAAGCGTACCGATTGCTGCCGTGATACAAGAATGGATGTCTGACAACGTTGATGCACAAACGCGTGCTGCGAATGTAGAAGCATTAAACTCATGTTCAGCATAAAGAATGAGCGAGCAATGCATCACTTGTTTGTGCAGCGCAGCTGGCGCTTTGTCTGTAAGTAATCGCAAAAAGTAACCACCGATGCAATCTTCAGTCTGATCCTCGGTGTTGATACGCACGCCATCATGACTAAAGCGGTACCAGTAACAGATGATGGCAGGGAACAAGGCTAGCATACGTTCGGTTGCTTTCAGTTGCTCCTCGAAGCTCATTTCCTGCTCTAGGTTACCCAATACAGAACAACCCGTGCGCATTACGTCCATTGGGTGTGCGCTTGCAGGAATCAACTCTAAAGCTTGTTTTAGCTCGGCTGGCAAACCTCTAAGGCTGAGTAGATGTGTCTTGTACGCATCAAGTTCTTGTTGATTCGGCAAGTGACCGCGTAACAGAAGGTGAGCCACTTCTTCAAACTGTGCGTTGTTCGCAAGATCAGTAATATCGTATCCACGATAAGTTAAACCAGTTCCCGTTTTTCCGACAGTACATAAAGCTGTGCTTCCTGCGCTTTGACCACGAAGGCCTGCGCCACCTAATTCTGCTTTCTTTTCTGCAGTTTGAGACATTGTTTGAACTCCTTTTCTGTCTGACTTTTCCCTCTCTGGGGTGTTTTTAGCCAAACGAATTTCACGTTATTAGATGAGATAAATTCCGATTATCTTTTTCTTGGGCTTCCGTTTATTTTTGCTTTTCCCCGCTATTTCCCTTCAGAGAATAACTGGTCAAGTTTGTCTTCATAGTCGTGGTAATTTAGGTGCTGATACAACTCTTTACGTGTTTGCATCGAATCAACCAGTGCTTCCTGATTACCCACTTCTAGCAAATGTTTGTAGACCGTTTCAGCAGCTTTGTTCATGGCACGGAACGCACTTAATGGATAAAGCACCATGTCCACTTTTGCTTTCGCTAGCTCATCACAGCCATACAGCGGTGTCGCGCCAAATTCTGTAATATTCGCCAGAATAGGAACGTGCTTTCCGGTCGCTTGCTCAAGCGCATTTGAAAACTGAAGGTACTGGTCCAGCTTGTTCATCGCTTCTGGGAAGATCATGTCTGCGCCAGCTTCCACACACGCAATCGCGCGCTCGATTGCGCTGTCCATGCCTTCAACAGCTAACGCGTCAGTACGAGCCATAATCACGAAACTTTCATCATTGCGTGCATCAACCGCGGCTTTTACACGATCAACCATCTCTTGCTGGCTGACTATTGCTTTGTTCGGACGATGACCACAACGTTTCTGTGCGACTTGGTCTTCCATGTGCACCGCTGCCGCGCCCGCTTTTTCCATCGCTTTGATCGTGCGAGCAATGTTAAATGCACCGCCAAAGCCCGTGTCGATATCAACCAAAAGAGGCAAATCACATGCGTTAGTAATACGGTCAACATCAACCAAAACGTCGTTTAATGTTGTGATACCGAGATCCGGCAATCCGTATGACGCATTTGCGATACCGCCACCAGACAAGTAAATCGCTTGGTGACCCAAGTTTTTTGCCATCATGGCGCAATACGGGTTTATAGTGCCGACAATTTGTAGTGGATTATTTTGTTCAATGGCGAGTCTGAACTTCGCTCCCGGTGTTAAGCTCATGACGAATTCCTTCTAGTCTTTGTCTAAACTTTCTGTATGTATAATTTGAGATTGGATGAGCTTTCGACTTCCTGATATGTGTCTTCTCATCAACATTTCTGCAAGCTCTTCATCGCGATTGCGAATGGCTTCCAAAATGAATTTGTGTTCGGTGAGCGCCTCATTCGGGCGAGATTGCGCACGTGGCGACTGGTAACGATACATCCGTAATAAGTGATAGAGTTCATCACACAGCAGAGATATTAACTTACTGTTTCTGCTCGCTTGGATGATGCGATAGTGAAAATCAAAGTCACCATGTTGATGGAAGTAAGACGCGCCTTCCATTTGGTCTATATGCTTGGAATGTGTCGACAATAGCATTTCCAAGCTTAAGAGCTCTTCTTGCGTAATGTGTCGCGCAGCTAACCTTGCCGCCATGCCTTCCAATGCTTCTCGAACGGCATAAAGTTCTATCAGCTTTTCCGGAGAAAAAGTGGTCACTCTAGCCCCAACATGAGGAATTCGCTCGATGAGCCCTAGCCCCTCTAAGCGCATCAATGCTTCACGCAAAGGCCCACGACTGACTTGATATTTCTTTGCTAGCTCAGGCTCTGATATCTTATGGCCAGGCTTCACGTCGCCATTAACAATGACTTCAATGAGTGTTTCGGTCAGCGTTTCGGATTTGGTGTGTTCTTTCTCAGAACCCAGCACTTTATAACGAGCTTTCAACTCAGAGTTCATATTCAGATACTCTTGTTACCGACATCGAAATGTCTACAATTTCTTAACCTGAATATAAAGTAGTCGATCAAAGTGTCGACAATCAAGTAAATTGTCGACAATTTAGACTAAGGTCGTAATTTAAATGGGCCTAAAATGCCCGTTAAGTGCCTTTTTTAGCAGAAATAAAGAATGGTGAGTTCACATTGTCGACAACTTATAAACCTTTAAGCTTATGATCTAAAAACTAAAAGCTCAGCTGTCGAACAATAATCGGATAAAAAACTATTCTTTAGGTACAAATTGATCAAAGACTTGTTGCGAAGTCATCTTTTGTGAAGCGGAATTGAGGTCATAATAAGCTGGCTTTTCATCGGTAAAAATCTCTAAAGTGAGTTTGAAATCTGGGTTATCGAACAAACCAGCGGAAAGAATGTACTCACCTGTCGGCAACAAATGATAGAAAAGGTTTGTGCCGCATTCGCCACAAAAACCTCTCACCGCCCAGTCAGACGATTGATAACGCTTTGGCTCGGCCCCCTTAAACGTCACGTTAGACCCACAATGCACCGCATGAAGTGCGCCACTCGACCATTTTCGACACATAGAGCAATGGCACAGGCTAACCTCATTTTTAACCTCAGCGATGACTTCAATTGCGCCGCACAAACACGTCCCTTTCATTCTCTTTTCCTCGTTCATTTTCCGTCATTTAATTATGGCCTACCAAAGCGTAAAGCCGCGTGACCTAACACCAACTTCTCGCCGTGAACTTTATGAACAAAATAACCGAAATGCTCAATATTCTCTTTATATCTCTTTTACAGACAGATATTTAACACTTAATTAACCTTTACACCAAGTTCAGCTTTAACGCTTACAAGGCATGACAACTGAGCAAAAACAATAAGGCTCAACTAAATAGAGTCGCTAACATAAGGAACGTGAACATGTTAAAGGTACTCAAACCAACGCTCGCCGCTTCAATCATCGCAGCTTCATTTTCATTCAACGCTCTTGCTGCAGATATTGAAAAAATGCACTTTCTTATCCCTGGAGGTGCCGGTGGCGGTTGGGACATGACCGCCCGAGGTACTGGTGATGTATTAATAAAATCAGACATCGTCGAAACCGTATCATTTCAAAACCTATCTGGTGGTGGCGGTGGCAAAGCAATCGCACATTTGATTGAAACGGCTGATCGTCAAGAAGATACACTCATGGTGAACTCAACACCGATCGTCGTTCGCTCGCTCAGTGGGATCTTCCCACAATCTTTCCGCGACTTGACTCCTGTTGCCGCAACGGTTGCCGATTATGGCGCCATTGTTACATCAGCCGATTCTCCTTATAGCTCTTGGGAAGATGTCGTTAAAGCTTTTAAAGAAAACCCACGTAAGGTGAAGGTTGCTGGTGGCTCTGCTCGTGGTTCTATGGATCATTTGGTTATAGCAGCAGCTTTCAAAGGTGAAGGTTTTGATGCGCGTAAAGTTCGTTACATTGCCTATGATGCAGGTGGAAAAGCCATGGCAGCCCTACTTTCAGGCGAAACACAACTGCTCTCTACAGGGCTAGGTGAAGTACTCGAAATGTCTAAGTCTGGGCAAGTGAAAGTGTTAGCGATTACAGCACCAAAACGTTTAGAAGCTGCGCCTAATATTCCAACTCTCACCGAATATGGTAATGAAACTGTCTTTGCTAACTGGCGTGGATTCTTTGCAGCACCAGGCACAAGCCAAGAAAAGCTAGATGAATGGAATGCCGCATTTACTAAAATGTATAACACCGACGAATGGCAAGTCGTTCGAGACCGCAATGGTTGGATCGACAACTATAAAGCGGATAAAGCATTCTTCGCGTTTCTTGAAGATCAAGAGCAACAGATGGGTGACTTAATGCGCGAGTTAGGCTTCCTGAAGTAACAATCGAATTGGGGTCCCTCAGATACCAACCTCAATGAATAACGTAAGTTGGTATTTCCCCATTGTATTTGCACTCTAAGTTTCACCGCATATGGACATTGTCGACAATCGGCATGCACACTCCTTTGTTTATATACCCAAAGCGGCTCGACTAGCAGCGAAATGCTTAATTGTTAATGGTTTAGTTTATTCATTGACGTCCATATGCGGTCTTTTTTACTTTTGTTAGGAGTTGAATATGCCTCGTTCAACCAACTTTTTCACCAAAGAGTATTTGCTCTGTCGTGACCGCGTCGGCGCAATGATCTTTCTACTCTTCTGTCTTTGCTACGGTTATCAAACCTCGCAGATTCCATTATTTCCAGGTGATGAGTATGAACCATTCACCGCACGTACTCTGCCAACCATCTTGACTTACGTTGGTGTCGGCCTTTCTTTGCTATTGCTGGTGACAGGACAACCAGATAAACAAAGTGGCGCAGTGCTGACCTTCAATTGGAAGTTACTGATTGCCTTTTTAATTTTAATGGCGCTCTACGGCGTGGGCCTGACTTACTTAGGTTTTGTGATAGCTACTGGCTTCTTTTTATTGGCTGGCTTTTATCTGCTCGGGGAAAGACGTAAACCCGTTCTGTTTGGCGCGTCGTTTCCATTCGTGATCGCGTTCTACTTATTACTCACTCAAGGTTTGGACATCTATCTCGAACCGGGTTTGATTTTCACCATCTGGTAGTCAAAGAAAGGACTGAATTATGTTAGATGGAATTCTACAAGGTTTATCCACCGCAGTAATGCCAATGAACATTATGATGGTGATCGTTGGTTGCTTCGTCGGTACATTTATCGGCATGTTACCTGGACTTGGGCCGATCTCAGCCATTGCTTTGATGATCCCAATTACTTATGGCCTAGAGCCCTCCTCTGGCCTTATTTTAATGGCGGGTGTTTATTACGGTGCGGTATTTGGTGGCTCTACATCGTCGATTTTAATTAACGCGCCGGGTTGTTCTTCAACCGTGGTCACAGCATTCGACGGCTACCCAATGGCTCAAAAAGGCCAGGCAGGTAAAGCATTAGCTTTGGCAGCTTATTCGTCTTTCACTGGCGGTACGCTATCTGCCATTATGTTGCTTGTTGCCGCACCAGCATTGGCTAGCGTCTCCCTTAGCTTCCAATCGTCGGACTATTTTGCGTTGATGCTACTTGGGTTATCAGCAGTCGCGGCTTTTGCGGGGAAAGGTCAGGTAATCAAAGCGTGGATGATGACCATTCTTGGTTTGATGCTATCTACAGTTGGAATCGATAAAGGCGTAGGCGTTGAACGCTTTACCTTCGGTTTAACGGATTTAATGGATGGCTTTAGCTTCTTGTTGCTTGCAATGGCGACATTCGCACTGGGTGAGACACTGATGGGCATCCTTAAACCATCAAAAGACACCAGCGATGAAGAACAAGAAAAGCTGAGCAACATTGGCTCAATGAAAGTGACCAAGGAAGAAATCAAAGATGTTGCGCCTGTTTCAATTCGCTCTTCAATATTAGGTTTCTTCACTGGCGTTCTTCCTGGCGCAGGGGCAACCATTGCTGCTTTTTTAAGCTACGGTATGGAGCGCAACCTCGCACCTAAAGAGAAAAAGGATGAGTTCGGTAAAGGCAGTATCCGTGGTTTGGTTGCGCCAGAGTCTGCGAACAATGCAGCATCTAGTGGTTCATTTGTACCGCTATTAACGCTTGGTATTCCGGGCTCTGGTACAACAGCAATAATGCTCGGTGCGCTGATCGCTTATGGTATTCAACCTGGCCCTCGCCTATTTGTTGAACACCCAGATGTGTTCTGGTCAGTGATCATTTCCATGTACTTCGGCAACATCGTACTTGTGATCCTGAACTTACCATTGATTCCGTACATTTCAAAGCTTTTGGCGGTTCCAAGAACGGTGCTTCTACCGATGATTTTATTCTTCTCAATCACCGGGGTTTATTTGGTCTCTTTTAACACTATGGATGTGTTCGTGATGCTGATTGTGGCTATGGCTGCCATTGCACTTCGGCTCGCTAACTTCCCGCTCGCACCTTTATTGCTGGGCTTCATCCTTGGAGGATTAATGGAAGAGAACTTACGCCGCGCATTAATGATTTCAGATGGAGAACTGAGTTTCCTATGGGAGCGTCCTATTACCCTTACCTTTACTGTTTTAGCTGTATTGGTATTGGCAAGTCCACTAATCGTAAAGCTGATTCAAAAGTTTAAAGCACAGCCAGTCAGCGTTGAGCAGTAATCGCTGTCTCTTTCAACCTAGATAAAGCCATCCATCGTGATGGCTTTATCTTCCCCCTTCCAAATCGTTCGCTTGTTGTACAGATGGTATTGACAAATCACTGTCGTTATATGAAGGTGATTGTATGAACACACACTTAGCGCAACTTAACCAACGAATTATCATCATTCCATAGGAATGGTGGGATTTTTTGATGCGCTCAGTATTTATCGAACCCACCCATAGCGGTGGGTTTTCTGTCTCTACCGTATGGGAAAAGCTCTCTTGGAGGCGGTCACAATGCAAAAAATAGCAGTTTTTGGTAAACCCGGCAGTGGAAAATCGACGGTAAGTAAAGTAATCGCGTCGGCTACCGGTCTTCCTCTTCATCAATTAGATTCAATAGTCTATAAACCAAACGGTGATCCCGTTGAGCGTAGCGTTTTTGATGAAGCTCATAGCAATATACTAAGCTCAGATCGTTGGATTATAGATGGCCTTGGACCGATCAGCTCTTTCAACGCTCGTTTAGATGCAGCCGATACTCTCATTTATATTGATCTACCATACTCAGTAAGCTATTGGTTTGTGACGAAACGTCTCCTTAAAGGACTATTCATTAAACCTGAAGGATGGCCTGATGGTAGTTCGGTACTGAAAGGAACGTTACAAAGCTACAAAGTTCTTCAGCAATGCCCTGCATTCTGGAATGATGACTTTATGTCTCGCCTCGAGGGGTACTCTCAAACTAAAGCCGTTCATGTCATCAAAAACGTTACAGAACTGAACAATTTTGTTTTAGAGCGGGTAAAGTAAACCTCATATCAGAACGTTAGAGCATGTGGGTTAGATCATCTGAAGCTCTAACAATGAAAAAGAACATAACAAGGATTGCTTATGCTTTTAGAACTAGCACTTTTATTCGTTGCTGGCGTAATTGGTGGGATCATTAACTCCATAGCGGGAGGCGGAAGCTTTATTACTTTTCCGGCTCTATTGGCAGTTGGTGTTCCTCCTATTATGGCTAACGCAACAAACACATATGCTTCATGTGCGGGTTACATTAGTGGAGCCGTCGGGTTCAGAGAAGAGATCATGAAGAACAAGCATGAACTGCTGTTCACAGTCTCATTCAGTTTAGTCGGCGGCGCTGTCGGAGCATATCTGTTGCTCAACACGCCAGAATCGCTATTTATGGAAGCCATCCCTTGGTTACTCTTATTTGCCACCGTGCTTTTTCTCATCGGTTCTCGTTTAACAATGCTAATCAAAACTGTCGCGAAAGAGCACAAACATGCTGGCATACTCGGAGCAATCGCGTTGGGTTTACTACTTGTTGGTGTCTCTGCTTACGGTGGTTTTTTCAACGCAGGTTTAGGGGTTATTGTTCTGAGCTATCTGGTAGTAGCTGGCCACCAAGACATTAATTTAATGAACGGTTTGAAATTGCTCGTATCTACGTGTGTTTCACTCATTGCTATCGTGATTTTTGTTGCCAATGGCTCCATTGACTGGCACACAGGTAGTGTTGTTTTGGTCGGTACGTTGGTAGGTGGGTATCTTGCAGCTCGTGTCTCTCGTCAACTGAATCCTAATCATGTTAAAGGGTTTGTTGCTCTTTCTTCTATTCTCATCACTATCTACTTTTTCATTGATGTTTATGTTTAAGCAAAACTTGTACAAGTGGATAACACTCCTACAAAAACGCCAGCGCGAAAGATTAATGCAGATGGCTTAACGATTTTTTGTGTCACTCCAGCGAGGTTAGGAATCTAATAGCACTACACTGAGCGGCTAATGAAACCATTTTGATCACAAAGTGCTCGGATGGAAGATCCTGTATCACGCTCCTTCGTCGCTGTACAGGATGACGAGAAATAGAAATATGCCACTCGCGGTTAAACGAGTGGCATTGATCGAGAAAGATGGCGTTTTACATCAATAATAAGAGAAAGTAACGCTTACTTAATCAGCCCTACTTCTTTGTAGTATTTTAGCGCACCTGGGTGAAGAGGCGCAGATAAACCGTCTTTTACCATTTCCTCTTTCTTCAAGTTTGCAAACGCTGGGTGGAGACGGCGGAAATCATCGAAGTTTTCAAATACCGCTTTAACCACGTTATAAACCACATCTTCTGGTACCGCAGTAGAAGAAACAAACGTCGCGCCCACACCAAAGGTTTGAACATCACTATCTGTGCCACGATACATACCACCTGGGACATTTGCGACACGATAGAAGCTGTTGTCTGCAACCAGTTTTTCTACATTAGGTCCAGCTACCGTTACGATATTACTATCACACGACGTAGTGGCTTCTTTAATCGCTCCACTTGGGTGACCAACGGTATAAATCATCGCATCAATTTTGTTATCACAAAGTGCTTTTGATTGCTCTGCTGCTTTTAACTCAGAGACAAGCTTAAAGTCGTCGTTACTCCAACCATACTGGTTCATTAGCACTTCCATAGTACCTCGCTGACCAGAACCAGGATTACCAATGTTAACGCGCTTACCTTTCAAATCATCAAAAGTTTTGATGTTCGCGTCTTTACGTGCAACGACAGTAAACGGTTCTGGATGAACGGAGAATACGGCGCGTAGCTCTTTAAAAGGCCCGCTTTCTTCAAACTTACTGGTTCCTTTGTAAGCATGATACTGCCAGTCTGATTGCGCGATACCGAGGTCCAATTCACCAGCACGAATAGTGTTGATGTTATAAATCGATCCCCCAGTACTTTCTACCGAACAACGGATACCGTGATCTTCTCGCGATTTGTTAACCAAGCGACAAATAGCGCCACCAGTCGGATAATAAACCCCTGTTACGCCACCGGTACCAATCGTGACAAACGTTTCCTCCGCAGACGCAGAAAAGCCTGTTGTGAGTGCCGCCAAAGAAGCCGCAAGTGCGATTTGCTTAAACTTAAACATTGAACATCCCTTTTACTTGTGTTGATGACCGTTTAAGTATAGCAACCGTTAACAATTTGATAACGTTTGAGTTCTCATCCTTGGCGGTTAGCTTAGTAATCACCATTTTATTGGCATATTCTGCCGTTATATAATGGCTCTATATAAGCGTAAACCGTATAGTCTAGAAAATTAAATCTTTAGACTGATATGTCCATTCTAAATTATCTATTAAATAGAAATACTCAGGTCAAATTACTATAATCTTGTTAAATAACCTTTATTCTATATAAATATGATGAGTTATAACTCCAGCCAGAAGACATGATGTACTTGAAATAAATAATACGAATGAGAGAACAAACAATCGTTGAATATGAATTGGAACCTTATCCCTCTTCTCTAACATTTTATATCGTTTCGCATGAAAAGTGCTCAGAAAAACAGTTCCATATTGTAATACTCCGTGACCTGATAAGAATATATTCAGAGTGTAGTATCGAACTCCATTATCAAGAGCATCTTCAAGATACTTCAACCACTTGGATTTCAAATAAATAACAAACAAAAACCAAGCAAATATACCTAAAATTCCAACCGTAGTCAGATAAATCACTAAATCTGATGCTAAACTGATATCTTCCATCTTCGACTACTTATTAAGTTGAGTTTTATATAATTCTGTTCCCAAATACTCACCAGTCGAACTACCATATTTTGTTATTGAGTATCTAATTACACCCTTCACTACAAAAAATTCTTAAACACACTTTTTGTGAATAATAATGGCACTTTAACTTAATTTTACGCAACAAGGCTACTATGAAGTTGTTAGCTTTGAGCTGAGTTCAACAAAAACAGTAACTTTTATGCAATGTAACTCACTACGTTATATTGCTTTACAAACAAATCACCCAGTAAATATCCGTATCTAGTTTAGATAGCTGAAATAAAAAAAGCGTTGTATAAACAACGCTTTGTAGTTAGTGAAACGGATGGTTACACCGTTGGGACTGACGCTCGCCACGCTTGGTTCTGGCTATCTGAGATAGATCGGAACAAGTCACGTAGCTCTTTCAATAAGCCTTCTTGGAAACCAATGTTTTCATCGGCTTTCTGTTTGGCTGCTTGTGCGCGAGTCGCTTGTACTTCATCATCTTTGCTGCGCGCTTGCGCTTTGGTTTGCTCTACATTCGATGCTGAGTTTGCCATCTGGCCCAAAGCTTGAAGAATCGCGTTCTTCGCTTGGTTTGAGCTCATCAACTTATCGAACTTACGGCCACCACTTGTCAGCTGCGCTGTCGTGTCTGCGATATTGTCTTTCGCTAGTGAGTGCGCACGCTTAACCTGATCTTGCTGCGTTTTAGACAAGCTATTGTTATTTAATAACTCTTCTGCTTGATCGAAGCCAGCTTTTTGCGTTTTAAGTACATTATTGCTCGCCATTTCATTCTTGATTTCTTTCCCTGCTTTGAAAGAACCAAGGGCACCAATAATTGCGGTAGCACCCGCTAGTACACCCGAAACGACTGCCATCGCGATCATCGCGCTTGCCGAGTTGTTGAGTTCTGCCGCTTGGCTTTCTAAACTCGCGACGTTTGCTTCAACAGCAATTTCACGTTGTAGCACTTGCTGCTCACGGCTCAGCTTTGATACTTGATACAACAATGTTAATAGCGTCAACGATTGTGATACCGCATCTGATGGTGACTTGATCACCTCCTCACCGTTAAGCGCTTTCATCGTTGTGCTCACTAATGAGCTCACCGTCGGCGCAAGAGCGCTCATTAGGTTTGCAACAACTTGAGCTTGATTACTCACTGTAGGAGCTTTAGGTGTCTCTAACTGGTAGCGTGCTGCACCAGAAACACCTGACTCACTTTGGCTTTTAACGGCGCCCGCTTCAAGCTTTGTTTCCGGCGCTTTTTCTGCTTTGTTGGTTTTAATGGTATCGCCTAAACCGTATAGTTCACCACGACCCGTTCCGCCTACTTTATCTAGCATAATAAACTCCTTATACCGTTGCAGGACGGCTTAACACCGTTTGCATAGTTTCACTTTTCGCTTGAATCATTTGCATGATGAGGCTCATCAGCTCTTGGAAGTCTTCCATCAACTTACCAATCTCTTCTTTGAGCTTATCAATGACAGCCTGGCTTAACGTCATTTTGGCTCGAAGGTCTGTGATATCAGCCTGAATCTCTGTCACGTGAGCATTGTTAGCAGCGTGGACACTGTCCGTTGCGCCTTTACCCACATTGACGGCAAGATCGACGGTTTCTGCGCCATAACGAATCGCTTTCGCTGTTGTTGTCGCAGCTTTTGTGCCCATATCCGCCACTTTCGCCATGTTTGCAGCGGCTTTCGTAGCGATTTCTGTGACCTTTTGAGCTACCTTACCAGCACCTTTTGCTGCAAGTTTCGCGATACCGCCAGCTGCTGCACCACCAAACGTCACAACAGCTCCAATAACCGCGACGGCGATTTCTAATGCCATTACGACTTTGTTTAGCACATCGACATTTATGCCCGCTTCTTTTAGCGCATCTTGAACGGCTGGCTCTTGCAGCGCCATGCTCACTGCTCCCATAACGCCACCAGCGATCATAAGTGCACCGGCTGCTGCACCAACACCCGTTGCCACCATTACGGCACCAACAACAATAGAAACCACCGCACTGATCCAACCAAAGATCTTCGCTGCTAAGCCTGATTTTTGGGCTTCTTTTGCAGCGGCTTCCGATTCTTTGATTTTGTCTTGGTTTTCCACCATCTCTTTTTCGTGCTTAGCTTTTGCGACCTTCACTTCCTGAATTTTCAGCTCGTTTTGAGCACTTTTCAGTTTATCCGTGATAGCAGCAAGCTCTACTTCAAAATCATCAGCAGATCCTGCGATGATTTTGACGGCAATCGAACCTGTTTGGTCTGCAACTGCATGGAGAGATTTTGCAATGGTATCGACGATCTTTTGCAGCTGTGCCATGGCTTTTAGCGTCAAATCATTCACTTTGTCACTAACAGCTGCGTTAGGTGCATCTAACTGAACTTTTACTTTTCCGGTGTTCAGTACATCTGCATCTTTACTCTTCACGTTTTCTACCGTCACAGAAGGCGTCGCTGTAGGCGCCGTTTTCTGCACGTTATCTAACGTGGCTTGGCCAGATTCAGGGCTATAAACCTGTGTCTGGATGCGGTCAAGTGCAATAGAACTCATAGTCTAATTACTCCTTTTTATTTCTCACCGCTTCTAACATGATGCCTGCACGCTCATGCAAATCTGCATATTGTGATTTTCCGGCAGACATCTCCTTCGCGCTGTAAAACCCACTCTCTGCTTCTGTCAGTTGTTCCAGTTTCAGGTGACATTCAGCAGAGTGAAAAGGTGGGCGTGGATCATTTACGTCCACTAGCGCTGCGTAGCTGTAGGCGTCTATTGCCTGCAGATACTCACCCAACTCCTGACGAGCCGCGCCAAGGCCAATGAAAAATCGCGCCTGATAATGATCAAGCATGCTGAGTAATTGGAATACTTTCGCTGCTTGCTCAATCTTTCCCGATTGGAAAAAGTTGTAACCTACGGCATAAATGTGTTCGATGGTGTCCTGAGACACATCGTGCAACATTTTTAGCGTGCCTCCCTCTTCCAAAAAAGACAGCAGTTCTTCTGCTTGCATTTGAGATGGATCGGTCGCGTTTGTTTTAGTCATGGTTGGTTATCCTTAAATGGCTCGTAGGATTTCTTGTAAAATACTGTGGTACTTCTGAACAAACTTGTTCATCGCTTCAACGGTCGAGTTGTATTGAGAACTGGTGTCGTTCAGCTCAGTGGTTTTGATTTGCACTTCATCGTTAAGCAACTTGGATTTAGCACTGACAGAACTAGAAAAATTAGACAGTTTTTTAGACTTCTCTTCGTCTTGGTACGACGCACCATCACCGATAGTAATACCTTGTGTTTGAAGGAAGTCTCGATGGTTGGTTATCTTATTATCCGTCAAATACTTGTACTCAGGTGAATCTTCAAAATCCGTTTGATTACTGTAGTTAAAGTCACTCGCTTTGAAGTTACTTTCTGGATATCCCGGTTTATAAACCCCATCAACACTTTGCGTAGAGTGAATTTTTGATTGCACAACACCAAAAACTTTAAGCTGTATTGTGAGATCCTCTAATGCCTCTTTCTGGTCATTACGTTTCTCTAAACGGTTAACACGACGCTCATTTAGTGCAAGCAGCACTTGCTCATCAAAACGGTCTCCAATGCTGGACTCAACAACGGCCAACAAATCACGAGCCGTTAGAGAGTGCTCTGCTCTCACCTCGCGATCCGCTTTCTCTTTATCGGTGATATTGAGTAGACGCTCTTTCAATGCCCCTAAGTTCTTGCGCAATGCCTCGTATCGCTCAGTAAATGAAGCCCCGGTAGATTCACCTTTTACTATTTTTTCAAACTGTAATCGGATATCTCGTTCGGTGTTTTCTTTGATCAAATTAACTTGAGCTGCCGTTATTTGTGTCTTTTGGACATCGGCTATCGCGCTGTCCTGGTAAAAGTCGTCGATTTCTATATTTGTTAAACTCACCGCGAAGTTGGCGAACAGACTAGAAAGGGTCAAAGGCTCAGTTCCACCAATAACAGTGTTAAGTGCTGCTTTTAGATTGTTCGTTCCACTCGCCTCACCATAAGCTGCGCTATATTGGCCTTTCACTTGAGCGGCCATTTCATCTAACGCTTCTTTAAGCTGCTGTTTAGAAATACCAGGAGTCCAGGTAATTCTGCTAGCTAGCGCACTTGCGTCATCGGTGCTTAAAGTAATACCAATGCCTTGAAAACTACTTTTTAATTGAGCTGAGACTTGAAGGGCGAAACTCTCTTTAGTCAACAGAAAGTCCGAGCTCTTCAGCTGCGCGAGATTAACGGAACCTAGGCTACTAAAGGCATTGCGAAGAAAAGAAATAGAAGCATCTCTCACTTCACGGGAGCCCATTTGATTAGCAAGCTCTGCAACAAAAAGAGAAATTTCTTTGGTGGCATTAGCCAGACCTGTCTCGGAGAGGTTGGCGATCTGCTCCGCTTGGTTACTCTGAGTGCCCAGATTAAATTGACTAACAAACTCAGTAGATAACGAGCTATCTACGTTTTCCGTCAGTAACTTACTAAACCAAGCCTGAAACTGATTTGATAGCGTTTGGTTTGTTTGAGCATTAAACTCGGCTGCGGTTAATTCGCCATCTGAGTTAGCACTTTGTAGCGACTTTATCCAAACAGATGCGGTGTCGGTCAATGATATATCAGCAAACGCGTTATTTTTCGCTTTTAGGTTTTCAAGTGTATCAACATAAAGCGCGATGCTTTGTGATTCCGTTTGTCCCGAGATAGTTGGCAATGAAGAGATTAGAGAGGCAAGTTGCTGAGTCTCTGCTTCACCCAGTACAGGGGTAAATGCCTCTATCAAGTTTTGTTGGAAAGTGGGTAATGGTGCACTACTCGCAGCTGTGTCTGTTGCTCCTATCGTAGAGCCAGTCGTTTTCATATTCGTCATTTCCAAACCTCTAAATCATCATGCCGCGCATCACTGTGGGACGCTTTCTGCGTTTACCTGACGTACCTTGTAGCTGAGTTTGTTGTTGCCGGCGGCGCTGGACTTCGTCTATTAGCTCTTGCTCTGCACGTTTCATGGTATCTACTGGTGCTTTTATGCCGCCAAGTAAAACATCACCCGCAACAGGACCAACACCTAAGCCTTCCAATAGCTCGTTAAAAATATCGGTTCTGTCTTCAGCTTTTCTAATGGCAAGCTCAGCGTTCTCAATCGCATCGGTAAACGGTTGCTTCATCTTGATTCCTATCTTAAAGCGGGTCATCTCATCGGTGCTGTCAGTAACAGTCGTGAGTTTTTACTTTTTCAACTTTTTCAAAGGTCTATAATCTGCTAGGCGTAAACAGTACCAGTCGTCTAGCTCATCATGGCTTGCACCGCATGCTTTTAGATAGAATTGTGCCAATCGCTGGCTGCTCATGTTGCTACCACGTAACACATCGACGTTGCCGCGAATGACCCAATCGGAGGGATAAAGTTGAATGGCATGTTCAGCCAAAAGAAATAAGCCGGCAAAGGGGTTACTCAACCCCAATTTGGGACGAACGCGTTTCAGAAGAACGATGATGATTTCACCGTCCTCCACCCGAAAAACGAGCTCTAAGCCTTCAACTTCAATTCGATAACCAAGTTGAATTTCACTTTGTTGCCAAAAGTATGGCGTCACTTCGATCCCCGCTTGCGCCAGCGAGAGTATTAGTTTTGTTTTCATTACATCCCCACCCTTCCAAGTGGCTGAATATTGATTTGCTGGGTTAGTTCTTGAAATGACAAAACGGGCAGATCGTAGTATTCCGATTCAATAAGCTTTCGCACATATCGGCGTACATCCATAGACACAACTAGCACAGGTTTATTCGGCATGCGGCTTAAGTCACCAATGGTCTGTTTCACATCACTGACAAATTGTTGCGTTACTGACGGGTCTAACGCCAAGTAACTCCCTGCTGAGGTTTGACGAATACCGCTGCGTATTGTGTCTTCGAGACTTTGATCCAATAAGTAAGCGGGCAACATGTTTTGTCCGCTCGCGTATTTGTAGCAAATGTAACGTTTTAAGCTGGAACGAATGTACTCCGTCAGCTGTACAACATCTTTCTCTTTTTGGCCCCACTCAACCATCGCTTCCAAGATCACGCGAAGGTTTCGGATAGAAATGTCTTCAGAAACCAAGCGTTGCAAGATTTCCGTCATTTTTTGCAACGGAACAATACGCTGGGCCTCTTTGACTAGCTCCGAATAACTGCCTTCCATCTGCTCCAACAGATAACGCGTCTCCTGAATACCAATAAAGTCTTGCGCGTACTCCTTAAGAACATGAGACAAGTGGTACGTTAAAATTCTGTCGGGTGTGAGAAAACCTACATGACTGGCTACGAGTTTTTGCTCATAACTCTGTGCCACCCAAATGCTAGAAATACCAGGTAGAAAATCTTCATCTTGCTCATAAGGCACGCCTAATAAATCGATCTGTTCATTCCCTTCTGTCACCAAGAGTTGATCTTTAACAATTCGTCCTCGTGCAACCGGGACTTCTTGTAACTGAATTAAGTACTCGCCATTTTGCATCCCCTCGTTAAAGCGCAGGTGGATGCCTGGGAAAGGCACGCCTAGGTCGAGATATAGTGCGCGTCTAACCCTTGCTAGCTCTTCATTTAATGCGACCGCTTCCAAGCTTTCCTGAAGGCTCGCGTCAAGATCGATCAAGAGTGGGACCGTCATGGCAAACTCTTCTTGCTCACCTAATTTGCCTTTACTGTTTCTAGATGGAGTGGGTTTGCTTGGCTTCGCTGCTGGCGAACCGGCCCCTTGCGAAACAAAGCTTGATAAGTCGGTGCTATCTGATTCAGCTTGTTTTTTCTGTTGATAGAAAAGGAAGAAACCACCACCACCAACCACGGCGGCCAAGACAAGAAAAGTGATTTTTGGAAACCCAGGGATGAGTGCGAACAGCACCAAAAGCACACCACCAATAAGAAGCGCACGTGGCTGAGCAATCACCTGCCCACCAATGTCCGACCCAAGATCAGAAGAGTCTTCATGAGAAACACGCGTCACGATAATACCGGCGGTAATCGCGATAAAGAGTGCCGGGATCTGCGACACCAAACCATCGCCAACGGTCAAAATCGCAAATAACTCAAGTGCTTCAGAAGCACTCATGCCTTTTTGCGTTACCCCGATCGTGACGCCACCTAAGATGTTGACCACAATGATGACCAGACCCGCAATGGAGTCGCCTTTAACGAACTTCATCGCGCCATCCATCGAGCCATACATTTGGCTTTCTTTTTCAATCAGTGATCGTCGGTGCCTAGCTTCGTGTACGTCAATTACTCCAGCACGCATGTCACCGTCAATACTCATCTGCTTACCAGGCATCGCATCGAGTGAGAAGCGCGCACTAACTTCTGCTACCCTTTCTGAGCCTTTGGTGATCACCATAAACTGAACAATGGTAATGATCAGGAACACAACAATACCGACCACTAAGTTACCGCCCACAACGAAGTTACCGAATGTATAAACGATTTGACCAGCATCGCCTTGTAGCAAGATCAAGCGGGTTGTCGTGATAGATAAAGACAGACGAAACAATGTCGTGATCAATAGCACCGCAGGAAATGCAGAGAACTCAAGTGGCGTGGTGATGTAAATCGCTAACATAAGCAGCACCACCGCAATGCTCATGTTGGTGCCAATCAGCACATCCACCAGTGCGGTAGGAAGTGGCAATATCATCATAAAGACGATCGCGAGTAACATCACCGCAAGCATGATGTCTTTGCGTTGCCCTACTTTGTTTAGAATATCGATCAACTTATTCATGTGATTCACTATTTAAAGATTGCAGATAGCGTCGGTGCGCTTGGCGTGCCCCATCGACGTCATTTTGTTTCCAACGCGCTTGGCTTAAACAAAACCAGAGTCCTGCCGAGTCAGGATGAAGGTCAGATTTTAATAAGTGCTCACACACCTCAATCGCCCGGGTATATCGACCACTTTGTAAACACGCCACAGCAAGTGTTTGCATCGCCTCTTTGTGCTGCGGTTCTATTTCTAGAACCGCATCGAGAATAGAAATGGCATGCTCTGGCTTTTGGTATTGAACTTGTAGCGCAGCGTGAACAAGTAAGAGTTCAATGTCTTTGGATCTCAACATGTTGGTTAGACCTGAATAAGGAGATTGAGCGCCATAGTGAGGTAACGCTGATCTAGTTGCGTACTTTGTAGCGTTTCAGATGCTTTGATAAAAGAAGCGGAGCCTGAATCCTGTGCAAGAACTTGCAGCTGAGCTAACGTTTCATCAAATTGTTGACGGTATTTTTCTGGACGCAACAACTCTGAGTGCAGCAGCTTGGGCTTAGTTAACGTGATGAGATATTGGTCTGAAGGCCTGAGATCATAGAGCTTCTCTAAATGTGTAGCGACCGCCTGCCCATCAGGAAGCAGTTGAAATCGCTCTGGGAAATCGGCCTTAACTTCACTATGAGTAACATGCGTAAAGGCTTCGATGCCTACGTTTAAAGTGCTGACTCGAGTCATGAGCCTGCCACATCGTTATGTAGACGAGCCAAAAGCGTAAACGCTTGCTCTAAGGTCGGAAGTGTTACTTCTTCTCCTTTTAGCCTTGCTGAAAAAACCAGAGTTTGTTCATCTAACAAGCCGGTTTTAATTTCGAAAGGCCAGCCTTGATCGGCATGACACAAACACAGTGCACTTTGAATAATGTCACTGGTTTGATGCCAAGATAACGCTCGAGACAACATCAAGAATAACTGCTCACCCTGTCGCTCAATATGCAGCGTACCACTTCGCTCAAAATCCAGCTGCACCCGTCCAGCTGAAGAGAAATCGACGGCATCGAGCCCCATTCCTCGGCAAAATTCATCGACGGATGCATCAATCCAACTCATCTTCCCACGCTTCCTCTTCTTCTATATCAATGGCTTCGTCTAGCGCCTTTTGTACCGCTTGGATTAAATTCTGTCGTTGTTCTTCATCGGCGAATACGTCAATTGGGATTGCGCGAACTAACTTATGGAACTCTCGAAAAAAATCGATTTTTTGTTCTACCGCCGTCAATTCCATTGCGTTGGCGACTTTCCATATCTCATCGCTGCTTACCCATCGCTGCTCTACCAACGCAATCACATCAGCCATCAAATTAGAAACTTGATAAGCCATAATTCGTCCTTTCCGGTTTAAACATTTGGAACAGCTGATTCACACGATCTTGCAACGTATTTAGAGTTTTGAGTTTTTGCATATCGGACATCAACCACTGCAACTTAACCGAATCGATACTGCTACCTTGAACACTAAGATCTGCACTCATGCCTTGCAGCATAAAGTCAACAGCGGTCGATACCTCCTGCTCACCAAAGCGCGCCACCACATCTTGATAAGCAGCGCCGAGCCCTTGATAACTATGAACGGTATCGCGGTAGAAGCCGCGCAGCTGATGCAAAGAGCTAAACTCTTGCTCTTGGCTGTATTCATCAGCAAAATTTGAGACACGGATTTCCGTATCAATTTGAGACCATGTATCTGGGTTTTGCTCGATTCTTAGAAGTGCTTGGTCAATCAGCGCTAGTAGGTGTTTACTTTCTGGACTCGCACTCAAAAACTTTTTCACGGCTTTTAACGCAAGGTATTGATGGCTTTTCTCCTCTGAAAATCCATTCAAATAAGCTTGCAATTGAGCGATGGTCGAGATATTCCCTCCCGCCATTTTTGTAGCCAAATCTTTGATCTTTTGGTTCTTTTCAAGATCAGGGACTTTTCGCAGATAGTCAGAAACGAGTTCGTGCGCTTCATTAACTCGAACACCACTGTCTTTCACTTTGCGCTTGGTCAGATCTTTCTCTGCTTTTTCGGAACCGAGTGAAGTGAGTTCTTCCATCGCATCAAAAAGTGATTGTGTGGCATTGTGAACACGGACGGTTTCACCGCGATAATTGCCTTTTTGTGAAACGTCGGGACGAGACGATTCCAACCCGTTTTGGATAGACGCATCAAACTTTGGATTTGTTGCGATATGATTGTTGATAATACTCATTCACTTGCACTCCTTCCGCACAATACAGGCGAATTATAGGAAGTGCGCTTTGTTGAAGCTGTCAAAATCAGACGTGTTTTTTTAGTGCGCTTTCAGTTTTCTAAAAACTCCCGACTGATATTCACTATAAATTGATTCTTATACTTTCTATCCTCTCAGCATCAATCATTGCGCATATTTTTACCTTGAACGATTTCTCATACATCACTGATATCCAACAATCTGCGATTAAACAAACGCGTTTGATCCAAATTCGCGGGCGCGTTACACAAGTCACCGGCACCATTATCAAAGCTGTCGTCCCTGGCGTTCGTGTAGGTGAACTGTGTGAGTTGCGTAATCCCGATCAAACTCTGTCTTTGTTAGCGGAAGTGGTTGGCTTCCAGCAGCATCACGCTTTGCTCACCCCGTTAGGAAATATGTTTGGGATTTCCTCAAATACAGAAGTAAGCCCAATGGGCAAAATGCACGAAGTGGGTGTTGGCGACCACCTGTTAGGTACAACGCTTGACGGGCTTGGGCGTCCTTTCGATGGTACGCAAAGTCAGGAACCAAGTGCTTGGTATCCTGTTTATCGCGATGCGCCACCACCAATGCAACGTAAACTGATTGAAAAGCCAATCTCTCTTGGCGTTCGATCCATTGATGGGCTACTGACCTGTGGTGAAGGTCAGCGCATGGGTATTTTTGCAGCGGCTGGCGGGGGTAAAAGTACCCTACTGGCAAAACTGATTCGCTCCGCAGAAGTTGACGTGACCGTTCTCGCTTTGATTGGTGAACGTGGACGCGAAGTGCGCGAGTTTATTGAGCATGACCTAGGCGAAGAAGGTATGGCCAAATCGGTTTTAGTGGTCGCTACCTCTGATCGCCCAGCAATGGAGCGCGCCAAAGCCGCCTTTGTTGCCACTTCTATCGCAGAATATTTTCGTGACCAAGGTAAACGCGTGCTACTGCTGATGGATTCGGTGACGCGTTTCGCCCGCGCACAGAGGGAGATTGGACTAGCCGCAGGCGAGCCACCAACACGACGTGGCTATCCACCTTCTGTTTTTGCCGCTTTGCCAAAGCTGATGGAACGAGCTGGACAATCAGACAAAGGATCAATTACAGCACTGTACACCGTGTTGGTGGAAGGTGACGACATGACGGAGCCTGTCGCGGATGAAACTCGCTCAATTTTAGACGGGCACATCATTCTCTCGCGCAAACTTGCGGCAATGAACCATTACCCCGCCATTGATGTACTTCGGTCAGCAAGCCGAGTGATGAATCAAATCGTTGAATCCGATCATCAGGTGTCTGCTGCTCATATTCGCGAAATGTTAGCTAAGTATGAAGAAGTTGAACTGCTAATCAAAATTGGCGAATACCAACATGGCGCAGATAGCCGAGCGGATATGGCCATTGCACAAAGTGATGATATACGCGCCTTTTTACGCCAAGGCACTCATGAACCAAGCGATCTTGATGGCGCTATCGCTCAACTTAAAGGGATGGCGAAACAATGATAGAACGCTTATTAGAAATCAAAAAAATTCGCGCTGACCGTGCGGATAAAGCCGTCAAGCGTCAAGAATACCGAGTGTCAAACGCCGCAGCACAGGTTCAAAAGGCCGAACGTTCTGTCGCGGACTATCACGTTTGGCGCCAGGAAGAAGAAGAGCGACGTTTTGCTAAAGCAAAACAACAAACGCTCGTTCTTAAAGAGCTGGAAACATTAAGACAAGAAATCGCGTTGTTAAGAGAGAGAGAAGCCGAACTTAAACAACGTGTGGCCGAGTCAAAAAAAGCGCTTGAAATCGAACGCTCGGCACTTAAAGAAAAGCAAAAAGAGGCGCGACAAGCCCATAAAACCAAAGAAAAATTCGTTCAGTTGCAGCAACAAGAAGTCGCGGAAAAATCGCGAGAAAGGCAATACCAAGAAGAACTCGAACAGGAAGAGTTTCGCACTGTCGACATTATCTAAAGGTTCACTATGCGCATTACCCCAACAACTGAAACATCGAATACGCTGCACAAATCAACGCCGGAACAAGTGCCTCTCGAGAAGGAGGCCGAGCTTCAATCACAATTCGAGTATGCAATGACGAAGAAGCCTAGCAAGGGAAAGGAGTCTATCGTTGCGAATCCCCAAAAAAATCATACTGGCGAAGAAGACATACCGCTAAGGCATAAGACATCTCAAGGTCTAGATAAGAAACCTAACTCATCGAACCAAGAAGCCAACGCTGACAAAAACACCTCCACTTTAAAAGGTAAAAGTGACGTCGTCACTAAGAGAGATATAGAGAAACCGCAAGACGACGCAGCAAATAGCGAAGAAATAATTAGCGAAAACAATAAATTGCTTAAAAATGATGGAAAAAGCGATGGCGACACAGTTCTAAGCTCCCCTTCTACCGAGCGTGTTGATCCTCACTTTCAAGCTCAAGCTCATTTGAAAGATGATAAACCGACGCCGATGGATAAACATACCTCGCCGGATTGTCTCTCTACGCTTGAATCTGGCTTGCTCCCCCAAAGTGCGACAGCGACAGAGCTCGCTCAAGATGGGATTAACATTGTTGGCTTAACGAAAAAGCAAACTGAAACAGCGCACAATAAGCGTGCAACTCCGCCGCTACAGAATACAGGCAAACGATCAGACCAAACTGGTGGCCTGCCTGAAACCAAGCCTCTTGAAAAAATCGTGACGAAAAGCGCACTAGTCGCCGTTAAAACGGATGAAGAAAAAGTGCCTTCTCAACCCCTTGCAAGTGCGGTAACACAAGGCGATGTCATCCTAAAAAGTGTTGCTTCGCAGGCTCAACCAAGCCCAACGCGAGACGTAAACCAATTACTCCAGCAATTGGTGGATAAAATCTATGTTGCTCTGCCAACCGCATCGGACAACAAAGAGGTTCGGCTGTTTCTAAGTGAAGGACAATTAAAAGGTGGCGAAATCCACATCAAGTTGGACGCTCAAGGGTATAGCGTGACGATTCGACAAGAGCATGCCCTTTCCATTATTAGCCAGCAAGCTAGACAAGATCTTGCTGAACGGCTAAACCGATTCGGTGGTGAGCAGCCACTTCGCTTAGCGATCAGCGAACAAACTCAACAGCTCGATCAACAACAACATGAACAACAACACTCACGCCAACAACGCAGCGTGTATGAAGAATGGCAAGCGGAGAATGACCTATGACACCGTTAATAATACCCAAAGTGGATGCAGAAAGTATCGCGCTCAGCAATCAACTTTGTGCAAAACAGTGCCACTTCCAAGGGACTGATGGTCAGAGCGTATCGATTACTGTTGCTCAAATCCCTTCATTTGAAGGGTTCCGTTTAACCACGTTGATTGGAGGGCAAACCCTACAAGTAGACTTTTCTCGTGCGCAGCTCCAACATTGGCTGAAATCGACCTTAAATGCTACTGCGTTTGAGTCCCTGCCTAACTCCCTCCAGTTAGCACTTTTGAGCTCACAGATAGAACCGCATAGTGAGGCAATCAAAGCGCTATTTGGTCAGTTACCCATTCTTAGTCAACTACAGCCGTTAGAGGCGAGCCAGGCCCAAGAGCATACTTTAATGTTAACGCTCAATAAGCCTAACGGCTCTCTTTGTTTGTGGGTTAGCGAAGGATCAGACGTGTTGTTGGATGCGCTACCAAACAGCGCTGCTCTACAAGCTCGACACCTCGCTTTACCTGTGTGGTTAAGTCTTGGAAGGACCCATTTGACGTTAAGCGAATTTAATTCGCTCGAGCTGGGAGATGTCATCTTTTTTGACGATGGTTACATCGCCAAGCAACAAGCCATTTTTCAAGTATCTAACCAGAATCTCTGGCGCTGCCAGCTAGATGACCAAACTCTTCACATTATTGAAAAAGAAACCAATATGAATGACGTAAACACTTCAGAAATGTTAACCGACCACCAGCAACTGCCTGTGGAACTCACGTTT
The DNA here is from genome assembly GCF_033337375.1 of Vibrio sp. YT-17. NCBI lineage: Bacteria > Pseudomonadati > Pseudomonadota > Gammaproteobacteria > Vibrionales > Vibrionaceae > Vibrio > Vibrio sp. YT-17. The sequence continues at coordinate 86,696 of NZ_JAWOQP010000013.1, forward strand.
GATATCGGCCATCAAACCATCACGCTAGAGCAGCTTAACCAGCTTCAGCCAGGGTACGTATTCGAGCTAAACCAGCCTGTATCTAAGCCGGTAACATTGCGTGCCAACGGCAAAATCATTGGTGAGTGTGAACTGGTTAATGTTAACGAACATTTAGGTGTGCGCGTACTGGAGCTGTTCGGTGGCACGCAGGAGCCAGCATGATCCAGTTACCCGACGAGCTCAATCTCATTGTCAGCTTAGCACTGCTGGCACTGATCCCATTTATCGCTATGATGGCGACGTCGTTTGTGAAACTCGCCGTTGTATTCTCACTGCTGCGTAACGCTCTCGGTGTACAGCAAATTCCGCCGAATATGGCGCTTTACGGATTGGCTATCATTCTGTCAATTTTCATCATGGCTCCCGTCGGGTTTGAAACCTACGACTACGTAAAGCAGCATGATATCTCCCTTGAAGATTCTGCAAGTGTAGAAGGCCTCATTGAAAGCGGTTTACAGCCTTATCGAGAATTTTTGAAAAAGCATATTCGGGAAACCGAAGCCATATTCTTCACTGATGCTGCACGCACATTGTGGCCGCAGAAGTACGTAGACCGTTTAGAGTCGGACAGCTTATTGCTCTTACTGCCCGCATTTACCGTCAGCGAGCTTACTCGCGCTTTTGAAATTGGCTTTCTGTTGTACTTACCGTTCATCGCTATTGACCTAATTGTGTCGAATATCCTACTCGCGATGGGGATGATGATGGTATCGCCAATGACGATTTCCCTCCCCTTCAAATTGTTGCTTTTTGTCTTGCTTGACGGCTGGACAAAGCTCACCCACGGCTTAGTGTTGAGTTACGGTTAATCACGGAGAAAGTATGCATTCTGCTGAAATCATTCATTTCACGACTCAAGCATTAACCCTAGTGTTGTACTTGTCATTACCGCCGATTTTAGTCGCAGCATTGGTTGGTACATTGGTGTCGCTTATTCAGGCGTTAACTCAGGTCCAAGAACAAACGTTAGGCTTTGTGGTCAAGCTTATCGCGGTCATTATTACGCTGTTCGTCACAACGCAATGGCTAGGGGCAGAGCTCCACGCCTTCGCCTCGCTTGCTATGGATAAAATTCCTCAAATACGATGAGTTATCACGACTTACACCAGGCTTTATTTTTGTACAGCCTGACGTTACCTCGGTTAATGGCATGCTTCATCTTTTTGCCTATTTTGAGCAAGCAAATGCTAGGCGGCACCATGGTGAGAAATGGTGTACTTTGCTCACTCGCGCTGTTTATATTTCCGATGATTAATCAGCAAAGCTTGCCTGCAGAAACCGACGGCATTTTGCTGATAGTGATTTTGGGTAAGGAGGTATTAATTGGGCTATTGATAGGGTTTGTTGCTGCTATCCCTTTTTGGGCGATAGAAGCGGCCGGTTTTCTGGTCGACAACCAACGTGGGGCTGCCATGGCAAGTATGTTTAACCCAACGCTAGGCTCACAATCCACACCAACAGCGGTATTACTGACCCAAACGTTGATTACCCTGTTCTTCTCTGGCGGGGGCTTTGTCACTTTTATCTATGCGTTATTCAAAAGCTATACATCTTGGCCGATCATGGACTTTTTCCCAACCGTTAGCGACGCATGGGTGAGCTTCTTCTACGCGCAATTTGAACAGCTTATGTGGCTTGGTGTGTTGATGTCCGCTCCATTAGTGTTGGCAATGTTTCTTGCTGAGTTTGGTCTGGCGCTTATCAGTCGTTTTGCACCGCAATTGAATGTTTTTTTCCTTGCCATGCCAATAAAAAGTGCCATCGCGAGTGTTTTACTGATCGTGTATCTCGGAATAATGATGGATCACTTTGAAGTACAGTTTTACGGCATTACCCGATTCGCAGAACAACTCAATACCATTTGGCAATAACGCTTAGGATTCTTTATGAGTGCAGAAAAAACAGAGCAACCCACCGCAAAAAAGTTACGCGATGCTCGACAGAAAGGTCAGGTTGCCAAAAGCCAAGAAATCGTATCGTCTGCATTAATTTTGGCGCTCATAATTGTACTGTTTGCGTTCGCCGATTATTACATGTCGCACATCTCAGCGCTTATTCTACTACCAAGTAAGCTTGCTTATCAGGGTTTCCAAGATGCGCTAGTCGATGTCGCTATTGCCATCGCAAAAGAAATTGCCTATCTACTCGCCCCGATTATTCTGGTTGCTGCACTCGTCGCCATCTTTTCCAATATGGGGCAGTTCGGCTTCCTATTTAGTGGTGAATCCGTTAAACCCGACATCAAAAAGATCAATCCCGTCGAAGGGGCCAAACGCATTTTTTCCCTTAAGAGTGTGATTGAGTTTATCAAGTCGATCCTTAAAGTCTCTCTTCTTTCCTGCATTATCTGGGTGACATTACGCGGTAACATCAACGCTTTAATGCAAATTCCAACTTGTGGGCTAGAATGTGTCCCGACCATTACTGGCGTCATGATTAAACAATTAATGATTATCTCTTCGGTAGGCTTCATCGTCATCGCTGCCGCAGATTTTGCGTACCAGAAATTTGATCACACGAAAAAGCTCAAAATGAGCAAGGACGAAGTGAAGCGCGAATACAAAGAGATGGAAGGCAGTCCAGAAATAAAAAGCAAACGTCGTCAGTTGCACCAAGAGCTACAAGCCTCCAATCAGCGCGAAAACGTTAAACGTTCTAATGTATTAGTTACAAACCCAACACATATCGCGGTTGGCCTTTATTACAAGAAAGGCGAAACGCCCCTGCCCGTCATCACTTTGATGGAAACCGAGGCGGTAGCCAAACGTATGGTCGCAATCGCTAAAGAAGAAGGCGTTCCTGTGATGCAAAAAGTCCCTCTTGCTCGTGCACTATACGCCGACGGCAACGTCGACCAGTACATCCCAAGCGATCTTATTGAAGCAACTGCGGAAGTGCTTCGTTGGTTGGCCTCGTTAGAGTCCGAGGCGGACTGACAAACCACATCCCATTCAAGATCTGGGCTTACAACTGCCCAGCTTTCAACCTCGATACTTTCAACGCTATAATGCGGTATCCTTTAACTGTATGTTGTTTTTATGAAATCTAGCTTAAGCATTCGCTCCTACACGAAACGTATGAGCCGACATACTCATAGTGATTATCATCAACTGGTGCTTCCTCTCCAGGGCAACATACATATTGATATGGATAGTTATGTCGGAAAGGTGGCGGTTGGCGACTGCATAGTCATCCCCAAAAGTTGTGCTCACGGTTTTAATGCCGAAGAGTTATCACGCTTTATTGTTGCGGATATGACCACTTTGCCCACTCATTTGATGGATAGTAGTGTGGCTGTGTTTTCGATTAGCCCGCCTCTACTGAGCTTTATCCAATTTGTCGAAAAGCAACTTGAGTATCAGGTTAATGATGAAATTGAAAACTCAATGGTTGCAACCTTCTATCTGTTGCTAGAGCAGCAAAAGCGGTCTCGCTCCGTAGATTCGCGTATTCGAGATGTACAGGTTGTGATCGCCGAGCAGCTTGATCAGCCACTCACCATTGCCTCATTAGCGAATGCCGCTTGCTTGAGTCCGACGCAGTTTAAAAAGCTTTTTAAAGAGCAATTAAAAGTAAGCGTCCATAAGTACATTACACTACAACGTATGGAAAAAGCCAAAGCACTACTGACTCATACAGACCTTCCAGTTCAGTTGATAGCTGAACGAGTTGGCTATAGTGACCTTTCCGCGTTTAGTCGACGGTTTTCAATGCATTTTGGTATGTCTCCTAGAGAGTTTTCCCGATAGTCACTAAAATAGTCTTCTGGAACAAGTATTCCGTCTTTTCAGCACAAAACTCTCTATCGCTTTCTTTTATTCTTACTACCCTAAAACAGCCATTCACTAGGTAGAAACTACAGTGTTAAAAAAACATTTCACCGACTATCAATTAGGAACTTTATCCATACTTTTTGCTTCAACCCTGTGGGGGACGACGGGCACCGCTGCTAGCTTGGCACCGGATGTCAGTGCTCTCGCCATTGGCGCATTTTCTATGGGTATTGGTGGTTTTATGCAAGCATGTCTATCTGCGAAGTCACTGAAGAGAGATTTTCGAAAAGTCGTACATAAGAAGAAAACGTTACTGATTAGTATTATCGCCTCAGCCACCTACCCACTGGCTTTTTATTCATCAATGCGATTCGCCGGTGTGGCTATTGGTACGGTTGTTTCTATCTCCACTGCACCTTTCTTTTCTGCTTTGTTAGAGTGTCTCTTTAGCCGAAATCAGACCATAACCAAGCGCTGGATGATGAGTTTCGCAATCGGGGTCATTGGCATTACCTTGTTGCTGGCTTCTGAGTCATCCGCAAATAGCTTATTTGATCAGGATATGAAGCATTGGGGTGTATTACTTGGCCTATTGGCAGGTTTGACGTACGCCATTTACTCATGGGGAGTAAAGGCTATGATTGACCACGGCATTGAATCGCAAACGGCCATGGGAAGTGTTTTTGGTATTGGTGGAGTTTTGCTTCTACCAACACTTTTTATCACGGGTGATAATCTATTTGCATCGTCAACTAATACGACGGTCATGCTCTACATGGCCTTGATTCCAATGGGGTTAGGTTACATCGCTTTTGGGTTTGGGCTACGGTTTGTTACAGCCAGTGGAGCTAGTATACTCACGCTATTTGAACCTGTTATCGCAGCAGCACTAGCAGTTGCGATTGTTGGGGAAGAAATTTCTCTCATTGGTTGGGTTGGTATAACGTTGACACTTGTGTGTTTGTTTCTTCAGTCGAAAAATTAAATTCAATGGCGATGAGCCAGCCCCAAAAAGTAACGCTGACGGTAGATAAAGTAAGGAGCAGCACCTACTCCCTACTTTACCATTTGAAATTACACCCAGCCTTCTGCCAAGTACATCAATCGCAATTGACTTGGTGAGCCTAGTTTTTCTAGCGCATCTAATTGGACGTCACTCAGGTTTGGGCATTTATCAAGATAAACCCGTCCGTTTGCTGCATCTAGGGGGAGCTTGTAGGTGAGCTTTTCGTTGATTTTACTTGCTTCCCCTTTATCAATCGCTCGAACAGCTGGCATGAGCCAATCCCAATCTTCTCCTAACAGTTTTTTAAACGCCCCGTTAGCAATAGACTCGGTTTTACTTGGTGCATCCTCTGGGCTTAGCTTCAAGATAGAGTCTACGTCAGGAACCAAGTGCTCACTTGGCTCTGAACCCAACATCTTTTTCAGTGTTAATCGAGCGGCTTCCATCTCTTGTGCCTCTTTAGGCGCTTGAGGAGAAGTCATTGCAGTATTCTCCTTAGGGCCAAGGTACGCCATTAATGCGCGGACAGAAGCCGGATCTTGCATACTGAAGGTAAAGTCTCCTTTTGCATTGGAAACTTCAAGTCTAGGTAAAACACCAGACATTTCGCCTTGCATAAGTTGCTCTTTTACTTCCGTATTTAGCCCGTATGCCCCAGCTTGGTTCGCCACAAAGCCACCGCCACTCATGATAGCAGTCGTTGCCGCAGAACCGATTGCCTCTTTTGCTATCGGTGTGACGCCCACCGTTGCTACAGAGCTAACACCGAACGTGCCCAGGCTCCCCGTCGCCATACCTAACGTAGCTCCAATGCCACCTTCAGCCGACAGTATCGCATGACCTTGAGCCAAGGTTTGCTGCATCGGCATAGAAAGACGTTGATCTCGCCCTGGCAACTGTGAAATTTGTTCTAACTGATGATGGTAAGCCTCAGCATCACCATTTACGGCCGCTTTGTGCAACTCTCGACCTGTAGAAATCAATAAGCCAACGCCAGGTAATGCCAAGTTAATAACGGCGTTAACACCAGAACCTTTTAGCTTTTCTTTGCCCATCTGCAGCAGTTCAGCAGCAAAGCCATCCATTTTTCCCGGATACTGGGCTTCTAAGCTCACCTGCATACGCGGATCTTTGCTGATCGCATCAAACGTATTTTTAAGCTGCTGGTACGTATCGCTGCTCACTTTTATTTCATCCAATAGGCTGACAACTTCTAAGATTTTACGCTCAGTAAGTGGCTCACCGCGATAGCCTGAAGGACTCACTAGGGAGTAAGCCAACAGCGCAACCTCAGGTTTTTCTTGCTTAAGTAGCGCCTGCTTTAAATCAAGGTGAGTTTTGATGTTTTCTTGGAAAAACTTAGTGTATTTGCTTCTCAATACGCCTTCGTGAATAGAAGCAAACTTGTGACCTTTGTGGAATGTGGAAGGTTCTTTTACTTCACCTCTTTTACTGATCACTCGGTCATCTTTTTGCGCAGCAACTGCACGAAACTGCTCTAGATCAGGTACTGGGCTTTGGCTGATTTTTTGTGTTGTATTAACCATTTTTCTCTCCTACACACGAAGTGATTGAACATGAGCTTGTTCATGATTAGAGGTGGTTGGAATCGCTTGATCCAACATTGCGAAACGCGCTTGCCACAGCTCGGCCTGTTCAATAACTTCGTGAAACCAAGCGGTAAGGTTCGTCGTATTTAGATGCTCAAAGGGTTTACGTCCTGCTAAGACAAGCTGTCGACCATTTGGAGCTAAAGCAAGTGCGAGGCTGCCACTACCAATTCCTTGATAGTTAGCATGAGCAAGAAGCTCTAAACCTTTTAGTCGTTGTTCACCGGATTTTTCTAACCCTCCGAACGTTACAGACAACATCAAATCATCCGTATCTGTCGCGATGAAATACAACATGTAGCGATCATCGACCAGTAGCTGACAACGTTCATTTTCTTCAAAATTCAGTTCGGGCAACTCATTGAGTTGGCAAAACTCCAAGAGCAGTTGTTGAATCGTGTTCATAACTTTTTCCTTTTGTTTCAATAACTCTATTGAACAACGATTGCAGATTGAACGATGTCGGTAATGGCTTTATTTTTGTCACTTTTTCGCCTTCATTGTGAGGCTTTCCGCAGAAATCTCGCTCTAAAATCGAGTTGCCAGAGTAATAAAAAAGAGCAGCTCAGAGCTGCTCTTTCAATAAAGGTTAGATGCTTAGCATGGTGTATTTGCTCACTTCTTTTGCAGAGTGACTAACCCAGTTTATGGCTATCAAAAATGACTTCTGTTGGCGGGAACATATTCGAAACAGGTGGTCGTTGTGCATCTCCAAACATTGGTGCACCGAATGCAGATGTCGCCCACGGGTCAACAATTTTCACATCCTTACTCCACGTTGATGGATCTTTTATGTCGCTCCCCTCTTGTCGACCAACCAGTACATAAAGGTGTGTACCTGAATGACCCTTTTTAAACGCAACCACTTCTACTTTGGGTTCACTTTCAGGTGTTCCTGACATGCCTTGAATCATCTCAGCGGCGGCAGCAAAGGCAAATGTAGTACAGCAGCCGGCTTTCGCGGTTTGTACTGCCTTAGCAATGTTCTGTAGAGTGCTTAATTGCGGTGCGGTTCCTCTTTGTGCTGCAGCTTGAACTCCGTTTGCGGACATCGTCGCTCTGTGATCTTGCATGATTCGCGCTTGATCCGCGTGAAGCTCTTTTAGTCGTGGCTTTCCTTTTGTTTCATAAAACTGTGACCCCTTAACACCGAACGTATTTAAGTCCGTACAGGCAAAATCACCAAGCTTTTGAAGGTTGGCTTTATGTTCGTTGATAAGCGCGACACTCGATGAGGCTTTATTGGTTTTGGAAGAAGAGGCTGCCGTTTGTGCCGTTGGCCAATTTGAGCTAGGGCCAGACGACAATCTCTCAAGATTTTTCAGGCTCCCAAGCGTTAACTTGTTTTCACCGTTCAACACATTTTTCAGCATGAGCTTCGCAACATCTTTAGGAATACCCTGCTTAGTAAGCAGGTTCACTACAATATCTTTCGCTTTATTCTGGTGGCTAATACGCGCGCTGATACTTTTATTTTTTGGTGCACCCTCTTTAACAAAAATATCTTTGCCGTTGTGTGCTCGAACCTCTTTGTCGTCAGCTTGATTTTGTGTCGCCAAATGTGACGTTAACTGACTCAACGAGTGCATGTGCGATGTATTAATATTGACCATGTGTGATGCCTTAAACTTGAATAAATGCGTGTACGTCTGTTTGACTAAAATCTACAACCGTGTTGTTTTGAAATAACTGTACCCAAGTATCAACTAATTCATTCAACTGAATGATTAAGTTAGCAATGTTGGTGAGTTCACTTCCAGCCGCGATAGCGACTTGAAGAACAACGTCTTTGCGTGTTGGATTCACACAAAACTGCACACCACCTGTTTCTCGATACAAAAAGTTGTATTCAAGTAAAACTTGAAGTTTATCTAGCGTAATATCATCTTGTTCTATAAGCAGGTTTTTGGAAATCAATAACTCGCCTTTTTCCTCTACGAGCAGAACATCGACACTGTTGTTTTCAGCAAAATGCAGTGACCACATTTGATCGTCATACGCTGTCACGCGCTCAAGGTTCAGCACTTCTCCTAGCTCAGAGAGAAGCATATTAATCTTTCCTGTATCCATGTTGTGTCCTGTCTAATTTATTATAACTAAGTGACATCGATATATTTGTTTCAGCGAAGCCACTTGGGTATAACGGCTCATTTAAATAAGCGAATAAGGATAAAAGAGATTTTATGGCGAGATAGAAACCGACACTTTATTTCAACGTCTCATTTTTATTGCTATTAGCCGTTTTATTGAGAAGAAAAATTAAGGTTAAGCTGGAAAATAAAAGAGCGGCAATCGCCGCTCCAAAAATTAAATAGAAGTAAAAAATCACTTAATACCGTGAAGGCTATTTTCTGCATCCATAGCTAAAGGATTGAACGAGTCGTTACGAAGTTCTGCTATCGCGTATAGCATGCGCCCCATGCGACCATTTCCATCGGTAAAGCCATGGTACCCGATAACTCCGGCGAACAAATGTTTACCTAAGTCTTTATCTTCTACAGGGTTCTCTTTCAAAAAGCCTTCAATGTGCTGCTTTAACATGCCCTCACCGCCAATACTTGAAGGCAAAGTACCACCCGAAATATTTGGCCCTCGGTAATCACGCTCAACATTAGGCACCAATCGAGCGTGTAGCTCTTTTAGGTTTTCCATATTCAATAAATCTTTACCATTAGACGCGTATTCTTTCAGTAAAGACGTAATATTTTCGGCATCGTTTCCTTTAGAGTTAGAAGCATTAATGATCCACGCCGCAGCTCTTTCAACATTATTGGTTACGCCACTTTTGTTAAACGCGTCCTCTGCCAGTCCTTCAGCGTATACACCTTGGCTTAGATCGGTGCTTGCTAGACCTTCGATATGACGTTGCGCCGATTTAAGATGCATCACCTCCATATCAAACACCGCTTGCATTTGATTAATGCTACCTGCCGGGTTTTTCTGCGCTGCAGATACACCACCGCCGTAGTCTTTTACTACACGTCCAGCAAGCGACTTCGCTGCACTTTCGCCAATCAGTGATGTTAGGTTTTTACCAGAATCGGTTTCTAACATTGCCTCTGTCATCGCTCGCTCTGCTAACTGGTTTAGCTCAGCAGAGTTCGACTGAACTGATTTACTGTCTAACTTCGCAAAGGCATTTAAGACATCTGATGCGGTTTTTATGCTTCCATCTTTGAAGAACATTTGTCCATGCTCAACAGAAGAAGCAGCTTGTAAACGCTGAGCTTGTCCTTGCTCATTATCAAATACGGCTTTTGTAAGGGCTTTCGCTACCGATTGTGGGCTACCTTCGCGAAACAGTTTTCCTGTCGCTTCAAAAAATCGCGCTACTGCACCATTCGTAGGATTGGCGCGAGTAAATTCTTGGGTCGCTGCGTTGATTTGGTATTCTTTGCCACCAATACTCAGCTTACCTTCGTTAAGTATCTCGTTACGAGCTTGCGGCATGGCGGCCTGCAACGCGCTAACACTTCCAAAACTGATCATGTTTTAAACCCTTAATGTGGAAAAATGAGTGGTATTCGTTTCCGGTACTTCGGTTGTTTTATTGGTTACTTCTTGTGTATTCGCACTTTTTAACCACTCGATGAAATTCGCAAATGACTCATCGAAAAAAGATGCAGTTAGCAGTTGCTGAGGCAGGTGTATGAAACCGATATATCCGGTCTCTTCCTCCCAGCATACCGCTGGAGAGCCTTGCGTTAAGGCACCTTTCATATGTTGATGCAAAATATCAGCACTCGGTTCATCACCTGAAATCAGCCCGATAAGCGTCACACGATCTTCTTGTGCACGAATTGTGATTGCTGTGTTTTGCTCAACGAGTAGATGGCAACAATCATCCTCATCAAAAACCAACGGCTCCAATTGGCAGCGGCTGGCAAAATCTGTCAGTAAAGAAGTTATAAATCCATTAGCCATTCGACTAAATAATCCTATTTTTGTTGTTTTAGAGGCGCTGCTTGGTTACAACACTTATCAACTAAGCAGCTTTCTTAGGTGTATTCTTAAGGATTTATGGCAGTGAATATTTTAGAAATGGTCGGATTTTTTTTGTTTAAAGGCATTAAAATGAAAAAACTCAGCAAGTGCTGAGTTTTTGAGGTTTATTCATGAATCGTAATTTTACGCTCGCTGAGCTGCTTCACCATGGCTTGCTTTAATGCATGCAGCTGTCCATCAATACTAGCGTCGATGATCCCAACTTCTGTTTCCAAAATGCAGCCTCCATTTTTCAAGCGCGCATCTGCTACCACGTCAACGTAACCGACTTCAGGGAAATCACTTAATACTCCAGCCACCTTTTCTCTCACCTCAACAACCTGCTCTGGGTGGACATGTAAAATGACCTGCTTTTGGTTACTCACCAGTTGCAACGCTTCTCGAACTACACTCACCGTGGTATCGACATCATCGAAGGTATCGATGATCTTACGTACTGCTTCTAACACCACACCTGTCATTTTTTCTTCGACTTGCTGATAGTAGTCATTACAACGTGCTAAGGTTTCAACCATCGTTTGCGCATTTTCAATCTTGGCTTGTGCAAGGCCATCTTGATAACCACGTTGTTTTTCGGTTTCGTAGGCTTGTTGGGCATTAGCAATGATGCTCTCAGCTTTGGAGTTCGCGGCTTCAACTAAGTGTTGCGAATCCAGATAACTGGCATAATCTTTCGCTTTCAGCACCTTTAAGCCAGGTGCCAGCTGCAAATTGTCTGTTTTTATTTCAACAAATGAAACCATTGAGGAATAACCTGTTTTGCGATTTTTTTTGTGAGTCGATACGCCAGATCTCGTTGATCCGCTTCCAACCAGTTAGCTGTTTCCGCGTTTTCGCTAAGTTGCTTTTCTAATTTGAATTGCCAACGAAGAACAACATCTTCTGGTGAGTTAATCAAAATAAACCTCATCCAAAAATATCCTAGCGCCCTCATGCTTGCTTCAACAGACCTTTCATCCAATAGTTCTGGTAACGAACGCTGCCAGCCTTGCGGCCAGCTGGATAACAGCATCGGCCCGTTTTGAATTAAGAACCGAGCGCCTTCCAAACCAAATACGTTGTTCAGAACCTGTTTAGGATGTTTTAAAACAACGCTTCGCATCGCAACGCAATGCAAAGCTCCGCCCACCATCAATACGAGTTGGTTCAACGCATCCGCTGGGAGCAACGCCAAACTATGACAAGGTCTGTTAAAAGCCGTCTCAGGAACGGGAGATAACGCCCACTCATTGATACACCACTGGTTGAACATGGGGTTATCTCTCCAGCCTTCGATATTTAGTAACCAAGGCTGCTTTTGCTCTATCCAACTTCTATGGATGTACTGGCAAGGCGCATAGTTAAACTGGTGTTGTACCTGCGCGAGTGGTGTTTCTGGTTTAACCACGCTTCGTGTTCCTACGACACCATGTAAAAGTAGCGATATTCGAGCCGATGAGTGCCGCTACCAAGAACACCAAAATGGCGATAAGATTATTCGCCGTCTCTTTGGTGACCTGAACCGACAAAATGCTTTTAAATTGATTGTTTTGAGTAGCAACTCGAACCTCTGATGAGGGTACCATCACTACGCTGATTCGATCGTAGTTCAGCCCCTCAATGCTATTGTTCACTAATAATTTGATCTGCGGAACATATGAATCAAGCGCAATATCTGCCGCGTGTTTAATAAATACGGAGGCAGAAGCTGGAGTTGGACGCTCTCCTGGACGCAGATCTTGATCTTCCAAAACAACATGAACACGTGCCACCAGCACACCATCAATCTGAGATAAGGTTGACGAGAGCTCTTGAGATTTCGCGTACACCAAACGGGCTCGTTCTGCTAATGGTGACGAGATCAAATCGTCTTTAGGAAACACCTCTTTCAGTGTAGAAAACTGCTCTCTTGGATAACCTTTTCGCTTTAGCGCATCTACCGCGAAGGCGATTTGAGAACTGTCTACCATTAACTTGACGGTGTTGTCTTTGTCAGGTTCTTTTGTTGCAACGACACCTTCGGATAGTAAGATCGACAACATCTCATTACCCTCTTTCTGAGTAACGTTGGTGTATAGCTCGGTCTGACAACCTACCAGAAACAACGTGAGCATGATGAAAACTGCTCTCATTTTATTCATCATCACTATTGTGCCTTCAATAAGGTTTCTACGTTTTGTGTGGTTTTACCCACGGTTTTCGCGATCAGCTCTTCTTGAAAAGTAATGCGTGTCAGCGCCCACTGCATTTGCAGTAATTGCGCCGGATCATCACCCACCATCTTCATGTTGTCTTGCAGGTTACTTTTCGCGTTATCGATAGTGTTTTTCAACTCGCTGATGTTTTCTAGCAAACCTCCCTCCAGGCCATTACTTGCCTCGGGAACCGACATGGCTTGCTCAAAACGTTCGCTTAAACCGTCTTCGACTTGCGCATCCTGTAACTTATCAATGTTGGTTTGCATCACCTCGGTGTACTGCGTGTTTATCATATGTACTCCTAAGATAAATCTAACTTGTGACTGTGAGTCATGATGTTTTTCACCATCGCATTTTTTTGGATCATGAAGCTAAGTTCATCACGAACCATGTCCAGTGTTGATGCCATATCAGGTAACGACTTCAACTCTGCCCAGCAATGCCATAAGGCTTGTTCTTTCTGGGCACCCAGTGGAAAATGCTGCGCTAGCATTGCTTTTAGTGCTGTTTTATCAGCAGGTGGTTCGGCAATAAGCTGTCCCGAAAAATTCCCTAGTAACTCCTGCTTCAACACCTTTAACAAATCAGATTGTGGCTGCTCGTTGCCTTTTTCACTCTTCGCCTCATGAAAGGCGTACCACATTGCCTCTCGTTTAACTTGAGGGTCGGAAAACGCTTCATTTAACGATGATAAGACACTTTGTTTACTGACAACCTCTGCGTCTTTTAATGATTCGTACCACGCTTTAATCTCCGCCAGTTTCGCTTCTGTTTTCTCTAGCGTCTCTTTTGGAGAAACATGTGAAACTTGCTCTTGCTTGTCACTTCGCTCCATGAGCGTTTTCATCTTGTCTTCATCGCTCCGCTCATAATGACGCGACTCCGACTGACGCAAAGATTGGTGTTGAAGACCTAGGTTACTCGAATCAATTATCATCCAAGATTCCTAATGTCCTGAGAAAAGCTCGCAGCAAATGCTTGGCTTTCTTCGCTTCCTTGTGACGCAAGTTCTACCCAGCTTTCCGCTTTGCTCAGTAAACCGGCTTTGGCAGAAGCAAGAGCCGCTAAGCTGATCAGATCTGGATAGGCGTTACAAAGTGGTTCGAGTAATTGATGAGCCTCTTCATACAAGCCTTTATTCATGAGGCTCATTGCACGAATCATCGCAACGGTCTCTTCAGAACCTGAGCTTGCTTCAAGGCCATCTGCAATCGTGTTGGCTTCTTGATGACGATGCATACCTGTTGCCATCAGCGCGATTTCAGCCAGCAGTTGGCGCGTTTCTCGTTCCATGCTTTACACCTTCTGGAGAATCGACTGCATCACATCTTTAATCGCACGAGTCGTGGTCGCATTGATATTGTAAACAACAGACCATTTGTTGATCGCGTGCTGAAGCTCGGCAAGCTTTGATGGATCATCGGCATTGGTTTCTAGGTTCTTGATGGCTGCCGTCACTTCTGTGTTAGCATCTTTCGCTTGTTGTTCTAACTTAGCTTTAACATCATCAAGGTTTACACTGTTACTAGCATCGTAAAATGACATAAGACTTCCTCGTATTTTTTAGTTAGCTTCGTATGATTCAACGACCGCATAGGCGGCTGTGTAAGCTTCATACTGTTTGAGTAGCAATTGGTACTGCTGTGGTGAGCACCCTAAATCCAACTGACGTTTCACCACCGCTTGTGCTTCTAAGAGCTTGCTCTTAATCTTGTGCACTTCCGCACCGTTTGTGTCGTTATTTAAAATTTGTTCAAGATTTGTCATTGTTCGTCTCGCCTTCATATCCGAGTTCTATTGTTATCACCCGCCCGCCTTTAACCAACTCAATACCAGCAGGTGTAACACTGGATATTCGGTAGCCCTGAGGCGTTCTTGCACCGACCATATAGCGAACGTTATCGGTCAGAATCACATATGGAACCTGGCCAAAGTTAACGCTACGAAACGGGAAATCGATGTTGGTGCCTTTACTCACCTTAGGTATGGATTTCAAAACTAAGTACGGTTTCTCACCATATTGTTCCCGGAAGTCTCGGGTCACACCGTAAAATCGAGTCGTTTCGATATCATCAAGCTCACCACGAACTTCGATGCGATCACCGCTGGTGACCAACTGGACTTTCTTCAGTAACTCCGCATCCGTCAATAACGCTTTTAGCGTATCCATGTAGGCACCCGCTCGCTGCAGTTCAACCTTCCACGCAATAAGACCCGGCACGTCTCGCTCCAAGATTTGTTCAACTTGGTTCCAGCGGCTTGCATCATCGATATAGCCCGTCAGCAGCAGTGTGCCGGTCTCATCGCCATTTTCGACTTTCACTTGGTGATAGCCGAGGTTGCGCAAAATAAATCGAACCCCGCGACGGATTTCTTCCATCGTTCTTAAGTCACTTTTGTAATTGATGCCCAATACATCAATTCGACCAAGCAGATCGAGTTTCTGTGTTCGGTCTTCAACATAGCCCTCTAAGACTGCTTGGCGTGCGGCGGCATTCCATTCCACACGAACGTCGCTAAGTTTGAGCTCGCCTAAGATGTTACGTACCAAAACAATGGGTTCTGCTTCTGTAACAATTTCATTGTTGCTTCCGTTAGCTTGGCTGTACCACATACCAGCAAAAATGACACTCGGGACAAAACTACAAAGCAAAGCGATGAGCGTTGTTTTTTTCCAGCTAGAGCGTTGCACAGCAACCACAGGTGTATTCTGTTGGCTAGATTCGTCGCTGACGTTACTCACAATTAACGCATCTTCCGCGTATCCCAGAGCGAACTTCACAACGCCGACCGAGACAACAGCATGGCGTGACAACTCGATACCATCACCTGCAACAGCGATGTCTTCACTGTTAATATTTGCCTCTTCGCAGCCTCGTAAAATGACCGAGTCTTGCTGGCAAACGAGGGTGAAATGGTTCGCTTCGACCCCAGCATCAGACAGTACAAGATCAGCAATAAAGTCGTCACTGCCAAGCACGAGAGCACCTTCAGGCAAGGTGACTTCTACTCCGGTATGCACGCCTGATAAAATACGAATTTTCCATTGCTGCATCGCGGTTAAGACTCCTCTGAAGGGCGCACACACTCACTTTGTGAGTCATCACATTCCAATACTTTCACCCGCCAACCCTTTTGCCCTGTTGGTAATCGGCACTGCGTTAATTGAGACGACTTTTGCTGTGACAATAAGTCTTGTTGATAGCGCTCGGCTTGAACCCTCGATGTGCAGCTATATACTTCCACTACCGATTTAAATTCAGCGCTATTGTTGGAGATGTTGTTAAGCTTGCCGATACTTGGTCGCAAGTCATATTCGTTGCCAATCAACACACTATCGCCAATACCATCCACAACAATTCGAGGTTCTAAAATAAACATTCGTACTGTGCGGCGCTTAGTATTGGTATTACTTCTAAACAGCGCGCCTAAATATGGGATGTCTCCTAGCAATGGCACTTTACGTAACTGATGGCTCACTTCATCTCGGTACACACCACCGATAAGTAAGCTTTGCCCTTGTTTAACCGTCGCTAAGGTGCTGATTTCAGTTTTACGAACGGAAGGAAGATCATCGACACCACCATCAGCGATCTTTGCACCGTCTTCGAGATGAAGGCTCAGGTTAATTTCAGGTCGTGCAGCAAATCTATCACCAACGATACGTGGGACAATTCTCAGTAACGTGCCATACGTGACCTCTTCCAGCGCTGCGGTTTCTTTACCAACCAGCTTGACGTAAAACGTGCTGCTGTTGTTCAGTACCGCTTCGACATTTTCCTGAGTTAACAATGTTGGTCTTGAAACCACTTGAGCACTGCCTTTGGATTCCAATAAACGAATTTGAGCCAGCAAGTAATTTAGGTTGGTTGAATCAAGCAAGGACTTAAAGTTCTGTCCACTGCCGAGCGTCACATCCCCCGAATTCACATCACCTGTTGTTTTGATATCGACAATGCGGTTGTTTCCGACAGACACTCCCGCTCGCCAATCCACGCCTAACTGACTTAAATCGTTGGCACTGATATCGACAATCGATAGCGCGACTTCAATTCTTGATTGCGGCTGGTCTAATTGCGCGACCAGTTTACGATAGAGCGGTAATCGTGCTTGAGTATCACGAACGATAATCGCATTAAGGCCCGGCTCTGCTTCAACTGTTGCGCCACCATGAACTGAGGCGGTTTTATTACTTTTTACAGGCTTATCTGGACTGGTAACTTCTTTGCTAGACGCACTCGCCACTTGAGTTTGAACACCAGACACGACCCGTT
Organism: Vibrio sp. YT-17; assembly: GCF_033337375.1. Lineage (NCBI taxonomy): Bacteria > Pseudomonadati > Pseudomonadota > Gammaproteobacteria > Vibrionales > Vibrionaceae > Vibrio > Vibrio sp. YT-17. The sequence goes on from NZ_JAWOQP010000013.1 coordinate 103,583, forward strand.
TTAACACCGATGCGATGCCAGGGACCGTAATTGTCTGATCTCGATATGCAATTTCTCTATCCGTTGCAGAAGCGTACTTCAAAGGAATTATCTCAACGAATAATTCGTCGGTTGAATTCGATTTCTGCAGCAAGCGCGTTTCCAATGCCTCCGCCGTTTGTACCACTAAGTCGACATAACGTGGAGGACCCGCAAGATAGACTAACCCTTTGCTCTCAGCAGCTCTCCAACCATAACGAGAATCCCAAACGCCGGTGGAAATTAACGTACTGCGTAGCTCTCTAGCCGTAAGTAATTCCAATTGAAGTAAACGTGAGCGAGTTTCTGTCGCCTTATAGACATGTAAGACGGCACCATCGAAATACCACATCAAGTTGTACACTTGCGATAAGTAATCGAGGAATTCCGCCGGATCTTCAGGGGTAAAACGCCCATTCACTCGATCGTTGACTTTGTCACTAACAGAAACCGAGACACGATAATTTGCACCGAAGTTATTCAACAACTCTTTTAATGAGTCGTTATCTGCATAGTAGCGGAACGGTTGTTCGGGCCAGTGTAAGTCTGTTGCTTGCGCGTATCCCAAAGGAACAACACTCACTGCGCATAACAATGCCTTTGTTGCAGCACGCCTAATGTTGGGAAAGATTTTTAGCATCATGGTAACCACACTGTATGGTTGATTGTGTGGTTCACGCGTGCTTGTTCCAGTAATGCAATGTAACGTTCGCATAGATTGACGTGCTTAGAAAGCAAAGCAGAGAACCGTTCCACCGAACAGTCCTCAACCCTTACTTTACTTTGCAAAATCAATTGCTGATCATCATTGGTTGTCAGTACGCCGCCATCCTCACGAATGGTTTTTAATGAGAGCTGCATGCAACGTTGTAACGCTTGTTCTTGTTGATAATCTAGATGCTCTTTAAACTGGAAGGGTAACGTCGCTTCCCATAAAATCCATGACGCATGTTGCTTGATGGTCAGTGATAACTGGTCAACCTCGATGTTGTAAGAACCATTTTCTGAGGCAATAAAATCCCCTACCTTTAGCGCTTCCGCTAAAGATTTCATCATCTTATCTAACATTTAACGCCCTATTTAGATCTGGCTGAGGTGATTGCAAGCCTGGCCGCACTGACCACTTTGAGTATCAAAATAGTAGTGATCGATATCACCAACAGTTTGCATGTTCTTGAACCATTGCCATAATTTCGCAACCGCATTTTGGTCGTTGTAAACCACATCGCATGCATCCCAAACTTCGTTCAGCTCGGGGGCCTCAAGTCGCACTTCCGAACACCAATTTTTCCACTCAGAAATAAATTGTTCGGTTGTAGAGGTGTACTCCGCGAACCCTTTCAGCTCGTCTAAAGACAGTTGCCACTTCTCAATTAACGAACGATGACATTCAATCACTTGCAACTGTTGTTCGCTTAACGTCCCAAGTTGCTTTTTAAGTTGATGCTGCTGGCTCTTAATGAGATCGAGTTGCTGTTGAACAAAGACGGCACTGGTGTCTTCCCCTGATAGCTTCGACCAATATTCCTTCTGAATATCGAGTTGATTGATAAGTTGTTCAACTTTAATCGAAGCATGAAGAGCACTTTGATCGACTTGTCGGTTAATCCACTCGTTGAGTGATAAATGGAAACAAAGCATCAACGTTTTTGGGACAGCCAAATTAAAGCGAAAGCCCAGACGAGAGTTGATGTAGTCCAGCCTTTGTTCGAACGTTGTGATTGTGCTGCTATCACTGAGCTGCGATCCAATTTCCAAAAATAAACGCATGGCAAACCGGTCTATCGAAGCACCAAGTTTTTGATACGTTTTTACTAACTGGCTAGCGCACAGGCTATCGACGACATTTCTATCCAACAAGCGTTGAAGTAAAGATAACTGCTCATAATTTATGACGCCTTCACTCAACAATTGTCGGTGATTGACGTGCACAACATTGAGATCCTGCGTAGGTTTCGAGGCGCTTTCATAACGAGCTCCTCTTTGTAAAACAGTCACTTTCCGCTGTGTCACTATGCTGTCTGGAAAAAGCGAACGGCGTCGCCAATGCTGCTTTTTCATTTATGTTCGTCTCCGCACCCCTTTCGAACAATCCAGAAAGAAAGAGATGTAATAATTTTTAATCGTTCGTTGTTACACGATACATAATAGAATTTACACTGGTGAGTGACTTTCAAAATTAGTCAGAAAATTTTAGTCCCAAGTCATTTCATTTCGCGATAGCCACTTGATCGTCTCCCGAACGTACGCGGCTTGGGGTCGTTCCAAAACGACGACGGTAACTCTGCGTAAAGTAAGACTGGCTGGAAAACCCTGCCTCCATCGCCACATCTACAATGCTCATCTTGCTCGTCAACAGCAGTTTATGAGCATGCAGTAGTCGACGCTCACTGATCCAAGCTCTTGGAGAAATGCCATAGTGCTCATTAAAAAGCTCTTTAAAAGTGGTTAAGCTGGCACCAAACTCCTGCGCGTAGTCTGTCAACTTCCATTCTTTTAAGTAATGCTGTTCCATAAATCGACGTAACCGTTCCGACGTACGGTTTGTTTGTTGTGACAGCAACGCATACAGTGATTCTCCTCCTTTGCTGTGTAGCAAGAGAATGAGTAGTTCTTCGTATTTTAGGCACATAATGGCATCAGGGTACGCTTGTTGCTCAAGCGTCTGCATGCTAGAAAGCACTTGTTCAACGAGTATGTTCAAACCAAAAGTAAACAAACCAGAACAAACTTTGTCTACCTTAGGCAGCATCATCAAGAGATCACTGTGTTTTTGCAGCAACTGACTAACGAGTTCACTGTCGTAAGCAATAATCGACGCTTTGTATGCCCCATCTAGCGGAGAGTACTCTAACAAGTAATCTCCTTGGGATAGAAATACCCCATTTTCTGCAGCAACATCGATTGTGCAATCACCTGTTTGAACTCGAAGCTGACCATTGTGAACGACAACAATGTGAGACTGGTCTGAGTGAAATACTTCGTCAGATTTTTCATAGCAGGAAAAACTACGAATTTTTCGTGAACTCGAGTCGACCCTTTCTGAGTTTAGTTGGCCTGACACATCCATTTTCTACCCTTCATTATTTTGAGTTTCTCAGTGCAAATGTTGAGAAACTTTCAAAGCACTACTTTGATTGTTGTTATTTCTAAGTACTGCTGTATGAATTAAAGAAGCAAAGAAAAGAGCATAGAAGTTCTATCACTTACCATACCCCCCGAATAATTAGCAAATAACCCAAGCATTACCTTTACCTAAAGGTAAAGGTTTGACTTAGTAAATTTCTGCTGTCCGTCTTTATTATTTTTATCAGATAGCGTTTATCATTAGCCAAAACTTAAATATCATTTCGTTATTTAAGTTTGGTTGTTTTGTTATACATTAGAATACAATTAAATAGATTTCGGCATCGTTTCGAGAACAAAATTAAATTTCCAAAATCATAAAAATGTATGTTTTATAGCCTAAAACGCCAAGCCAACGTGTTCAAGGAGCGAGATATAATCATAAAAAATACTGTTTTTGCAACAAGTATGAGTCTAAAAAACAACTGACCCGATGACTTCAAAGTCATGTAATTAATGTTTATAAAAGACAACAAATCTTTCACAAAAGGAAAGATATGGTCTTTATTTTTATAAATTAGAAAATTCTAATAAAAATGTAGTACTTAAAATTTTATCTGTTTATTTTTGGAACAAGAATCAAGTTTTCTTGTTTATTTCCCTCTAAAAATAAATAGTTCTTTTCTTTTTCAGCAACGAGCTCACCGTTTGAATAAAGCTTTCCAATAATCTTCATTTTTCCTTCACCAGCTTGAATTGGTGCAATTAAAAACGAATACTGCACAGGCAACTGAACGCCTTGGTAGCTCTGAGATGCCGATTTAAGACATTGATTATCAATAACTTTACATATTCCCACTTCAAGAGAAGTAATCGAAGGTGGAAAGTAGCCGTCGACAGAAACCCAACCATAGACTGATGCCTGACTCTGTGTATCAAAGCCATCCACCCCATTGACGGACACAGTCTGACTGCACCCACTCAGTATGAATAACCCAATAAAACCAGCCCATATAGAATTGTTCATTATGACCCCATAAACGTATTTTATATAATCTAGCTCATTTGAAATTCACACAATTCTTTATGTAAAAATATAAAAGATCAACTTATATTTATACTACAAGCGGACAATAAATCGCATTTTTCAACAACACGTAGTTAACATGGACTGTAATTTCAAAAACAGTTTCTGCTCTCTTTCATTCCTTCCTTAATTGAAGTTCATTAGAGAAAAGTGATATTCATATATATCATTGCCATCGAGATATGCATCTGAACACTCTTACTTTTATCTTTCTATTTCTCTCAACACATTTAAAAGCCAAAATATAATAACAACCGACTAATATTGATAAACATGAAGAGATACATCTAATATTTTCCTTGATAAAATTTCAAAAGGGACTATTCCTATGTCAGCACGCCAAACTATCGATGAGATTTTGCTAAAGTTTGCTCATCAAATAGGCTTGCCTGCACTGCATCTAACGGAAAATGAAGTAAGCTTAGCCTTTGATGATAATCTAAGGGTGCATATCATCTTTCATCCTGAATCGACAACTCTGCAGCTCGAAGCTGAGATTGTTGGCCTTCAAATTGTAAATTCCGATCTCTATCGCTCTTTCTTGGCTTTTAATTATCACTGGCCTGAGCACCAGTTATTTTTTAGTTTAGATAACCACCGACATGTCCTATGTTTAAACCGACTCATTAACATTAGGCGACTGGATTACGAATATTTTGAAACAGCTTTAGCAGAATTGCTGACGCACAGCGAGTCGTGGGAAGCGTTATTGTCTTCGCATGTAACCATTGATGAGGCACCACCGATGCCACAAACTTTAGACTTGAGAGTTTAGGTGTCTTTATGTCCAATGACATCCAATCCACATACACCAATTCATCGGTTCATGACGTTCAACAAGCGCAGCAAAGTGATGCAGTGCCGCAAGGAACGTTTCATGGCCGTAAAGTCACCCTACTCTCCTCATCAGAAAGCAGTATGACGCGAACAAGCTCTAAAAGAGAGCTTGGTGAATGTTTAAATCAATTTGCCAGTCTCGAATCTTGCAATCGCGTTTTGGACTTTGATCCGCAACTCAATATTGACAAGCAAAACGCCGCCGTAGAAAAGCTTATGGAACGAAAAGTGGCGATAATTCAACGTTCCTGATATCACAATATAAGCAGGTTAAACATCTAAATTAACCTTCAGCCGACAAGCTCACGCTAATAAAAAACCCCGAAGATTCGGGGTTTTGATTCATACTGCTTTTTCTTTATTAATTACTTAGTTTCACTAGAAGAAGCCTAACGGGTCGGTGCTGTAGCTAATCAACAAGTTCTTAGTATTCTGGTAGTGGTCCAGCATCATCTTGTGCGTTTCACGCCCGATACCCGATTTTTTGTAACCACCGAACGCTGCGTGTGCAGGGTAAGCGTGGTAACAGTTAATCCAGATTCGACCAGCTTCAATATTACGGCCCATACGATATGCGACGTTCGCATCACGTGTCCAAACACCTGCGCCTAAGCCATATTCGGTGTCGTTTGCGATTTCCAACGCTTCTGCCTCATCTTTGAATTTGGTGATAGCGATCACTGGGCCAAAGATTTCTTCTTGGAAGATTCGCATCTTGTTGTGGCCTTCCAACATGGTTGGCTGAATGTAGTACCCCTGGTTGATAGACTCTGGCTGTTCTGACACTCCACCACCAAAGACCACTTTTGCGCCTTCTTCACGGCCGATTTCCAGGTAACTTAAAATCTTATCAAACTGTTCTTGAGAAGCCTGAGCACCAACTTGAGTATCGGTATCGAGCGGATTACCTTGTTTAATCAGCTGTGCACGTTCCGTCAGTTTCTCTACAAACTTGTCATAAATCGCTTCATGAACCAGTACGCGAGATGGACAAGTACAAACTTCACCTTGGTTGAAGAAACCAAGTAACGTACCTTCGATACACTTATCAAGATACTCATCTTCGTAATCGAAGATATCTGAGAAGTAGATGTTTGGAGATTTACCACCTAACTCAACTGTCGATGGGATCAAGTTGTCTGCTGCACATTTCAGAATGTGGTTGCCAACTTGCGTAGACCCGGTAAACGCGAGTTTCGCAATGCGGTTGCTGGTTGCTAATGCTTGACCCGCTTCAGAACCATATCCGTTTACAACGTTGATGACACCAGGAGGAAGAAGGTCACCGATTTTTTCCATCAGAACCAGAATGGATGTTGGGGTTTGCTCTGCTGGCTTCAATACCACACAGCAACCCGCCGCTAGTGCCGGTGCTAGTTTCCAAGCCGCCATCAACATTGGGAAGTTCCACGGAATAATTTGACCAACCACACCAATCGGTTCTGGGAAGTGGTAGCTTGCGGTGTGCTCATCCAGTTCTGCCGCACTGCCTTCTTGTGCGCGAATACAGCCAGCGAAGTAACGGAAGTGATCCACTACTAAAGGTAAATCTGCCGCCAAGGTTTCGCGAACTGGTTTGCCGTTTTCCCAAGTTTCTGCAACTGCAAGCTCTTCTAGATGCTGCTCAATACGGTCAGCAATTTTCAGCAAGATGTTCGAACGTTCTGTCACGCTAGTTTTGGCCCATTTTGCTCTGATGTTGTGCGCGGCATCCAGTGCTAAATTAATATCTTCCTCGCCAGAGCGAGCAACTTTACAATACGCTTGTCCGTTGATTGGTGAGATATTGTCAAAGTACTCACCACCCGTTGGTTTTACCCATTCCCCACCGATAAAGTTATCGTAATGCGATTTAAAGTTAACAATGGCATTTTCACTACCTGGCTGTGCATAGATCATAACTCTTCCTTTTGTTTCTCGTTCAATGTGTTATTGCAGTGTCGTATCGCACTGTTCACAAAGAGCATTACGCAAGTCACACGCCAACTACGCCACACTTGTTGTTAATTAAATGTAAAACTATGATTACCAAGCGATAACAAACCAAGTGAGCGATGTTTGAGCGGATGTATGGTGTGAACACCAATGTTCAAGTGTTCCAAAATGGCACACCCTCACTGTGACAAAATGGTACAGTCATGGAACTTCAACACATTAGCGATAACAATTGGCTTTCAACTTCATGGGTCAGAAGTGAACAAGCGGGTTTAAAACAGCGTCGACGCCCTGAAGATATTCGAGTAACGCCAGCAACGCTCCAAGATAGGCGTCACCAACTCAATTTTTTGCTAGAGGCAGTCACTCAATTTGCGCTCCCTCTGTTTAATCAGCTATTTGCTCATAGCGACAGTCGCTTAATTTTGACGGATTCAGATGGTGTCATCATCGGCAGTTGGGGACAGCCTAGATTTCGTGAAAAGTTAACGGAAATCTCGCTAAGCTCTGGTGCATGCTGGCAAGAAAAGGTCAAAGGCACCAACGCGATTGGTACAGCCTTGGTTGAAGCAAAGCCCGTTTCTGTTATTGGTGATCAGCACTTTATCCAACACCATCGTTTTATTAGCTGTTCGGCTAATCCTATTTTCGATCATCTTGGTAACCTCATTGGCGTATTAGATATTACGAGCGAGCAAAAGAGACATGACTTCTCAACGCAAGTACTAGTACAAAACATGGTCCAGCAAGTGGAGAATCAACTACTTAACTTGATTCCACAAGGGCATATTCGTGTGGATTTAGCGTGCGAAAAAGGTTTACTGAATAGTGGTTGGCAAGGAATTATCATTGCAAATGAAGACGGACAAGTTTTGGCTCACAATCAAGTAGCCTCTCAACTTTTTGCGCAAAAAAGTATCATTGGGCAATCCTTAGACGACATTCTATCCACTCGGGGAAATGAGCACCCTTTCGTTTTCAAAACAAAACCGCTTACCGATAACGATAGCAAGGTCAAGTCTCGTGCTGTAGCGGCGTCCAATGATCTTCATTATGGCGACTCCGCTGTTGAGCACTGTTGGCAGCAAGCCAATCGCGTCATCGATAAAGACATCAGTTTGTTGATTCTCGGAGAGACTGGTGTTGGCAAAAACGAGTTTGTGAAAGCACTCCATAAAAACAGCCAGAGAAAAACGGGACCGTTAGTTTCCGTCAACTGCGGAGCGCTACCAAAAGATCTGGTTGAATCTGAATTATTTGGCTACGTAGCCGGTGCCTTTACTGGCGCAAACAGCAAAGGCTATCAGGGAAAAATTCGCCAAGCACACAAAGGGATTTTGTTTCTAGATGAAATCGCAGATTTACCCTTGGAAGCTCAAAGCCGATTGCTCCATGTATTGCAAGATAAAACCGTGCTTCCCGTGGGTTCCAACCAAAGCATTCAAGTCGATACGCAAATCATTGCAGCCACGCATAAAGATCTGGAACATTTGGTCAGCGAAGGATTGTTCCGCCAAGATTTGTATTATCGCCTTAATGGCTTGATCATTGAGCTACCTCGCTTTGAGGAGCGTGAAGATAAACGACAACTGATTGAGAACATTCATCGGCGTCACGCCGAATCTGAACAACAGCTTTGCCCTCACCTACTTTCTCTGATGCTGTCTTACTCATGGCCAGGAAATTTGCGTGAACTCGATAGTTTAATCAAAGTATCCGCCTTAATGGCGCAAGGTGAAGAAATATTGGAACTCACACACGTCCCAGCCCACCTAAGTAAGAAACTCAGCCAAGCTCAAGAAGTGGCAGCATCCGCTGAACCAACTTCAGAACTGCGTGCAACCGTCGAAGATAAGTTGCTCAAAACATATCAAGCCAACCAGGGGAACATTAGCAAAACGTCTCGTATGCTTGGTGTGAGCCGAAATACCATTTACAGAAAGTTGAAAAGCCTTGGCATATTAAGTTAATTCTACGACCTCAGATACAAAAAGAGCACCGTTGCGGTGCTCTTTCTCTTTGAAACCTAGCTTACAGGCCGCCTTGTTGTTGTGCCTGTTTTACTAATGCCTGACGTTGAGTTTCCTTCTCAGAGATCACTTGATTGTCCTTGTGCATTTCCTGTTCCAATTCTGCTGGAATGAAAACAAAGTACTTGTTAAGAGTCATCTTAGAACCTCAATTTGCTGTGTTAATTACCTTCTTGGTCGACGTAAACAAAACCAGAAAAACATGTTTTACTGGATCCTTGTTGCTAGTTTCAAAAAATAAAGGATGTTCATATAATAAACATCCTCCATGTGGGCGCTAATTATAGGCGTAGTTTAGAGGCTTACCTAGCACTCTTTTTCACCTTTTGTGCAATCTGAGTTTCGATCGAAAAACAGATTTAATTGCCCGTAGTTACTAAGGTATTGTTAAACAGAGAAAAAAGCTTTTACTGTAACTGACGACAGGGATGAGCTTACGAGTGTAGGTTCACTTACAATTGTGTATCGTAGAGTTCGAATACGATAATAATAGCGCTACATGCCCTTAATCTGCGTAGTTAAAAACTTTGAAGTGATAGACAACCGAAGTCATATCTGTGCAACTCAGTTTAACGATTTGTCTACCAGTTCAATATTTCACCTTTTTTGAGAAATCTTTAGCCACTTTTTTGTGTGAAACGTCCCAAAAGAGCAGACAATTAAAAGTGTGGCATATGACCACAATTGTCTATTCCCACTTAGCATCGGGAGGCGTTTATGAAAAGTAACAAACTTGGCCATGTGATGTCTTTCAGCAGGATGTTTTCCTTCATCGCATTCTTGACGGCCACATTCGCATGGATTCTCAGCATGTACGCCCTATTTACTGTTTCTTTAGTGGCTCTTGTGGTCAGTGCAATTCTCTACCTAAAAGACAGGTTTTATCAAAACAAGAAAACGACCACTGAAAAGAGCGCCTAGGCGCTCTTTTCTATTGAATGTCATTTCTGTGTGACTTGATATAGTTATCAATCCGTTCGAGTTCGTGAAAATAGCCATACATACCAATACGATTAATTTCTGGTTCTATACAGTATTTTTCTTCTTTTACCATAGCTTCTACAAACATTCCGCTTGATGCAATTGTGAAAGGTGGGCACGCTGAGTAACCATTATTTTCTGCAATATACTTCAATCGCCCAAATTCAAAAATTTGACCTGGAATAGCAACGATAAGGGACAAGACAATTGTTATAGTTATCACTTTAATCGGCACTTTGACTAACTGAGTCATTCGATCAAATAAAATATAGACCAATAATGTAGGGCACAAGAGTAAGCTTGCGATACTTAAAACATATGACGCATCAATGTAGACCACTTGAAAACCACTACTGAGCTGACGCGGTAGAGATTCGAAAACGAAATGATGATAAAGGCTATAGATGGAGTAAGTAATCAGTAATATGAACATAAGCAACACGAAAGCTGTGTGAAATGGATGCTTCTGTTGTGTCATTTCTATTACCTTATAGTTGAGGAGACGGCAGAGAGCGGCTTAGCTTCACTCTTCGAAGAGAAATATTAAACTGCTAGCAAATGCATGCTCTCCCATTTCTGAGAAGTGCGTGACGAATCAACGTTTAATGTAACTTTTAAATCTACCAATATCTTACAGACGCAAAAAAGGATGCCACTTGGGCACCCTTTTGCTTTGATCAGCTTACTGACCGCGGATTAAACGTCGTAAGTTGTGGACGCTGTGTCGCCGCCTGTACCAGTCCAGTTAGTGTGGAAGAATTCACCACGTGGACGGTCAATACGCTCATAAGTGTGAGCACCGAAGTAGTCACGTTGAGCTTGAAGCAGGTTCGCTGGTAGACGAGCAGTTGTGTAACCGTCTAGGAAAGATAGCGCAGAAATCGTACATGGCATTGGGATACCAGACTCTAGAGATTTCGCTGCTACTTTACGCCATGCTGCTAGGCTGCCTTGTAGGATGTTTTTGAAGTACTCATCAGAACCAAGGAATGCGATGTCTGGGTTCGCTTCGTACGCATCACGGATGTTGCCTAGGAACGCAGAGCGGATGATACAACCACCACGCCACATTAGTGCTACGTTACCGTAGTTTAGGTCCCAACCGTTTTCGTTCGATGCTTCGCGCATTAGCATGAAGCCTTGAGCGTAAGAGATGATCTTAGAAGCTAGTAGCGCTTGACGTAGTGCATCAACCCACTCTTGCTTGTCGCCTTCAACTGGAGTGATTGTCTTACCGAATAGAGATTCAGCTTCAACACGTTGGTCTTTCAGTGCAGATAGACAACGAGAGAATACAGACTCAGAGATAAGCGTTAGTGGAATACCTAGGTCTAGTGCGTTGATACCAGTCCATTTACCAGTACCTTTTTGGCCTGCTGTGTCTAGGATCTTTTCAACGAGAGGCTCACCGTCTTCATCTTTGTAGCCAAGAATGTCAGCCGTGATTTCAACAAGGTAGCTGTCTAGTTCAGTCTTGTTCCAATCAGCGAATACTGCTTGCATCTCGTCTGCAGACATACCAAGACCGTCTTTCATGAACTGGTAAGCTTCTGTGATAAGCTGCATGTCACCGTATTCGATACCGTTGTGTACCATCTTAACGAAGTGACCAGCACCGTCGTTACCAACCCAGTCACAACATGGTTCACCAGCGTCAGTTTTCGCAGCGATACCTTGGAAGATAGGCTTAACCGCTTCCCATGCTTCAGCAGCACCGCCAGGCATGATAGATGGACCGAAGCGCGCACCTTCTTCACCACCAGATACACCAGTACCGATGAAGTGGATACCTTTTTCACGTAGTGCAGCAACACGACGGTTTGTATCTGGGTAGTTAGTGTTACCACCGTCAATAATGATGTCGCCTTTGTCTAGCAGAGGTACTAGCGCTTCGATGAACTTGTCTACAACGTCACCAGCGCGAACCATCAACATTACTTTACGCGGCGTTTCTAGCTTCTCTACTAGTTCTTCTAGAGAGTATGCACCGATGATGTTCGTGCCTTTTGCTGGACCTTCCAGGAACTCGTCTACTTTAGCAGCAGTACGGTTGTGAGCAACCACTTTAAAGCCGTGATCGTTCATGTTTAGGATAAGGTTTTGACCCATTACTGCTAGGCCAATTACACCGATATCACCTTTCATTGTTTCTCTCCAATTTTATTTCATCGACGAGCAGCGTCTTAAGCAATTTTTGCTGCCGCGTCTAAATCTAAATACCATTCCGTTAGGCCCGATTTCGCTTGAATCTTAGCCGCTGGGTATGGCAGTGCGTGTGCTGGTGAACTGTTAATTTCTTCAACAATGTCCGCTTTTCCTGCACCAAGCACTAAGTAACTAATGCGTTTCGCTGCTTCTAATACGCGTGCGGTTTTCGACACACGAAGTTGGCCCGATTCAGGATGCGACGCCACAAGAGATAGGTTCGCATCATCATAATTCGTTTGGCCAGGGAACAGAGAAGCTGTATGACCATCTGCACCAACGCCTAATAAGATCCAGTCAAACACAGGTGTGCCGTTTTCATTCGGGATTACCTCTGCCATCTCTTTTGCAAAGCGCTCGGCTTCTGCTTTAGGCTCATCTTCGCCACGGATGCGGTGAATGTTTTCTGCAGGAATATTTACTTGGCTAAACAACAACGTGTTCGCTTCACCGTAGTTGCTTTCTGCATCGTCAGGGGCAACACAACGTTCGTCACCCCACCAAAAGTGGAGGTTTTCCCATTGAATGGAGGTTGCGTAAGCCTCTGAAGCCAGTAGTTTAAACAGCATTTTAGGAGTGCTGCCGCCAGAAAGAGAGATGTGAACAGGTCTGCCCATTTCGCTAAACGCTTTCATATCGTTAGCTAGGCTTTCAACTACCTGTTCTGCTGTTTGGTAGATCTTATGGTTGATCATAGTTCACAGTAATCCGTATCTGTTAAGTTTTTACATGGGAAACGCCAAGCGCGGCCATCACGCTGTAACAAGTCATCTGACTCTTTAGGTCCCCAAGTGCCGCATGCGTACCCGAAGAGGGATTGTGGATCTTGCTTAAAATCTAAGATTGGCTGTACGTATTGCCAGCACGCTTCCACCGCATCACTACGTGCAAATAGCGTAGCATCACCATTCAAAGCATCAAGTAGAAGGCGCTCGTATGCCGTTAGCATTTGCGTTTCTTGCAAGTCAGCGTAATGGAAGTTCATTTTCACTTCCTTCGCTTCAAAGCCTGCGCCTGGCTCTTTCAAGCCAAAGCTCATTTGAATGCCTTCGTCTGGTTGAATACGAATGATCAGCTTGTTTTCTGGTGCGTTTTGACCAAACACAGGATGCGGTGTTTGTTTAAAGTGGATAACCACCTCAGTAACGCGTGTTGGAAGACGCTTACCAGTACGCACGTAAAATGGCACGCCATTCCAACGCCAGTTGTTGATGTACGCTTTCAAACCGATGTAAGTCTCTGTACGAGAATCGTCTGCAACTCCCGGCTCTTCACGGTAGCCGCGTAGGCTTTGCCCACGAACTTCAGACGCCGTGTATTGGCCTAACACTAGGTCGTTGCGCAGAGCGTTTTCGTCTAATGGCTTTAAGCATTGAAGCACTTTTACCACTTCATCACGCATCGAGTCTGCATTGATTTGCGCTGGTGGTTCCATACCTACCATTGCTAATACTTGTAGCAAGTGGTTTTGGAACATGTCGCGCACAGCGCCAGAGTTGTCGTAGTAACCACCACGCTCCTCTACGCCAAGGAATTCTGCGCCTGTGATTTCAACGTAATCAATGAAGTTACGGTTCCAAAGCGGCTCAAACATCGCATTAGAGAAACGAAGCACAAGTAGGTTTTGTACCGTTTCTTTACCTAAGTAATGGTCAATTCGGTAGATTTGATGCTCTTGGAAGTGCTCGTGAATTTCTTTGTCCAGAATACGCGCCGATTCAAGATCATAGCCGAATGGTTTCTCAATGATCAGGCGTTTCCAGCCATCCTCTTCAGTGTTAAGACCATGTGCTGCAAGACTTGCAGGGATCACACTGTATAAACTTGGTGGGGTTGCTAAGTAAAAAAGCGTATTGCGTTGCTCGAATTGATATTCGTCCGCAAGTTGGTCTAAGCGAGAAGATAGCTTACCGTAATCTTGTGTGTCAGAAGTATTAATTGCTTGGTAGTGCAGATGGTTAATAAATGCATCAAGCGTTTCTGGCTCAGTATTTTCCATTTCCTGAAGCGATTTTTTCAGCTTCGCGCGGTAAGACTCATCACTGTATTCAGTGCGACTTACACCCAGAATGGCAAAATTCTCTGGAAGCTGCTTGTTCGCGTAGAGGTGGTATAAAGCAGGAATGAGCTTACGGTACGTAAGGTCACCTGAAGCACCAAAAATAACGATGCTGCTGTTTTCTGGTATTACCATCATCTTTCCCTTAAAAACGAGGTACTTATTGTGTGCCCGGATACGGCTAGAGAATGAGCCAACCCTATCAATGGCACCTCAAAATAGAAAATTGGTCTTACCTATTACGTTGATAGGTAAAGTCTATGGGCCCAAAGAACCTTAAGAAGTTGCATTTCCGATTCTTGGAAACACGACGTATTGAGGTCATTTAAGTCACTTATGTCTCAAAAGTACACACTGTACTCGCTGGAGGAGAGTCCGACACGGGGCGATATTGTCTACGACTATTTGATTTACATCAACACTTGCCAGTGCAAACGTTTAAATAAGTTGCACAAAACGTCATAAGCGATTGTATTTTATTGATAAAAAAAGTTTCATCTGAACGCTCCAAAATTTAAGCAAAAACTCTAATATGGGTAAAAATCACTCATACTTGCAATCCATTACAGTTTTATCGTGATCTGTGTTACTTACTTTTTATTTCATCATCCTATTGATAATGATACTCAATTAAAGATAATGAAATCACTATTAATGTGAAAGTAGAACGCCATGAAATCAAGCGCCATTAACCCACATCCCATTAACCGAATACAATCGGTGCTTGACTACATTCACACCAACTTAGACAGCACTCTGAGCGTAGATGAAATATCAAAAGCAAGTTGTTGGTCGCGCTGGCAACTGCAACGCGTATTTCAACAACACACTGGCGTATCCGTCGCTCACTACATCAGAGAGCTTAAACTTAGCCTTGCGGCTGAGCGCTTAATCCATACTTCTGACCGCTCGTTAGATATAGCGATAGAAATGGGATTTACATCTGAACACGCATTTAGCCGAGCGTTCAGGAATATGTTTTCAAAAAGCCCCCGCGAATATCGAAAAACGCAACAACTCTCCGGGTTGAGGCAACCTTTGACGCTGCGTAAGACACCAGAAGAAGAGAAAAAACATCAGCGCTTTATTGAAGTTCGAATAGAAACAAAACCGGCTTTTGAACTTGCTGGTTATCATGAACCTATTCACGGATTGTTTTCCGCTACGCCCGATTTCCAATCCAAAGTACCGTCACTTTGGTCACGTCTTTATTCATCTGAAAACCTTAACAATTCGGAAAGTAGTTACTTTGGCGTGATTGATGTGACGCAAGCGTATTCAAACAACCAACAACTTGAGTATTGGGCAGGTTATGAGTGCAGTCCAACAGCAAACGCACCAAGATCAACGAACTCTTCCGACTCGGGGTTAGACCTCTTGGCTGTTCCTGAGCAAACCTACGCCGTCATTACACACATAGGCAAAGCATCAGAGCTCGCCTCAACGCTGGAATGGTTTATTTTACATTGGCTACCCTACTCTAATTATCATGCTATCGATGGTTATGAGTTAGAGCTTTATCCAGAAGGTTATGATGTTGATAGCGAACAAGCACAAATGCAGTATTGGATTCCTGTCGAGCCAAACGACTCGCTATCTTTAAAACCTAAGAACAGAAGAATAAGTTCCAAAGATTAGTGTTTTGCACCAAATTGTTAACTTTTCCTATTTCTTTGAATATAGAATACAAATAACAATCATTATCAATAAATAGAAAAAGTAGTGGAATTTATAAATATGGAAAGTCCGATTCGATTTCATCGTTCAGCGGTTGCTATCGTCGTATCCGCATTGCTCGCTGGCCACGCCAATGCGACTGAGAGCGTATCCCAACACGAAACGATTACGGTGCTAGGAGAAACATACCGAAACACCGCAACTAAAACCGTTTTAGAACCGGAGGAAACACCGCAAGCGATCACGGTAATCACTAAAGATGACATGGACCTACGCGGCGTAAACTCGGTGAGCGAAGCATTGCGTTATGCGCCTGGCGTAAATACAGAATTGCGTGGTGGTGCCGTTTCCCGACTTGACCTATTCAATATTCGTGGTTTTATTAACTACACCAACTTTTATGATGGTCTTCCTTTGCTGTACAACGGTTGGAACCTTCAACCGCAGGTCGATTCCGTTGCTCTTGAGCAAATCGAGGTTTTTAAAGGGCCAACGTCTGTTCTTTACGGCAATATTCCACCAGGAGGTATGGTCAACATTATCGCCAAGGCGCCTCAGTCAACACCCTCACACTCTGTCTCGATTAGTACTGGGACTAACAACCTAAAAGAACTGACGTTCGACACCACAGGACAAATTGGTGATTCTAATGTGGATTACCGTATCGTCGGCCTGGCAAAACAGCGAGATGGTCAAGCCGATACGTCTGAAGATGAACGTTATGTACTCGCCCCATCTTTCAATTGGCAAGCGACAGAAAGCACATTAGTGAACGTGAATGTTTACTATCAAAATGATCCATCAGCAGGTATCTACACGACTGTGCCTGCATCTGGCTCAGTGATTAAAAACCCACTTGGCTCGATGTCACCAAGCACTTATTTAGGGGATGAGGACTGGAACACTTACGAACGCGAAGTTCTGATGATGGGTTACAAAGTCCAACACGACTTTAACAACAATTGGCAATTTCTACAGAATGCCCGCTACATGACCGCCGATGCCTATCAGGAAAACACATATAACGGTGCACTTGAAGCGGATAACCGTACCGTTGGTCGAAATGCCTATTTAACCGATGAAAAGTCCAAATCCTTTGTGATTGACAACCAGCTATCTGGCTACGTTAAAACAGGAAATTTTGAACATAACTTATTGTTCGGGCTTGATTATCAGTATTTAGATTCAGATGTAAAATACAAAGACACGCTTGGGTATTCGCTAACTCAGGACATTTTTAATCCTGACCACAACAGCATTGATCGTAATGCACTGAATTTCCAATACAAACAAAACTTAGATATCAAAACGAAGCAGATTGGCGTTTATTTCCAAGATCAAGTTCGTTACGACCAACTTGTAATGATTGCAGGTCTTCGTTGGGATAAATACGATTCAAATACAGACGCCGTTAGCGATTATCTAGGAGCAGTATCCAACAGCAAGGAAGAGTTAGACGATACCAACGTATCTTTCCGAGTCGGTGGTTTGTATGAGCTAGACTTTGGTCTCTCGCCATACCTTACTTACTCGGAAAGTTTCGAGCCAATTGCGGGTGCCGACTCTTCTGGTAAAGCATTTGAGCCATCAACCGGTCATCAATGGGAGTTAGGCTTTAAATACGCCCCATTATCTGGTGATATCTCAGGTAACTTAGCACTCTTCCATATTACGAAGAAAAACGCGATCTTGACCGATCCGAATAATCCTTATGCACCGAACTATCAAGCGGGCGAAGTGGTATCACAAGGTATTGAACTTGAGGCAAAATGGCAAGCCACAGCACAAGCTGATTTCACTCTAGGCTATACATATACCGATATGGAGATTACCGAGGACAGTTATTACAACCAAGAAGGTAAAACGCCGGTTTGGGTACCTGAGCAAACGGCCTCTCTATGGGCCAATTACTTCTTTGAAGGAAATCTTTCAGGCCTTCGTACCAGTGCTGGCGTTCGCTATGTCGGGGAAGCACAAATTGATGCACAGAATAGTCAAAAAGTACCGGACTACACCTTGTTTGATTTGGCAGCAAGTTACGATTTCTCAACGGTATCTGAATCAATGAAAGGGGCTAGCGTCACGCTTTCTGCAAGCAATCTATTCGATAAAGAATACTATTCTTGTTACGACAAAAATAACTGTTGGTTTGGCGCTGAGCGCTCTATCGAAGCGAAGTTAGAATACAACTTCTAACCTCTCAGAACAGAACAGCAGTAATTTGTAAAGCGATGGTTTCTACAACAAGCCATCGCTTTTTATTTTGCATAGAGCATCAATATAAACACTACCGTGTCACTTTTTTATAGCACCTTTCCGGCCTACCTACCGACCCATAGTTTAAATCAGCCTCTAGTTCACCAGTGCTGATCAGATACTCCAAATAGCGCCTTGCCGTTGTTCGGCTCACTCCGATTTTTTCACCTGCCTCATCAGCGGTCAGCGCACTGCCATTTGGGAACAACTCTCTGATCTTGTCTAGGGTTACACCATCAATCCCTTTTGGTAATCGGTTCGGCAAGTTGTCTTGATTGGCGTGAGACTGCAGCATTTTATCAACGAGGTTCTGATCCAAACTCTCTACGATGTCTAGTTGTTGGCGTTGGGACACATACTTTTTCAGTGCGGCATCTAAACGTGGAAACATCACTGGTTTTAACAGGTAATCGACAACGCCACCCCTCATCGCCTGTTGTAACGTATCGACATCCCTTGCGGCTGTAATCAAAATGACATCACACGTTTGGTTACTTACACGCAGTGTATTAAGTATCTCAAGCCCTGTGCCATCGGGAAGATAGACATCCATCAATAGTAAATCTGGCTTAAGAATGTCGAGTTGCATTTCCGCTTCCATTCTCGTGGTCGCAATTCCGACCACTTCCAAACCTGTCAGTTGGCTTAAGTATTTGTGGTGCAGCTCAGCAATAGCCAGATCATCTTCAATGATCATTACGCGAGTCGCCATACTCATAATTGTTCTTCCTTGGGTAAGTACACCGTTATTCTTGTCCCATAATTTGTATTGGGTATCATCTCAACATGGCCGTGATATCGAGTAGCAAGCTGATTGACAAGGTGTAACCCAACACCTCGATTTTGACGAGATTTCGTCGAAACGCCTTTTGTAAATAATGTTTGTGGATCCATTGTTTTTGGGAGGCCACAACCATGATCTATCACCTCAAGTATCACTTCATTTCCGTAATCGCTAACGGACACATCAATGTTTCTGCGTTCTGACGCAACATTTGATTCATCGCGAATTGAAGTTAACGTGGCATCGAAAGCGTTATCAATCAAATTACCCAAAATTGTGACAAGGTCTTCCGAATTTAGCCACTCAGGCAGGGGCTCCAGACGACTACCTTCCTCAACCACCAGTTGTAAGCCTAACTCGCGAGCACGTTCAGTTTTTCCAAGCAACATACCTGCAATTAGCGGGTCTTTAACGGTATCTCTTAAAAACTCAATCATTGCTTGATAGTGTGCGGTTTCTTGTCCAATTAACTTTTGCACCGCATCAAGCTCACCCATTTGTACTAGCCCGCTAATGGTGTTGAGCTTATTTCGATGCTCATGGGTTTGCGAACGTAACAAATCTGCATATTCCTTGGTTTGTGATAGCTGTTCGGTTAGATCATTGATTTCATCCCTTAAACGGAAACTCGATACCGCCCCCACGATTTTTCCATCAACATAAATTGGAGAGCGATTTGCAATCAGGCGCTTATGATTAAGGAATATTTCAATATCATGATCTTCCTGCCCGCTTTCTAACACTGTATATAGATCGCTATCACGCAGCGTGTCAGTCAAAGGTTTATTGAGCGCTGATTCTCTATCAATACCGAGAATCTGGCAGGCACTACGATTTATCGAGCGAAGTATCCCTTGGGCATCAATGCTTAACACGCCCTCTTTGATGGTGCTCATCGTCACTTCTAATTCGCCGTACAACCTCCCTATCTCTTCAGGCTCAAAGCCTAAAATGGCGCGCTGAAACTTTCTCGACGCATAATTGGATACAATGGCATTAGCGACGACAACTACGATGACCATTAAAATCAAAAAGGCCAAAAATGGTTCGATGCGGTCTTGCAGTCGGTCGAGCAAATAGCCAACCGAAACCACACCAATGATGTTCCCTTCCTCGTCAAAAATCGCAGCTTTACCACGAACTGAATAACCTAACGAGCCCTGTGCCGTCGAAACATAAGACAACCCCTGTTCTAGCGCTCGACGATTGTCGCCACCTCTCATTGGCTTGCCCAACCGCTCATCAACAGGGTGGATTAAGCGTACTCCCTTATGGTCGCCAATAACGATGAATGCAGCACCTATGGCTTCGGTTAATTCTCTAAAGCGAAGTTGGTATGGCTGGGGGTTTTGGGTTTCGATCATTTCACGAACAACCGCTGAGTCCGCTAAAAAACGGGCAACACCCAGTGCTTTTTCTCCCATTTCTTGCTCTTGATTGATTTTGAGATAAGTGAACCCTGCGGCGACAAGCAATAACAGCTCTATCAACCCCGATAGCGTCATGATAATGAGCATCCGCTTACGAAAGCTGATGGTTTTCCAACTCATTGATACATCCTTGTGATTCACTCTTGAGCGTAACGTTAACATTCAGTTAACAGCATGACGTTGTCGCGGTGATAAATCTGTGAGGAAGGCAAACAAACCGCAGAGTTTACGGTTAATTAATCGACGAGCTGAAACATAAAATTACAACCATTCACCAAATTTAGCATTCCTCTCTGATACTCAATTCCATACATAAATTGCCCTTAAAATCATGATCGTGATCACATCGATTTTAGCGGTTTTTGAGGCGTTTTTAGACTTTACAACGTATAATTTTTAATCAACGAAACCAATGAGAGTTTCGGTTTGAAAGCAGTGAAGCTGGAAGTCTATTAAAAGCTCAACATTGATGTCAGTGGTTTGGACACAAATAAAACAAAATACAAATACTGACTATATGACAAACACTTAGACACCATCTGAAAACTGGAAAACTATAAACAGAGGTGCATTTATAGTTAGAAGGAACACCAAACATGGAACGCGATACCTTTGGAATATGCCTGAATAAGGCGATGCTGTCAGAGAATATGTATTCAACATTTACACACGTCAGGGCTTATGAAAAAAACGGAGGCGGTACTTCTGATCTCAAAGTCCTGTTATCGTTCCCTCAAATGAGTGGAAAAGATCTATTGAATACGATGCGAGGTTCTCGTCAGCTCGAGTGGAGAGCGGAGTTTCACTGTCCATATACGAAATAAATTTGTAACATCTCCCGCGCCCAGCACAAATATAACTGGGCGCATACTACTGCCCAATTTTCCCTCCTACTTAACACGCAGTTACGAATCCTTTATATTAGAGCTAATACTCTACGACAAAGCAGCCATTATGAAAAAAACAGGAAAGTTTTGGATACTGGGCTTACTTAGCAGCTCGATTTCCCTTACCTGTCATGCGGCACCGATCACTTTTGATACCGCATGGCAGCTATTGCTAGAAAACAACTATTCTCTTAAAGCTCAACGCTCAAACGTCGAGAACTACCAATACCAAGAGAGTGCCACCAGCAATCTCAACTTACCTCAGGTTACTATTGGCGCGAATTACACGCGTTTAGATACCGATATCACGCTGTCGGGAAAACAGATCCTAGACAGCACAGAAGCACACATTAACGTACCTCCTGCTTTTCAGCCTATTTTTGGTGCCTTAGCTAATACCACTTCGACCATAACCGAGCGCGATATTTTCTCTTCGTCTATTCGTGCCATTTGGCCAATTTTTACTGGTGGTCGAATTTCTGCGGCTCAATCAGCAGCAGAAGGCAAAACGGATGAGGCGAAAAGTCAGCTTTTAATGGAACAACAAGCGCGTTTTGAAGATTTATCGAAGTACTACTTTTCTGTCGTACTGGCAAAGGAAGTACTCGCAACGCGGCAAGCGGTTGAAGCAGGGCTAAAAAAGCATCGAGATTTTGCCATTAAGCTTGAAGAGCAAGGACAAATCGCGCACGTTGAGCGCCTGCAAGCCGAGGCTTCTTTAGATAAAGCATCCGTAGAAACACGTAAAGCTGCCAGCGATTTGAGTATCGCTCAGGCTGCATTAGGTAAATTACTCGCACAAGATGATGCCGTAGAGCCCGCTGAATCTTTGTTTATCAACGACAGTCTTCCCCCTCTTAGCGCTTTTGTCGATCAAACGTTGCTTACCTATCCGGGGTTAGAACTTCTGAGCGCTAAACACAAACAAGCCTCTAGCTTAATCAAAGCAGAAAAAGGGAAATACTACCCTGAAGTTTATCTTTACGGCGACTACAGCTTGTATGAAGACGATTCTCTCGCAAGCCAAATGAAGCCAGACTGGTTAGTTGGTGTTGGTGTCAGCATTCCACTGATTGAATCATCAGGGCGAAGCGAAAAAGTCAAAGCCGCTCAAAGCGTCGTCTCGCAGGTCGACTCATTAAAGTCCCAAGCCAAACAAGACTTATCGCTGTTAGTCCAAAAGACATACTTGGAGGCTCAGCAAGCCATTGATGAAGTACAAGGGCTCGCATCTAGCATTGAACTCGCTAACGAAAACCTGCGCTTGCGTGAAAAAGCATTTACTCAGGGTCTGTCGTCTTCTCTGGATGTTGTGGATGCACAACTTTATGTCGCGAGTATAGAAACACAACGTTCAGCGGCGCGTTTCCGCTATTTAATATCTTTAACCAAGCTACTCGCATTGAGCAGTGAAATAAACAGCTTCGAACAATATCAAAATACCGCTTATATCCCTGCTTCAACATCCAAAGAGGTGAAATAAATCATGGCAGCTAAATCACTAAAACCCGTTTTACTCTCACTTTGTGCTTTGGGTGTTGCCTCTTGGGTTGGGTATCAATTTTACCAAGCCTATCAACCAGAACCGATCCGCTTACAGGGATTAATTGAAGCCCAGCAATACAGCATTTCCTCAAAAGTCCCAGGGCGTATTGATGAGGTAATGGTACGTAAAGGCGACGATGTAGAGAAAGGTCAGCTTATTTTTACCCTTCATAGTCCTGAAATTGAAGCGAAGTTAGAACAAGCAAAAGCAGGTGAAAAAGCGGCGGACGCCTTAGCTCAAGAAGCTGAGAAAGGCGCACGTGAGCAACAAATCCAAGCAGCAAAAGATCAGTGGATGAAAGCCAAAGCCGCTGCGAATTTAATGGAAAAAACCTACAATCGTGTGAATAACCTTTATAACGATGGCGTGGTTGCAGAACAAAAACGCGATGAAGCTTTAACTCAATGGCAAGCAGCGAAATACACAGAAAGTGCCGCGTTTCAAATGTACGAAATGGCAAAAGAAGGCGCTAGAAGTGAAACCAAAGTGGCTGCGGCGGAAAAAGCGCGCATGGCATCAGGTGCCGTAGCCGAAGTAGAAGCGTACGCGAAAGATACTCAGATCTACAGCTGGTTCGACGGCGAAGTCTCTCAAGTTCTACTTCAAAGTGGTGAATTAGCACCTCAGGGCTTCCCGGTTGTTACTGTGATAGATACAGAAGATGCCTGGGCGACACTTAATGTGCGTGAAGATTACCTTCAACACTTTAAAAAAGGAGCAACCTTTGATGCCTATTTGCCTGCCTTAAACAAAAATGTTGAGTTCAAAGTAACGCATGTTGCCGTTATGGGTGACTTTGCAACGTGGAGAGCAACCGATGCTTCTCAAGGTTTTGATCTTCGTACCTTTGAAGTAGAAGCTCGTCCAGCTCAACCCGAACCTGAACTGCGTATGGGAATGAGTGTTGTCGTTGAACTTTAATCACAACCACTAGGTTAATGCTATGACGATTAAGATTTCACAGCGGCATATCTTACGACGAGACAAGTGGTTGCTTTCGTGCCTTACTTGGATACCGATTTTGCTCGCGATGATGATTTGGGGAGTGTTCTCTGCGGGCATTGCCCGGGATCTGCCAATCGGTGTGGTTGATCTACAACATTCCCAACTTTCTCGAAAGCTCATTCAATCTTTGGATGCGTCGTCGAGTCTGGCTGTTAACTATCACTACACCAGTACAAGCGAAGCAAAAAATGCGATGATTGAAGGCGATATCTACGCTTACGCGGTCATCCCATCTAAGTTCGACCAAGATATTCTCCAACACCGCCAACCTCAACTTTCTGTCTTTTACAACAGTCAGTACATTTTGGTAGCGAAACTGATCAACTCTGCCGTTGCGCAAGCACAAGGCTATTTCGACGCTCAGGTTGAAGTAATGGGAAACTTGGCTAAGGGTAACACCACAACGTTAGCAGCGGCTGGACAAGCTGTACCCGTGTCGACACAAATAACCGCATTATTTAACCGTAACAATAACTACGCACAATTTTTGGTAACGGCTATCGTGCCAGCCATTTGGCAAATATGTATTGTAGTAAGCACTATTTTGATTCTTGCCGCGCACTTTCGCATTTATGGTGGAAAGAATGGATTTGCATTTTTGGGCGAAAAGCCATACGCCAGGCTCACTACCCTATTAAGTCAGTACATTCCGGTCTTTATGGCGCAAGGTGCGTTGTTCTTGTACTGGTTTTATTCCGTGCTTGATTGGCCAATGGAAGGCAGTTTTGTGGTTATGCTACTAGCACAATTGGCGACGGTTATCGCCTGTATCATTATGGGAGCGTTGTTCTTCTTCTTGTCGATGGATCCTGCACGTGCGATGAGTTTTGCTGGCGCGTTTACGGCTCCAAGTTTCGCTTTCATGGGAATTACATTCCCAGTTTCTGACATGAACACGCTCGCTTATGCATGGCGTTCATTATTGCCGATTACCCATTACATTGAAGTACAAGTGAGTCAAGCAAGCTATGGAGCATCGGCCGCACAATCTTTAAGCTCGCTATGGCCTATGATTGGTTACGTTATGCCTCTGCTCATTACCGCAGCCTTGATGGGTAAACATCGAACAGCTTCATCAACACGCCAAGCGAAGGAGGCGGTATGACATTGTGGCAACTGATTAAAGCGGAACTTAAGGCCGTTCTAACCAATCCAGTCGTTACGTTGACCGTGTTTGGTGGTGTCGTATTTTACTCGTTTTTATACCCTTTGCCTTATGCACAACAAACGCCTCGTGAACAACCAATCGCGATTGTTAATCTAGATGGTAGTCAGACGAGTTTAAAGCTGGAACGTATGGTTGATGCCACCCCGCAAGTCAACGTAGTCACTCGACTTCATACGATTGCCGATGCAAAGCAAGCATTTTTACAACGAGAGATCACCGGTTTTTTAGTCATACCAGAACACTTTTACAAAGACCTAATGCTAGGTAAAAGCCCGACTCTAGCCTACGCTGCGGACGCCTCGTATTTTCTCGTGTACGGAACCGTGGTAGAAGGATTGGCCCAAGCGGGAGGCACATTAGGGGCCCAAGTGAAAGTCAGTAAAATGGTGATAGATGGTGTGCCCATGAGTATGGCTAGCCATAATTACTCTGCTATTAAGCTTAATATGAAACCGACGTTCAACCCAACCATGGGTTACATCGAATACGTAGTGCCGGCAGTATTTGTTCTGATTTTACAACAAACGTTGATCATGGCGGTTGGATTGCAAACGGGAACACAGCGTCATGGTCGTGGCTATTGGTCACAAGTATCAACGGGATCGCTGCTGCTTGCGAGAACGTTAGTATTTGTGGCAATTTATTATTTACTCGGCGCCTATTATTTTGGTTTTAGCTTCGAACGCTTAAACGTAAACCATATCGCCAATGCGGGCGAATTGCTGGCTATGTTGTTCCCGTTCTTTTTAGGTTGTTGCGGACTAGGCTTCTGGCTAGGTTACTTATTACCTCGGCGTGAACTTGTCACCTTAGTCGTCTTAGTGAGCTCTATGCCGCTCATTTTCTTGGCTGGTTTTATTTGGCCGATTGAAGCCATACCTACTCCCTTACTATGGATTGCTGATTTAAGCCCAAGCACTTGGGCGATAAAAGCTTTCTTAGCGCTAAACCAAATGGGGGCAACCTGGCAACAAGTCGCTCTACATTGGACGGCACTTTGGGCACTCACTGTGCTTTGGGGTAGCGTTGCGTACTGGATTGCTAAGCGAAGTAACAAGCCAGTTGTAACAGAGAGCTTGGGGTGACAGCTGACATTTTCTATTACTATAAAAAAAGCCGGGTAACTAAACCCGGCTGAAAATCTGCGTCCTTGCAGCGGACATATGGTAAAAACACTTTTTGCTCTGGGCTTACCCATTGAGCGAGATTAGATTAAGCCAAAAAGTATGGATTCCATACTCTCATATAGAGGGTCATATCCTTCCAATAGACATTAGTCTTCGCTAGAAAGATAACGTTTTTCAGACACAAAAAAACAAGACTCACATTGAGTCTTGTTGTTGATAGGGATGAGCAGGATACATGTCGCCGCTAAGTCATATCACGGATTATTTTCTCTCGGTATTCTGTAACGACCTTCATGATTGAATTTTTTACATCACCGACTTGCTTAGAGGGTTGGCACCATAGGCCAAAACCAAACTTAAAACCTTCCAATAATTCAGAAGCTTCCACTGGCTCTATATGATTATTAGAAAACTCCGAATGGGCAAACGTTCTGGGGAGAATCGCCCATCCTAAACCTGCTTCAACCATTTTCACTACAAGGGCCAATTGGTCGACCTCTTCATGGTTCGAACTTACGATGACTTTTTCGCCCATTCCCTCTTCAATAAGAGACCGCAGTACAAATTGTTTACTATTCCTCAAGGCTGTCAATACTCGATCTGGTGCCATAGAAGCGAGTTCACCACCTTTCTGGACGAAAGGAACAAATTCAAAATGACCTAAAAACGTCGCATCCAGACTATGTATTGCTCGACTATCATGCACATTGACAATACCGAATTGATAATCACCATTCTGTAAACCCTCTTTAATTTCGTTGCGATTACGAACAAGAAAGTTAACTCGCATC
This sequence comes from Vibrio sp. YT-17, assembly GCF_033337375.1. Lineage (NCBI taxonomy): Bacteria > Pseudomonadati > Pseudomonadota > Gammaproteobacteria > Vibrionales > Vibrionaceae > Vibrio > Vibrio sp. YT-17. The sequence continues at coordinate 130,472 of NZ_JAWOQP010000013.1, forward strand.
ATCGGAAAATCTGCTGCTAATTGAATACGAAGCAATACAAGAAAACGGTGTGGTATAGCGCTTGAATAGGCGATACTAACATTCTCTAACCCACCGTAAGCTAGACTTAATGCGACTTTATCGAAAGTACGTGCTTGTTCGATGGTTTGCTTAGCATAGTGGTAAAGAAGATGACCATCTTCTGTCGGTTCTACCGAGCGCCCCACTCGCTCAAACAGGTTGACCGCCAGTTGGTCTTCAAGATTGGTAATCACCTGCCCTATTGTGGTTCGGTGCTTATTGAGTTTGACCGCCGCCTTACTAAACGAAAGCTGTTCATAAACGGTTACGAACGCGAGAAGTTGTTCAAAACTAAAATTCATAGGTTGTGCTTACTTTTTAGAGTTATCTAATTAAATTACCACAAGATCGTAGAATTGCTACTTGGTAACGGAAACAATCTGCGTTTGAATTCCTTCTCGACGACACAAAAAAACCTACTAGCTTCAGTAGGTTTTCTCTAACTTAGTTGTACTCAACGACACGAGCTAAATAGTTGAATTCTCCTGAGTCACCATGGTAATCGCGGTAGACATCGACACTGAAATATTTAGGTTGATCAGCGTAAATGTGGTCAACGACTTTTTGCTCAAGTGACTCCAACGTTTCACCGACCTGAGAGTACACGAACTGCTTGTTCACTTTTTCCAATTTACGTTTTTTCGCTTCTTTGTGTGACACATAGTTGTTGATCTCTTCCCACTTTCCCACGAACTCGACCGCCACGTAACTCGAGTTCTCGTCAATCATGATAAAGGCTGCACCTTCTTCTTTGATTGCAGACAGTTGCTGCATATCACTATCCACTTTTTGCTGGTCAAGATGGGCTCCACTTTGGGCGAATGCAGTCGCGGAAGCGGTAAGTATCATGAGTGTAAGAACGGCTTTTTTCATTGTATCGTTTTCCTGTATTAAGGGAGTTCAGTTACCCAAAGTTGCCCTTGGGTGGCTTTTTTGAATCCATATTCGTAAATCGTCAGCAAGTAGCGGTGATCGAACATATCTTTCGTTACTTTGGCGTACCTGAAATCTTGATCAATGTAGGTAAACTGCATCTCGATATCGTTGATTTCACTGATGTATTTCATTCGATAGAGATCACCACGAGTTTGCGCTAGCGTAAGGCTTGAGACACTTTTCGATACCAAGTCCAAACCTTTGTCTTTTAGTGGACGATACGGCGCTTTTAACGCACCATTGCGAATCACATCCAACTGAGGCGCTTTTTCTAACCCCAAAGCATCTGAGATTTGTTGATAGTTGAAGTTAGACGGATTAAAGAACACCTGCGCTGCGAGACCGCCATCTACGTGTAACTCCTCAAGTGTTTCTCCATCATGTTCAACATCGATAAATTGTGGAGGGAAAACACCAGGGATCGATGCGCTCGCAGCAAGCACCTTGTAAATAAGTTCAGATTTGTCCGCTAAATCACTGTTCGCAATCGCACCAATATTCCAAATCACCAGTTCGCCTGAATCAAAATGGGTACTGCCAATAAAGAGGCGTTTACCATTGCGGTGTTGCTGCGCCATCGCCTCGATCATGGGCTCAGGGTAAGCGTCTGCGATGAAATCATAGAGGTTCTCACCATCGGTAAACGCGTCCTTAAACAGGGTATTTAAGAAGTTCTTCTTACCCAAAATATTCTTATCATTGATGTTGAGCATGACTTCTTTCATCTTTGGCATCGCATCACCGCCAATGAAAACAAAAGGAGCGATTAGGGCACCCGCACTGACTCCAGTAATGATGGCATAATCTTTTAGCTCCCCCTTTTCCTGTAGCCCCATCAAAACGCCGGCCCCGTATGCACCGTTTACGCCACCACCCGATAAGGCCAAAATATTGAGCTGTTCACCCTCTACTTTGATCGGTGTGGTTTGATTGTGCGCTGAGTAGAGAAAATCCGGCGCTTCATTGGCCCACATTCGAAGTGGCTCATTTGGTGTCGAACTCGCGATCTCGACATCTTTATAGTTGCTTTGAGAAACACGAACATCCAGCGTATGAGGTGAACTACAAGCTACTATCAGCAGCGAAAGTGCAACCGTCACACCAGAGGAAATTAAACGATTCATAATCAGTCTCATTTAATGTTCTCTGGCGTATGACCAGAGACTCAGTTTGAAGTTAATTGGGTCAAAATGAAGTCCGTTTCGTTGTTTGGAGTTACTATAGCTAGGCACGGCTAAACCCCATAATCGCGATTGTAGGATGCTATCCATCAAAGCAATTATGCCAAGTTTCTATATGCTAACTTTACGCTTCTCCGTTAATTAGGTACTGCGCTAAGCAATTTTCACGACGTTGAACTCATGCGTCGGTTCGACAAATTCGTATTGGGCATTGATCGTCTGTAGCTCCCATGTGCCATAGCCTTTTGTGATCTCCAATACACCGTAAACGGCGTTATGTGTATGACGAAAGGCTGCGACAGGAGACATCTTCTTCACCAAACAAGAGGTAAAAATCGCAGAAATTAAATCACCGACTCCGACTGGCTGCATAGCAAATTCAACACTAGGTCGTTGGGCCAAATAGCTTGCTTTCGGCGTCGCTAAAATCATACTGAAGGCGTCATCTGTTAGTGCATGCAGGTGTTTCACCAATACCATTTTCGGTCCTAACTCTAAGGCTTTTTTACATGCAGTGACCGCATCATAAAGAGAGTTAATTTTCACACCTGTTAACTCGCTCAGTTCAAACTGGTTAGGAACAATCACATCAGCGATGGGCAACAAGCTATGGCTTATCGCTTCTTTGACACCGTCTGCCACAATGCAACCTTTGTCTGGATCACCCATAACTGGGTCACACACATAAAGTGCACTATGGTTACGCGATTTGACTAAACTTACCGCTTCGGCCACCGCTCGACATTGCTCTGCGCTGCCTTGATACCCGGACAGTATCGCGCCACATTCTCCTAACTTCTCAATGTTATCTAAGCCTCTCATTAGAGAATGAATTTCATCTGCCCCAAACTTCTGTCCAGTCCAACCTTGCTGGTACTGAGTGTGATTTGAAAACTGAACCGTGTGGATTGGCCATACTTCGAGGCCCATTCTCTGCATCGGGAAGACGGCAGAGCTGTTTCCTGCGTGGCCATAAACCACATGAGATTGAATAGAAATAATGCTTTTCATAAGTCACTCTTAATAGGGAAGTTTGTTAGCTTGGCGACTAAATAAACACAATATCGCGCACTGTGCTTATTTGGTCGGAATAGCCTCGACAACGCCGAGGCTTATTCTTAATCAGGCTGGATTAATTAGCCTTGGAACTCAGCGAAGTACTCATCCAACACTTTGCGCGTTGCACGACCGATAAGCTCGTATTCGTGATGAGTAAGGTTTGCTAACGAAACTCGAACTGATGCGTGTACTACATCGAAGCCTTGGCCTGGAAGTAGGATAACGCCGGTTTCATGTGCAAGACGGAACAGGAAGTCTTTGCCCTTCTCGCTCGCTTTGAACCATTCAACGAAGGCTGGTCCGTACAATTTGCCGCCCAAAGTGTCGAGCTCAAGCAGTGTGTAGTAGTCCACACGATCTTTGTTTTCTTCAATTTCTACACCCATGTTTTTGTACAGAGTTTTGTAACGCTCGCGGATGATGCGTTTACATGCTTCTTTGTAGTTTTGTTCTGAGTCCATCAAGCAGTTCAATGAGAACAACGCCATTTGAACTTGTTGAGGAAGAGACAAACCTGCTGTGTGGTTAAGCGCTACGCTGCGGCTGTCTGCTACGATACGGTCAATAAACTTAATCTCACGAGGTTCCGGAGTCAGTGTTTTGTAACGATCGTCCAACTCAAGTTGACGCGCTTCAGGAAGGCTGCGCATTGCATCGTCAAACACGTTGTTGTGTTGAATCGCAATCGAGCCTAAACGCCAGCCTGTTGCACCGAAGTACTTAGAGAACGAATACACACAAAGCGTGTTGTATGGCAGTTTTGCAAACAGTGAGACAAAGTCGTCCGCAAATGTGCCGTATACATCGTCAGTCACAATGAACAGGTCGCTACGTTCGTTGTTCACAAAATTTGATAGGTTATCCAGAGTCTCATCCGAGAACTTCACAGACGCTGGGTTTGCCGGGTTAACAACACAAAGCAGTTTGATGCCTGTATCTGCAAGCTTTTCGATTTCAGACATCGGCAGTTGCCATGTTGTCTCATCCAGACGTAGTTCAACGATTTCCAGTTCGTATTCACTCAGTTCTGGAATCTCTAGGTAAGGCGTAAAGATTGGAGTGATTAGCGCAACCTTGTCACCTTTCTTCAATAGACCGTTGTTGAACATAGTTTGGAACGTGTACGTCATAGACGCTGTGCCGCCTTCCGTTGCAAACAGATCGAAGTCTGTTGTCATTGGCATTGGGCCGTACATCTCTTCTGCGATGTACTGCTTCACAACGGTTTCGATGTTCGTCAACATACGTGGTGGCACTGGGTAGTTACATGCAAGGTATGCATTAACCAGTTCATTCAAGAAAGCTTGCTTCTCTAGACCCAAACGATCTTTTGCGTAGCTCAGCGACTTTTCTAAGAACTGCACACCTTGGTCTTTCTTATTGTCGCTTGCAAACGTGTCAAAGCGTTCAACAATGCCCACACCATCTGGAATGCCACCGAAACCACCATCTAGGTATGAATAAGTGCGCTCGGCTTCCAATATTGCGAACTCACCCAAACGAATGAACGCTTTACGCGGTAGTGTCGCAAGAAAATTAGGATTACCACGACCTGCATCTAATAAAGCGCGGTCAGGAACAGTTTGTGCCACTTCAATAAGTTTATCTTTTAATTCAAATGGGCTTAAATCTGCAAATTTTGAAAAATCAATTGTTGTATTTTGCGTAGTCATAATATTTACCTGAATTTATTATTTAGTAAAATTTGGATAATACTTCCCCTACCGCCTATTTAATTAGGCGATAAGATTGTTCGAATTTATTTAAATTACATGCCTGCGTTTAAAGTAATAATGCCGACAATAATTGGACCCCATAGGGTAAGCAGTACATTGGCGACTGCATAAGTCACGGTGAATGAGAATACTGGTGTTGCATTACCTGTTTTTTCCATTAAAGCCGCAAATGCTGGGTTCGCACTTCGTCCACCTGTCACACAGCCAAGTGCTTCAACTGGATTCTTAATCTTCAATACAAAATATGAGAAGAAGAACGAAATAATCTGAGGGATAATCGTTACACCCATGCCAAGGAACAACAGAGACATACCGTGTTCTTTGATGGTGTCGACCGCTTGAGGCCCAGCCTCAAGGCCAACAATGCCCACAAATGCTGCCAAACCGAAATCTCGAATAAAGTTCGCGGCCCCCACAGGAAACTGAGCAACATGCGGATTGCGGCTACGCAACCAACCCACAATCAAACCTGAGATCAAACAACCTGCACCAGAACCGATAGTGACGGGAATACCAGCAATCTTAAAACTGATTAGACCAATTAATAGACCCACCACCATGCCCATACCAAGCACGACTAAGTCAGTCACGTTTGCTGAGCCCATTCGCTGACCAATGTTTTTCTCAACGCGATTGATGTCTTTTGCGGTACCTGTAAGCTGGATGACGTCATTTTTCTTCACCACAAGATCCGGCGTCATTTCAATTGAGTTGCCTTCACGAATATAGTCTGTCACATAAATACCGCGCATAGAGCCTTGGTTCGAAGCCTCTTTAATCTCTTGCAGCGACTTACCAATCAGTTTGCGGTTGTCTGCGATCAGTTGACGGTTTTCTTCAATAACTTCATAGCCTTCTGGAAGTGCAATCTCGTTGTCAGCCAAACCATCTTGCAGCTGATGTACTGCATTACGGCGACCTGTTACAACAATGACATCCCCTTCTTTCAGTGCTGTGAATTTGTCCACGTCTAGCACTTTGCCATCGCGTTGAATCAATTCAATACAAGCAGCCAGAGCGTGTTGGTTTAACTGGGCTAAGGTTTTGCCTGCTAGCCCACCATCTTTGCTCACTTTAAATGCTCGTGTAACCAGCGCTGTGACAGCGTTGAACTCACCCGGCGCTAAATCACGCTTACCATTTGAATTTTTCTCTTCTAGCGCAATCGCTTCTGCTCGGATATCCCACTTCATCAGTGTTGGGAATACCCATGTCACCATCAGAATTGGACCAAGCGAACCAAAGATGTACGTAACTGCGTAGCCTACTGCGACGTTGGTCTGCATTAGGTGCTTCGCTTCTTCTGTCACACCACCAAGACGTGCGATCGCATCACCCGCTGTACCGATGATTGCCGATTGAGTCAAACCACCAGCTGCAAGGCCTGCTGCCGTACCTCTGTCTAGATCAAACATCCAAGCTGCTGCTAGTACACAAAGCAGGCCAGACACCGTCATCACTACAGCAGAAAGTAGAATGTTGATGGTTCTAAAGTTCAATGCTTTGAAGAACTGCGCACCACCTTGATACCCTACTGCGTAAATAAAGAGCGCAAAGAAAATGCTTTTTACGCCGGGATCAATATGAACACCAAATTGCCCAATAATTACACCCATTAATAATGTTCCGGCAACACCGCCAAGAACAAATCGACCAATGGTAATTTTACCAACCATATAACCGAGAGAGAGCGTAATAAAGAGAGCAACAAATGGTGCCATGTCAAAAAGATTAGAAATAATTTCCATGACAATTTTACTCTTACTAATAAATATAAAACTCAAATAATCTAACGAATAATCTGTCACTCATATTTGTTGGATTATTTAATTTAAAAAGCATCTCGTTTGCTTCGAAGCGAATATTAGGAACAAAACCTCACAACTCGTAATCCCATTTGAAGGATGAAACCATCACTTCGCATATTCAAAAGCAAAAATCGATCAATAATTGTCGAAAATTTAATAACTTAGCGTTCTGCAATGAACACCAGATAAATCGCAAAATAATTTTATTTTTGTTTTCGCGCTTCAAAAAGCGGTTTGGTTGCATCATTCCCTCTATATAGCGCATAACACCTTTCTCTTGATGGATTAGATCCTACAAAAGCGATTATCACTGATGCCATCACTTGCCTTATCTTTACATTCATCAAGTTAATAGAGAAAAACACCATGAACTCAATGCCACATGAACTTGTGTGGGGCGAAGTTTACTTCCCTCCCTTGTTGCTGGTTATTGCATTGGCTTACATGCTCACCATTTTGGTTGGAACCGTTGCAACAAAACTGGGACTCCACAAATACGTTGCATTTCCCGCGCTCGCTGAGCTAAGCCTAATTGTGATTTTTACTGGCGTTATTGGTCGATTCATTACCATATTTTGAGGCAAATTCCGTGATAAAACGTTATCTCATCACACTGCTATTACTGTGTTCCGCTGGCACCGTGATTTTCAGCTACTACCAATCATACTCTGACAACCCTTGGACTAGAGATGGCCAAGTTAGCGCGCACATCGTTTCTATAACCCCCCGCGTAACAGGACAAATCATCCAAGTCTACGTCGAAGACAATTCGCAAGTGAAACAAGGCGATTTGCTGTTTGAGATTGACCCAAGCATCTATAAAGCGGCGTACCACAAAGCGCTAGCAGCTCAAAAGCAAGCCATTGCATTACTAGCAAAGGCCAAAAATGAAGAGCAGCGAGCACTTAAGTTAGAAAAGCGCACACCTGGCGCTGTACCTGTACTGACATTGAATAACCTAGACAATGCGGTGGAGACAGCCGTTGCCAACGTAGAACTCGCGAAAGCCAATGTTGAAGAAGCCAAGCTAAACCTTGATTACACAAAAGTTTATGCGCCAACGAATGGTTATATCACTAATTTGAACTTACGCGTCGGCTCTCAAGTCGTCGCTAACTCCCCAATCGTGGCTTTGATTGATGAAGACAGCTTTTGGATCGAAGGATATTTCAAAGAAACGGATTTAGTTGGCGTTGATCCACAAGATAAAGCCTACGTGACCTTAATGATGCACAATGAAGCTGTGCTGGAAGGCAAAATCAAAAGCATTGGCTACGGCATTGCGAAGCAAGATGGTAGTACTGGTAACGATCTTTTGCCCAATGTGAACCCTAACTTTCAGTGGATACGCTTAGCTCAACGCATTCCAATTAAAGTTAAATTAGATCACTTACCGAAAGATTTTCAACTACGTGTTGGTATGACGGCCTCTATCAAAATCATCAAACAATAATGCGGTGGAATGTATGTTTAATGCCTCAACCAAAGAAGCAATCAAAGCTGCGCTGTCTATCGTTATCGCGATCTGCCTTGCCTTATGGTTTCAATGGGAGAAACCGTATTGGGCAGCGATCGCAGTCGCGGTAATGGCATTAAATGAAAGCTTCGCTCACTCAATAAACAAAGGTCATAATCGCTTATTAGGAACCCTCCTTGGCATCGGTTATGCCTTTTTCCTCATCACGACGTTTTCTCAAGATCGCTTTTTGTTTCTCACCTTCTTCACCTTGTTTTTAGGTGCGTGCATTTTTATGTCGAGCGACGAAAAGTATGGTTATGTGTTCTCTATCGGTTTTGCTGTGTGCTCCATCATCGCATGTATGGGAGGATTTGATAGTCAAGCAACGTTCCACTTCGCTGTTCTTCGCATGCAAGAGACGATTCTTGGTGTGATCACGTTTTCTGTTGTGTACCGATTAGTCTGGCCAGTCAGTACAGAACAAAACTTCATTCAACGTTTTGAGACCAGCAGAGAGGCGATGCTTAACGCTATGAAATCGCCCAATGATATAGATACTGAAGCTCTTGAGACCAACACCGCCAACATAGAAAAGTTATTCCAACTGGTCGGCTTACCACTTACTGGCAGCTACCACTTGAAAGAACATCGTCAGCTATGGCGTGCGCGTTTAAATGAGATGGCACAAATCCAAGACCGATTGCTAGAACAAGCAGATAAATCGCAAAGTCGTGAGATCGATTGGCCAACACTAACGCAGCAACTGCAAAGCTTTGATATTAAAAATCCAAGTACGTCGCTCATTGGTCACGTTGCTTATGTCATGCAAAGAGAGAAAAACACGGTTTGGCATCACGAGCATCGAACGTTTATCCAGCATTTGAATGAAGACGGCAGAAAGGTATTGCAAGGTGTATCCATGTTCGTCACTTCTTTGTTGATCTGGATTTATCTGCCCGTACCCGGAGGTTTCATTTTTCCGATGCTAGCAGGCGTGTTCTCTTCAATCGTTCCTACTATGCCACCAAGCATTATTAAAGATGCATTTTTTGGTGTGATAGGCACTGGCACGGTGATTCTATTGCAATACATTTTCCTAATGCCAATGATGACCGAGCTTTGGCAGCTTGGGCTATTCTACTTCATCAACATCATCGTAATTTGGAAAGTCTTTTCCACACCAAAACTGATGGTACACAGAATTCTAGGTATTAACTTATTGGTTGTCTTGACATCAGGAGCGCTCAATTTAACCCCAGCGTATCGAATTGAAACGCCCTTGCTGATGCTGGTAAACATTATGATCATTTTGATGATTGCCAAGTTGTTTACTGATCTGTTTCGTGTTCGCGTTACGGTCTAAGCGTCAGCTCCGTACTTGAAACTAAAGCCCTGCATTGCTTCTGCTATGCGGGGCTGTTTGTTTGTGAGCTAGCCATTATTCTTTCGTAACCCATAAAGCGAGGATAGTATCCATCAAAAGCGATTAACGGTATTTCTCTTCACCTCATAAAATCCTCTCATTGATTCACGAAATGCAATCGAAAACCATGCATTCACAACGTCAATCACAGCAAACATATCTATCTAACTGAACAAGAAGTTCAGTGACACATTAACTGTCTGAGTCTCGAAGGTTTGAGACTATTCAGAGTGGAAACTGTCATGAGTTTTTTTGAATTACGCGCCGGCAAGACGTCTTCTCTTACTGTGCTCGCGAGCGCACTAATGCTTACTACCCCCACTTTTGGCTTCGCCGCTGAAGAGACGACGACCTACAACGAAGTAATCGAGCAAGGCCGAGCACTGTTCGACAAATACGGTATCAGTCATGATTTACCAAAACTGGCCATCAGCTCTCTAGTTCAAGGCGAGCATTTGGTCGAGCATGCCCACCGAAGTGTTAAAATCGGTGATAGCGTTCGCGATTCGTCCGTCTACTTGGTTAAGAACACCGATAACAAAGGCAACATTGACCTGCGTATCAAGTACAACCCTGAACAACTCGATGAAAATGAAAAAGTACTTGATGAGATCGAAGCTTTCACACGAACAGAATACCGCCTTCGAAACTACGCGGAGAGTTTTGACCCGTCATCAGTAAGAGCCAAAGAGGATCAGAATGGTAATGTGATCATCAGTTTTAATTACTCAAAATACGGTCTTCCTCAAGATATCGCCTACTTCCGCTTTTTAAGCGTTGATATTGAGTTGGTTAATGGTGAACCGAAACGTATGGTCATTACCAACGATAAACCGTTCACACATCACAACTACCAAGTGGATTCTTACGATCAAGAGATCCTCTTCCAGAAATTAACATCAGGCAAAATTGCGATTGCCAGTAAAAACACCAAGATAGTTGGTTCAAAGAAAAATAAACCACTCGAAATGATGAGCAGCGTAAAACCGGTAGCGATTTATGAAGATAAGATTGGCGTGCAAGTACTAGACGAAAAACGCTTGAATGAGGTCTCTGATCCACGCATGCAAGAAGCCAGTGTTAAGCTAGACCGAGTTTTTCCTTTAATGGGTGATATGGTTCGTCGTCAAGGTATCGATTTGCCTCTGCCGTTTGGTGTGTCACTAGCGTATCGAAATCAAGATATGAATATTCCATTTAATGATTTCACGATTGAAGGCATCGGCCTTAATGAACTGTTTGATCCAGAAGACAGTGTCGGCATCGTGAGTGCTGAGAGCATGACGCTTCGTGGCGATGTAAACATCCTGCCATTTTGGAATGTATTTGGTTACATCGGAAAAGTTAATGTCGATGCCAATGTTGATGCCGCCTACACGGGTGAAGGTGGCCAGTACATAAAAGATAAGCTGAACGATAAACTGCCAGGATTAGGTGATAAGTTTTGCGATGGTTTATCTGCACTTTGTAGTCGCGGACGCCTAGACGTGCCGCTGCATTTGGAATATGACCTTCGTGGTATAGGTACAACCCTTTCGGTTGGCTATAAAGAATTCTTTGCTTCTGTCACTGGTACCTATTCGCAAACTCGCTTAAAGGGCTTAGATGATTGGGGCGATGGTATTGTTACTGTACAGCCGATGTTGGGTTATCAACTTGTCGATTATCGCACGCAGTTTTTTGTCGGAGCAGAATATCAAGGACTGGACGCTCGAATGGACGGGCATGTAAAAAGTGGTGATATCGAATTCGATTACGACATTGGTGTAGATCTTAATCAATGGGCGTTTTTGACTGGTTTCAATAAGCAAATCGGCAAAAACTACAACCTGACCTTTCTCTATAACAAAGGGGAAACTCGAGAGTCAGTAACCTTAAATCTTGGTTACCGTTTCTAGCTCTCATAAAGAGCCCGCCCCTAGACGATGGTAGGACTGCATCCTACAAAGGCGATTACTGAAACTGTCGCCGATGTCCTACCATTTGAGCCATCAATACAACAAGCCATCCAACCATTCACGGATTAATGCCAAAGCGTCAGGACGTCGCTTGTTAGATGCCGTTTAACATTTTCGGTGTACGCACCAAATGACTTTTGGACATAACAATGACTTTACTCAATCGCTCAACTTTAGCCATTACCATCACTCTTGCCTTAGCAGCTTGCAGTGATGACTCTGGTAAACCTAGCGTTCCTAACGGCCCGAAGCCACTACAACCCTTACCACCAGAGCAAATCGCTTTGGAAATTGGCGATGCAACCATTCAAGCGACCAAAGAGTCCCTTGTCATCACACCGCTTGATGCGGATGAAAAACTGGCAGCGGTAGAGGCGTTCAAAGGTATCCAATTTGCGCAAGCAGACCGCTTTAAGCACAGCCTTGTAGCCCCACTTGAAGGCGATATTGATGCGACTCAGTTCGGTGATGCGTGTCCGCAATTAAAAACCACGACTCAAACGCAGTCAGAAAATTGTTTGAACCTAAACATTTGGCGACCAACCGGGATAGAAGCGTACGCAGATTTGCCAGTTTATGTCTTTATTCACGGTGGAGACTTTGAATACGGCGCAGGCTCAGAACCGCTGATTCATGGTGATATGGTGGTTGCACAAGGTGCTGACGATGGTAACCCGTTTATTGCAGTTACTTTTAACTATCGTTTGGGCTTGCTAGGCAGTGTTTGGATCGATGGTTTGGACAACCCTGAAGGCGGTAACTTTGGTCTAGGCGATCAAAAACACGCGCTTGAATGGGTTCAACAAAACATAGAGGCATTCGGCGGCAATCCGCAAAACGTGACACTCATGGGTCAAGGTGCGGGTGCCATGGCGGTGGGAATTTTACAGCAATCAAAAGGCGATGCTGCAATCGCAGGTGAGCACTTTCAACGTGCCATCATGCAAAGCAACCCTTACGGCTTTGAATATAAAAGTTACGATGTTGCCAAGAGCCAAAGACCAGAGCAAAGCGTTGAAGATCTTGCGTTACTACCACTTGAAGAGATCATGAAGGTACAAAGCGAGATGCTTGATCCTATTCAACGTCTTAAGAACTGGGTACTGACCGCCGTGAATATTCCGGTTATAAGCCCAACACGCGACAACAGCCCATTAGCTACATTGATGCCATTTGCGCCTTACATCGAGCATCGCCCACCAGCGTTTCTAGTGAAAGAAGTACCAGGCTATCACTTTACTGAGCAAGCCATTGAGAGTGAATGGATCGTACCGACGGTAATTGGCTCAAACAGTGCAGAAAGCAATACTCTGGGCATGCTACCGAGCCTGACATTTTTGATCCCAACTATCACTGAAATCTTGAGCCAAGAAGCGCCAGAAGTCATTGAAAGTGGTGACGAAAACTTAATCGTCGAATACATGGTGGAGTGGCTAGAATCGGAAACGAACTTAAACCGTTTACGCGCTGAATATCGTTCATTACTCAACGATTCAGCTTCGATTGAACTCGATCTTTCTGACTTATTGGAACTGCTGCCTAGCACCGCTTATGAGGCGATGACTAAGTTGTTCTTCGGTTTGGGGAACTCCGATTCAAGCACGGAGTTACTTGCTCTGGCTGACTTCTTCCCTAACGATGAAAGCGAACTGAATGGCGCGGCGAAAAACATGCAGCAATTCAAAACCATGTTGCATGATTTGCTCTTCACGGGTCCAAACCGTCATAAAGTTTCAACTGAAGAAGCAACAGGAGCAACGCCAAGCTTCTACTACTTTGACTACAAACCTGGATTCAACGTATGGACTTACAATACCAAAGGTGAAAATGGCGATCTCGACGTTGGCGATTTACTCAAAAGCATCAGTTGTATTGTCGGCGCTTGCAATGCATCGGAATTACCATTTGTGTTTAATAAAGCATTAAAGCTTGATGGTTCAAGTGTTCGTCCAGGTAGCAAAGACAAAGCAATGATGAACGAGCTCTCTCGTATGTGGTTTAGCGAACGTTTATTTGAAGACTTCCAATACAACAGTGCGACTGATCGAGTTTTGCTGATCGATAACGATGGCGGTATTCAATCCACACAAGACTGGGACAATGCTCATCACTCAGGCATCGATCCAAAACTGCGCCAAGGTCGCCTCAACGGTCTCGAGGAACTTGGGCTGATTCTGAGTCACATGTAACTTCATCCTCAGCCACTAAAAACTCGTTACCGAATACCTAAAAGCCAGTCCGCTGGCTTTTTTCATCCTTATTCCTTGAACATAATTAGGAAGGTTAACTCATGTTTCCTAACGCCCTTCGTGCTCTGCTACTCTTTATCTTCGGCGCGCTGTTGGTTGGCTGTGCCCAGCCCTACCCTCAAGTTGAACCGGATTTTGAAGCCAATTGGCAAACTACTCAACATCAATCCGAAGTTTACTTAATTCCTACCGCTCCAGAAGCCTTTGCTCGTCGTGTTGAACTGGTAAGAAACGCTCAGCAAAGCATCGATATGACTTACTTTTCTTGGGAGAGTGACACGCTTGGTTTGATGCTACTCAATGAACTCAAGCAAGCAGCAGATCGAGGCGTGCAAGTTCGACTCACTCTCGATGATTTATTGGTGTTTAACGAGAAATGGCTTGCTGATCTCAGCGCTCACGACAACATTCAAATCCGTTTATTCAATCCGTTTGATTCACGTAAGTCAGGCTGGATTGGTCGCGCCGTCAACTTCTCTACTCATCAACAACGTTTGGACAATCGTCTGCACGAGAAGTACTTCAACGTCGACCATCAATGGATGATTCTAGGTGGACGTAACATTGGCAACGACTATTTTGGTTACAGCCGCAAAGCGAACTTCTTTGATATGGACGTCTTGTTCAAAGGCAGCATTATTCGAGTGTTCGACCAGAACTACCAACAACTTTGGAAAAGCGAGCATGTCACGCCAATAGAAAACATCGTTAACGTTACCCCAAACTATTCCGCGTTTACTAAAGCGCTTAATAAAGGTGAGAAAGACAAAAGCATCATTCTGGCGGAAGTTGAAAAACAGGTTAAACACCTGACCAGTCCCGACTTCATCACTGCGCAAGTCACCCCCGTTTTCGACTCATTAAACAAGTTAGAAAACAACAAACCCTACTTTAGAAAACGTGCAGAACACCAAGTTTGGCAACAAATAGCCACTGCGTCTAAAGCCGTGATATCAACGCCTTACGTGGTACCAAGTGATGGTGAATTTGCCTTTATTGATACCTTGATGGAGCAAAAAGCGGACATCACGTTAATGACGAACTCGTCTGCTTCTAATGATTCTGGCTTTATTCCGGCTTATTACGAGGAGCATCGCCAAACCCTGTTGGATAAGGGCGTTCATATACTTGAGTACAAAAACCAAGCGAAAAATGATGACCATTACTTCCATGCGGATACTTATTATCACAACAAGACGGTGATACTCGATGATCGGCTGACTTATATCGGCTCATCAAACTTCGACCCAAGATCGGATTTCCTCAATATGGAATTTGGTGTGTTGGTCCAAAGCAGAGCCTTTGCAGAACATGTCATGCACTACTTAACTCGGCAACAAGATGAACTGTTTTGGCGAGTATCTCGAGATGAACAAGGCCAAACTCAGTGGCAATCAATGAATGAGATCCATACTAAGAATCCAAACTATGGTGGATGGCATAAGGCACCTAACTGGATATTCAAGAAACTGAATGGTGAGTTCGAACTCTAAACAATCAAGACTTAAAAGGCTCTCTATCTGCAAGGATGAGAGCCTTTTTAATGTCCGCTAAAACTGCGTGCCTAGCGAAAAGTGAACGCGGAATTGGTCTCCTTGAGGAGCATCTAAACCATAAGCAAAGTCCACTTTGACGGGCACGTATTTTGAATTCCATATCAAACTCAACCCTGTACCGCTTTTCCAATCCACCCTATCGTTGAAGGCATCACCAACATCATAAAATGCCCCAAGCCACAATTGGCGGTAGACCTGATATTGATATTCCAGCCCAGCAGTAAACATGTAACGGGCACCCGTTAAATCGCCATTCTCATCTCTAGGAGAGATAGACTCATAACCATAACCACGAAGATTGCCATCACCTCCCGCAAAGAAGCGTAACGAGGATGGAATATCGCTCAAAGTGTCAGCGACATTAATACCGACATTAGAACGAAAGTGAAACTTGTGTTTTTGACTAATATCCCATGACAGAACACTATTGCCCTCAATACGCAGCAAACGAGAATCGGAGAAAAAATTAGGATCTGAGTATTCCAATGAGTAAACGTGACGGTGCCTTACTTCTAATTGATCGTTCTTGCGATCAAGCAGTGAAAATGTCACCCCCGGTAATAACAACTGTGATTCGTTATTCTCCGACGCTTGTCGATAACTTTCTTGCAAATAACGAACGTGCATGGTGCTTTGCCAATCACTGTCTAACTGCCAGTGTTTTTCAAACGATAAATCATTAGAAAAACTCGATGTGTCTCGATAGTCGACATGCTTAGATTCAAACTGAATCCCGTAGTAATCCGTTAGAACATTTTGGGTGGGAATTTTGTAACCAAGTAATAGTGATTGTTCCGGTTTGGAAGCGTACGCTTGTGCCTCAAAACTGTGTCCACGTGCGTTATACCAAGGCTTGGTCCAGTTCAGCGAAGCGCGTAATCCCAAGTCTGTCGAATACCCACCACCGACTTGCACAATATTGCGTGAATTCGGCTCTGCGAGCACTTCTATCGGCACCTTATGGCCATCGGATATCTCCTCGAAATCCGCTTTCACAATCACACTGCGAAACCAATCAGTACTGGAGAGATCGGCCTGATATTGACTCAATTTCAAAGTATCAAAATCGTCGCCCCGTTCAAATGTTCTCATCGCTTCTATTCGTGCCGTTTCGATACCCGACGTAAGAACAGAGAGTTCTCCAAATTGGTAACGAGAACCACTAGAGAAATGCAGATTCACATGGGCTTGATTCAAACTTGGAATGACTTCCAAAGACGATTCGATAAAACGTCCATCTAAATAACCTTTTTGCTGAGCCAATGAAATCAAGTTTCGCTTTAGCGTATCGTACTCAGAATGAAGCAACGGCTGCCCTTGCTTAAGTTGAGCTTGATTGATTAGTTCGATGAAATCCTGATCGTTACTGGCCTCTCCCGACACAGCAAGATTAGATTTTTTGACCAACATCACCTCCCCCGCGTCAACCTCAAGCGTGATGAGATCATTCTCTGATCTCTGAACATTGAGCTCGGAATGATAGTAGCCATAAGGGTTTAACGCATTATTAACCATCTGCGTTAGTCGATTTGAGGTAATGTTTGAAACAGAGAGTTTCGTTAGTGGTGTAAGGTGACTTTCAAGATTTTTCTCTAATATTGATGTTAGCCCTTTGATTTTAAATTGCGCTCCGAGTGCATGATGTAAAGGCATAGAAGCTAAAACTGATATACCTATTATTTGTTTAATGAGAGGAGACACACCGCTACCTAGTTTAGCAATACACTCGACAAGGTTAATGATGGAATGGCATATCAGCTAATCGCGTTTGTAGGATTGCTCCCTACGAAATCCTCTCGAAAATTCACGTTTCACAAGTAGATACTTTGAACGATAAATTGGCTCAAGCTAGGAGGTGGCAAATCATGCGGTCTGAAATAGGTATACTGTTTGCCAAAAATACAAAACCCAACGCTGAATGGATCTCATCAAGCGTTGGGTTACATTGATAATGTGTTTTTAATCTAAAAAGCGGTCTGTTTGTAAAACTAGATCGAAGAACAGTTTCCTTTTTCTGCCATGTCGACTTTTAGTACTTCTGCTTTACCTTTGCTTTCGTCTACGAGTTCTACGCCCGCACCACCAACAAATACACCCATTTTAATGTATTGATTAACGAAATAATTACGGCCCTCTTCCGTTAAGATAGTTAAGTGATTTTCAGAAAACTCAGACTCTGTACTTACTTGATGTTCTTTATTGCCTTCGACCTCATGGTAGAAGAATACACCAGGAGCGGTTTCACCAATACATTCCCCATCGACGTAAACATACTTTTTAAGCGCTGCTCCGACAAAAGCATCTTCTCGGTAAATGTAAATCCCTGCGTTCCCCTTTTGAGGTGCTTCAAATGATTTCATTTGATTTGATACTGTCGAATCAACAGTAGGAACAGAAGCACAACCTGACAAACCCAAAAGGAATGCGGAACACAGAATTACTTTATTTTTCATGTTATTAACCTAGCTACGATAAAATCGCGCCAACCATACTATAAATAAATACGTTCACTTATTGGTATTTTTGAAATTTGTGATTCAGCCTATGCAATAGCACTCATTTAGCGTATAGATTGAGCAAACATTAGCCATATAATAATCACGAGAATAAAATGCCCTGTATCTAACGATCACTAAATGCCACTTTACTCGCTAGACTGATAAGTAGAATACCTGAAACACCTTCAAGAGTTCTTGAATAACGCTGAGAGTGTGGACGACTAAATACCCAATTACCCACAGAGGCGTACAAAACGTTACATGTCGTCGCAAGTACGCTGAACAGCAAGCCAAGTACTAATAATTGCATTGATGTTGAGCTTGCAGACGTATCAATAAATTGAGGCAGAAACGAGAGAAAGAATAGCGCTACTTTTGGATTCAAGACGCTGACGATAACTCCCTGAACAAACACATTTTTATTATTATCAACATTTTTGTTTTCAACGATTTTACTTTCTCCACGCCA
Source organism: Vibrio sp. YT-17 (assembly GCF_033337375.1). Classification (NCBI taxonomy): domain Bacteria; kingdom Pseudomonadati; phylum Pseudomonadota; class Gammaproteobacteria; order Vibrionales; family Vibrionaceae; genus Vibrio; species Vibrio sp. YT-17. The sequence goes on from NZ_JAWOQP010000013.1 coordinate 148,864, forward strand.
CATGGACAGTAATGACTGAACACCTAAATAAACTAGGTAAGCAGCCCCTAACCATTTAACAACGCTAAAAGCCAAAGATGAACTCAGAATTATTGCTGACAAACCTAAACATGCCGCTAGTGTATGAAAAAAGTAACCAACACCAAGCCCCAGAGCCGCTTTCAGCCCAGCAGATAATTTACCTTTCATTGTATTGGAAACAATATAAATTACATCAGGTCCAGGAATCATGTTGATAGCGAGACAAGCGACAACAAATAATAATAGTGAGTTTGAATCCATTCTTTTCTCCAAATTAACGTCTTGCGGGATAACATTTCATCGAACTACAAGTAATGCAACGTCCAGGTTTCAATTGGTTATATTTAGTATTAACAACACGTTACTAATACTACAGCACTGCACGAAGAGCACAATCATGAACAGTGATACGAATTAAATTATGGGCCTTTGTTAGCCCTTTGAATGATAATATTTAGCATCATTTGGTTGTAAGCTTTTTCTAGCCAGCAGCTCTTATGGAAGTTAACAAATCGGCTACTTAGTATACTTAATAGACCGTCAAATCAGATAGATTATCTATTCTTATTTCTTCAAGCCTTTTGTGCTTCACTTTCCTGCCTCACTAAGCAGCAACTTAATACTTGCCACACCAAAAAATAACGCGAACACGCCTTCAAAAACTGCTTTGGATCTGAGATAGGTTTGCCTGACCTTTTTATACGCGAAAAGAAAAGCATAGCCAAAGAAAACCAAAGCACTAACCAGCCCTACAACAAAAATTACCGACAACAATTCCAACGGACTGGCCGTAGGAGGAACCCCTATCGAATAAAGCGCACCGAAAAACAGAATAGCCTTTGGGTTAGTTAAGTGAATTAACACTCCGGTTAAGTAGTTACCCTTCTTTGTCGTTACGTATGTTTTGGGTAACTTTAGCTGCTCGATGTTGCAGGCAGAATGTACGGACTTTAAAGCCAAATATAAAAGATAAAATGCCCCACAATATCTAAGAATTTCAAAAAGCCAAACATTGCTATAGAGTATGGTTGCGAGACCAAAAGCGGCTGAGGTTGACCAAAATAAAGACCCCGTTAAAACACCTGCAGCCAAATACCCTCCAAAGCGTCGACCGTGGTTCATTGACGTGCCTGCTATCGCAAGAGTTGCAGGTCCGGGGCTAACGATGGCAGCGATAGCTGATACGACAATCAGTGAATAATTTATCTCTTCCATTTTTACTCTAAGCCTCCAAATGGAGTTTTATCAACACTTATCGCGGAATACTCTATTGAACGTACATCAGAAGCGTAATACTGATTAAAACACCAAGTGTTACGAATCGAGTTGAGATTCTTTGGTATTTTACTGCTCCAAAATAACATCAAATCCGCCATAAATGAGACGCTTTCCATCAAAGGGCATTGGGTTATTGTCTGGACTCATTCGAGGATCAGCCATGATCCGCTGCCACCCTGAGTCCCGAACTTCTTTTGAAGGCCAGACTACCCACGAAAACACAACGGTTTCGTTGCTTTCAGCGTTAACTGCCATGGGAAATGATGTGATCTCACCATCTGGTACTTCACTCCCCCACGTCTCAACAACCTTTAAGGCCCCAAACTCCCTGAACATTTCTGCTGCTATTTTTGCGTGTGCGATATACTTTTCTTTATTCGCTGTCGGCACTGCAGCGACAAACCCATCAATGTATGACATAAGTAAACTCCTTTCATTGGAGTTATAACCATAGCTCAATAAAAAGAATGCACATGATGCCAAACCATAGAAGCAGGTACGTAATACAGCTTGAGAGCTACATACCTAGCTTGGACTTTATATGCATATTTGAAAGGTATGTGTTTGGATCAAGCTTGGTTAGCATATTTATAATCTCCAAAACACTCGAATACTCAATACGTTCCTCTTCAGCATGCCCGATCCCACCTATTGTAAAGTGAGTAAAGCGGTAATCACGATAAACGTTTTGCAGCTGGCTAGAAATATCTTTGAGTAATCTTTTACTGAGGGTGAATGCAGGGTATTCACTACTTTCTGAAAGCTCGGCTGTAGATCCAATAGATACAATATTGCATTTATCGTTAAGTGAACCTAAAGCGTTAAGTTCATTGACTAGATTAAGAAACCCAATCGGGCCAACATTCATAAACTCAATCAGTTCGTTTGTTGTCAATTCTGAAGACTCTCCCCACATGGACGCCAAATAAACTATGATGTCAAACTCTGCACCTTTGAAGCACGTGTAATCTGGTTTTTTATCGGGATCAACGTCAATACAAACAGAAACTACTCCATCCTCAACTAGCTTTGATCTAGAAATCGTATAAATTTCTGTACCCTGTAAGTTCGTAGCCAAGAACCTTCCTAGCCCCTTACTACCTCCAACAATTAAAATCTGCATAACCCCGTTCCTTCGTTAAGGTTGTCTTTCATATTATCCGCCAAACTGTGCATTAGGCATCACTTTAACGTTTCTGTTGTTTGCTTCTAGCCCTACTTAGTTCTATCTTCAATTTCATCGAATGGTTCAACTGAAATACGCTCTGCAATTTCACTCATCTTCTTCATTTTTTCTGGGTTACTAGTTCCCCAAAACCGCTCCCAGTCTTCACGTGTTCGCCACTTGGCAATAGTTAAAACCTTTTCCGGTACATCGTAAGCACGAAGCATAAAACTACCAAGCGCCCCATCTACTGACTGATGAATTGAATCTGTCGTCGAACGCCATATATTTTGAAACTCATCCATTTTTTCACTTGGCACACGCCATTCATACACAACTCTAAACATAACACTTCCATTAAAATTTCTAGATTTAATACGGCAAAGTATTAAGAACACTAAGCCAGGTGAATAGCTGAATAAAGCAACATAGTAGAGCGTAGAGCAACTTGAAAAGCAAAGTGTAAACGCTCTAAATCACTCCGATTCTATTAGTCATGCACACATTCAAAGATTTCGTATTGACGTTTAACATTGGCAGTTACTTTTCCCCAATGCGAGGCTTGAACTCTTTCCTGATGTTGCTTAAAAGAGGCTTTGTCGACGAACTCTTCATAGACATCAAAACGAAAAGGATTAGTCGAGCTTTGAGTCACAAGAAAAGTAAGGCAGCCCGGCTCTTCTAACGTGAGCCTTTTGTGAGTTATTAACGCATGTTTTACTAATTCTAAATCCTTTTCCGGAACTAAAATAAAGCCTTTCAATGTTACTTTCGACATATCATCCTCTCGCCCCTGTTAAGAAGTAGCCAACACGCCCTCAATCTCAACCATCATATCGCAAATGTGAATCTCACCATGAATTAAAATGCCACGTGTTAGGAATCTATTTCTAATGCCCTATCGACTTACGAGCATAAGGTTATCTCTACCCTTTCTTTGCCTTTACCGATGTTCTTGCGTTTTAATTGAATTTGGCCGACTTCTGATGTGCGCTTTAAATGAGTGCCACCGCAAGGTACTTGCGCAAACCCATCCACTCTCCAATACCTTCTTTCACTCTCTTGATCGGAAAAGTCACTAATAATAACTGAATCAGAGTTAATCAAATCTTGCACATCAGTTTCAATTTCTTTCAATAACGGACCAATATTTTCAGACCACTCGAAATCTATGCGACTCTTATTTTCAGAAATATGCGCGCCTATCTTAACAATGCCTTCCCGACGCTGATAAAACATCTCGAGCACCACTTCAGCCGCAAAGTGTAGCTTCATTAAGGCGTATCTACGCTTCCAATCAATACTCGTAGTTACAATGTCACCAAGAGTAAAATTTGGAGAGGATTCCAATGTGTAAATAAGTCGAACACCTAACTTTTGAGCAATCAAAACCGGAATACCATTAATCGTTCCTTTATCACTCTCTTGGCCTCCAGACTCTGCAAAGAAGATAGTCTGGTCCAATTCAACCTTATTTCCGTCTACATTGGTCACTCTTGAGTTAAGTTCTGTTTGGTAGGGATTAACCCAAAATAATTTCTCGCTCATGCTGCTATCCTTGCAGTAAGTCCTATCCTTGATAGTACATTCAGTGACCACCAAGTCAATTCAAGAAACCTCGCCGTCAAGTGTAAGGCTGTGTATTGAATGCGAGCAGGCTAGATCTATTGGATGCTTTTAAGGCCGGGTACTAAACGCTGTCTAGGGGTTTAGCTAACAACCCGTAAATTGCGGAATCTGAGACTACTCCATTCACTTCCCAACGCTGCCTTAGGAAACCTTCCTTTATAAAACCTAACCGTTCCAAGACTTTACCTGAAGAAGTATTGTCTGGATCTATCTCAGCCTCGATTCGACGTAGATTCAGTGTTTTGAATGCGTGTTCGATTAATGCAGTTCCCGCCTCTAATACAATGCCTTTACCCCAGAAATGACGACTAACGCCAAAGCCAATTTCTGCGCGCCTAGACTCTTTCACGTGATTAAACAGCATTATCTTACCCAGAAGTTGGCCATTGCTCTTTAGGAAGATGCCTAGTGTCACTTCTGTATTGCTATTCATGGCCTGTGTACTCTTGGCTATAAATGTCCGCGCTTCTTCAATTGAAACCCAAGGGCCAGAGTTCCAATATTTCATGACCTCATGGTCTGAGAAGATGTCAAACAATTCGCTTGCATCATCTTCAACTAGCTCTCTTAGAATTAATCGTTCCGTTTCAATCTTTGTTACTAACATTTTGGAGCCAGCCTTTTGGTTTGTTATTGGTGACGAAAATACAATAAAAGTGTGAGACACGTAATACAAATGATTTCGTATGAGACTTTTAAACAAGCTCAACGCACGGTAAAAGCGCCACGTGTCACGATTCTATATTGAAGCAAATTTTAGACATTCAAGTGCGTCAACAAGTAACCGCTGAACGCATCAAAGCTTGGAGTGAGTTGATCATAAGTCCTAAACTCAGGCTTAAAATAGTCCATATACTTTATTATCGCTTAGTGACGATTTCCTTCAGTACTCTGGCTGGGTTGCCACCAACAACGACATTGTCTCCAAAACTCTTTGTAACGACTGCGCCAGAGGCTACCACCACGTTGTTCCCAAGTGTTACGCCAGGGTTGATTACGGCATGGCCACCTATCCAACAATTGTCACCAATGTTTATGGGCTTTGCTAGCTCTAAACCACTGTTCCTCTCGATAGGATCTAAGGGATGAGTCGCAGTATAAATTCCAACTTGAGGCCCGAGTAAACAGTTATCACCAAACTTAACTTCCGCAACATCCAAAATCACACAACCAAAATTAGCGTAAAAATTATCTCCAACGTGAATGTTGGATCCGTAGTCGCAATTGAAAGAAGATTCAACATGAATATCGTCACCTGTTGTGCCGAACAAGCGCTTAGTTATTTGAACTCGCTTTTGTTTATGCTCAACAGACGTGGCATTCAATTTTTCAGTTAGTAACCTAGCGCTCAACCTTAACTTTAATAACTCTTCATCACTTGGGTCATAAAGCTCACCTGCTAACATTTTCTCTTTTTCTGACATAAAACTTGGACTCCAATACCAATTTTCTTACAACGCTACATTAAGTATGTGAGTAACGCTACCTCCTAAGCGAGGCTGTTCCACCACGAAAACAAAGCCCGACTTGAACCCTAGTCCTCAGCGCTATCAATTTAGTGCACTACCACCACCGTTCTCACTAACTTATCACCGAGACGTTGCCTCTTTTTACCAAGAATGAAAATTGAGTCAATAAAACCGAAGAATGGAGTAATAACATTTCGAAAGAGCGACTGAAAAATATTGCACTTTTTACCCGTTCTTGCACTTATAACTGCAATGCCCAAAAGTTTTTTACCCACACTTTGACCATTTGGTAAACAATCAGAAAAAAGGTAATACGATACAGTCGCAGTTACTGCTGTAGCGCGCACAAGCTCTTTTTCAATACCGATTTCTAAGCCGACCCATAAAACGAGAGTAAAAATGCTAAAACTGACAAAAAGATCAATCATTTGTCCAACACACCTAACTCCCGAACTAGCCAAAACGTAATGTTCTAGAGTAAATTTTCCTGCATTTTTCATTTTAAAATTTGGACTAACAATTGTTTATTTGTGAACTAACGCTATTGAGACAGTAACATCCCCACTAAACCTAATCCATACTTCCGCAGAGTACGGTCGAACCTGATTTTTCTATCTTTTCAATATATTACCACGCTCGTTCTAAAGGCTAGATTGGTAATATTTCAACATCTCTTCTTGATTAAGCGCTTTACTTTCTAACTTTTGTTGATCTTTAAAGACTTGAGCTAATGAAGGGAGAATTGAGCGATTTACTTTATAGTCATCAGACCAAAGTTTCCCTCTCATCACCGCTTTCGCACAATGAAAGTACATACTCTCGATGACTATTTTGATAACAACCTTAGGATCTTTACTTCCATCGGGGCAAGCAGATATCAAGTTGGCGTCGGTGTGAATACTTGCGATTCCTTTAATACGGAGCACTTCATCAATACCATTTACCATCAATAACAACCCTACCTTGGGGTTACTAATGATATTTTTTAGACTATCGATACGATTGTTCCCCGAGCTATCAGGGAGCAACAATGTTGATTCATCTAAAACTTTTACGAAGCCAGGCTCCCCTCCTTTAGGAGAAAGATCGATATACCCTTGTGAATCAGCGGTACTTAGAACTGCAAAATGGCAGTTATTAATTAATGTAATCGCATGAACATCCAGCACAGGCAGAGCTTTATTTTTAGCTCTCGCACTTGGCTCTGCGTAAATTTCTTTTAACTGCTCTATTGTTTTAATTTCACTCATTCAATGTTATTCCTTCACTATCGTATAATGCTTTGCTTGTAAGCAAGCAGTAACTCTGACTTCTTGTATAGGCACTAGACCTAACTCATCGTAAAAATACTACGAGTACAAGTTGTCTCTTTAATGCCTTGTTATCTGAAGATTTAAAGTTTTTCACTAAACTCCCCACACTGCTTACACTTATAACCATGCTTGTAAAAAAACAGTGGAAAACCCAGTAAAATAAAAACTAAGAAAGCTGGGCGTTTACCTTTTGTAAATGCAAATAGATCTTTACTACCACATTTAGGGCAAACGTCTTTTTCTTCATCAACGTCAACTTCATTTCCCAATGATTCTGAGAAATCGCTACTAAGTATTTGTTTCGCATCTTCTGCATCACTTTCGGCCACCATCAGACGGACGCCGCCTATTGCATTTGAATAAAGCCACTGAGTATTTACCGTGTGCTCGTCAGCGATGTAACTTTCTATTCCGACACTATCTAGGCTTGCTCTCGCAATATGAGCTTCATGAGGAAAAGAAAACCTTGCTACTACAATCACATATTGCTCCTTGTGGGAAAGCGCTCCCGTAAGGTATAAGAAACGCTAATTGGAAATGCTATGTATGGTACGCTAGCCTGAGTAGTTTGTTGTACCTAATCACCCAACCACAGCTATTGAAGCTACATCGACATCAAAATCATATGAAAAAATAACGGCAAACAAACAGCCACATGAGCCATGTCGGTGCTTGATACATTTTTCAACTTTATCACGAGCACGACCATAACCCACACTGTAGCGGACGCTAAGCCTAGATAATTATCTAAGTCATTGTAATAATCATACTTATCAAGGAAAGATAGAAAGTTACTCTCTTTAGTTTCCACCGCCTTTCTAAGCACCTCATTTGCAATTGAGCAATAGTATTTCGAGAAACTCAGGAAAGTGAACTGAACGAGTGTTGCTACTATTAAAAATATCTTCATATTTACATCACCGCATAATGCCCCGCTAAGAGATGAGTAATTCAATACAGAAACCACTAAAAATCATCTTAATCACTCAACGTATTGCGCCGTAAAAATACCACACGTTGCGAATCAACTTTGAGCAGTTTGTTATAACTCTGATTTCGCATTAATGTATAGCTTATGAACATCGTCTGAATTAGAAAAGTCTATACAGTAGGCCAATTTGATCACGTTACCATTTTTTGATTTGTAAATAACCATATCATATTTTTCCAATAGCTCGCTAACCCCAAAGAATGACTCCAAAGGAAGCTCGGAAAACTCTCTGTAGCCTTGCATCGCCGTTATCGCATCTTTCGCAACAGCTGATCCTTTGTAATTAGTCGCAATTCAAGATGAGAGAGCGAAGTTTTTAAACAGTTGCTCATCACTTTGAATACTTAGTGGATTCGCGGCCATTCCTACACTACAAAGAGCAATACTTATGCTGGTTACTAGTACTCTACATTCCATAAATTAAGCCTTTTGCTTCCTAAGAGTTGCAGCACATTATTAAAGAGTGAGTATCACAATACAAAACTGCCCCACATCACTTAAATCAACTCATAGTGAAAATGCCATGTGTAACCACTCTTGTTGTGAACCAATTATTAGCCCAATACAGACTAATATATATACCCTAACCAATCTATATGACCAACAGCCCAAGTTTTACCGCTGATAGGTTTAACATATAAATCATCTAGTTGTTCTACAGCAACACCGTAATTTTTATGTTCGTGAACTCGCAACCAAGAACTTAGAGAGTTAAGGCGCTGATAACCATTAGCCACATAAAAACGCTCCAAATCGGAGACTAAAATGATGAAGTCGACATCTTTAGTTGAGGCATAATCGCTGAGTTGAGACAACATTGTTGTTCCAATACCTTGCCTTTGAGCTGTGCTCTCGACACAAAAGTCACTCACACCTAATACTTTATAAATTTCATCACCAACGCGAACAACTCTGTAGTCTAATCCCATGTAACCAACTAACTGATCGCCTTCGTAATTCAGAACTCTCATATGCGGGAGTTGCTTATAGTAAGAGCGAGTAACTTGATGTTCAGGAAACGACTTGTTTCTAAGAGCTTCAATTGCATTATGCTGCGCTTTAGATAACTCGATTTCTGGGTAAATATCCATATTTGACCTTTGAGTATTAATGACCTTTTGGAGTTGAGCAACGCAATACAAAAGCCGCCGCATACCGATTTAATCACTGAGCTCAACGCCCAGTTAATGCCACGAGTTGAGAATCAATATTAGACAGTTTGTTAGTTTACATTTCGCACGAATCACGCGATTTAATTAAATTGAACATTTCATGCGATACATTATGATCTAACTGTGCACTCAATTGGGAACTGGCCATGCATACATTAACAGCCAATGATGCCAAACAAAATTTCGGCGAACTACTTCTAAGCGCACAACGCGAGCCAGTAAAAATCAGCAAAAACAGTAAAGATACTCTGCTATCAGGGTTTCAGATGCTAGCTGATAATCCAGATTTAGGAAGAAGTTGTGACGAGATGTACCCAAATGGCTTTTATTTCCCGATAGGAAAACACACAGCTTATTTCACCAAAGAAGATAACTTTATCTTAGTTGTTGCTGTATTAGGTTAATCACAGCTACCCCAGAATCATCTGAAATAACACGATTTTCACCTTAGAAGCATAATTAGGGTGAGAGTTTATCCATGTAAACTAACGCCCTGTTAAGGTGTGAGCAACGCAATACCTAAGCTTCCGCATACCACCTTAACCACTAAAACCAACGCATAGTGAAAATGCCACGCGTTGCGAATCACTCTTAAACAGTTTGTTAGCATGTTGTTTCCGCTACAAACTCATTCACTTGAGAGCGTGTTGTGAAACGTACTTTAGAACCGTGAAAATCTCTGAACAATTGCTGATGGAACTGTCGTGAACTTTTGGATTCGCGAACCGAGTATTCAGAAGCCCATTTTAATAATTCACGAAAATTCTTCTCCGCCTGTTCCTCATTAAGTTGCTTCGAGCTCTCCGAACCACGAGCATAAAGAGAACTTTTACATTCAGACCATTCCAAATCCAAAAACAACAGCATGTCAGCAGAAAAAATAAGCTGTTCGGCTAAAGCACCAAATACTCCCTCAACTACCCAGTTGCATTGAGACTTTATACTAGCAATTTCATTTTCGATTGCTCCGGTGGAGCGTTTTTGATTATAGCCACCTGGCTCCCATACAATCGAGTCCAAGTTAACTTCTTGCAACTGAAGTTTTCGGGATAACTGGGTCGACAACCAACTCTTGCCTGAGCCAGAATTACCGATGATGAGAATTTTCTTCATATTACTCCCGCATGCTAACGCCCTGTTAAGGTGTGAGCAACGCAATCCCGATGCCGCTGCATACCACCTTAAACACTAAAACCAACGCATAGTAAAAATGCCACGCGTTGCGAATCACTCTTAAACAGTTTGTTATGCCGATCCTACCAACTACCACATAACTGACTCTCGCAAGGAGTACCATCATTGTCGCCATCTATTTTGACATTTGGACAATTTGATAAATAAAACTTTGCTTCATCACAAGACGCCATTTCGCTACAGTAAGTCTTGCCTTGACAACTGAACCCCATATTTTCATATGCAGGGTTTAACTTAGGCTCTATATAAAACAGATAGAAGGCTGCGCCTATTAGACCGACGATAACTGCTGATAATACAACTGAAAAAGAATTGCTTTTCTGTGGTTTGACACCGACTAACTGAGCACTTTCCGCACTTAACTTAGGCTGAGTACTTGCCAGTTGAAACTCTACTTGGTCCCCTATTCGGGGGCGTCGGTATCCTTTTTTGAACTTGGATACATGAACAAAAATGTCACCATCCAGTTCATTGGAATTTATGAACCCAAAACCGCGCTCATCAACCCAGCGAACAATTTCCCCTTTCATGTCCTCTCCCGTTTTTCATATAGCGGCATAACGCCCTGCTAAGGGGTGAACAACGCAATACCAAAGCCGCTGCATACCACCTTAATCACTGAAATCAACGCATAGTAAAAATGCCACGCGTTGTGAATCCCTCTTGAGCAGTTTGTTAGTTTGCAGGCCCAAAGGATTGATTTTACTTTATTTTAAACTTTGCGAACAACAAGCTTTATGTGCTTTGATGCATTTAAGTCAGGCGTAGTCTCAAAGCGGCTAGTCAATGAAACCACATGAACTTACCACACCAGAGAAAACGTCATTTCAGCGAGAAAATCGGCTTTTGTACCAACAAACTCAACGAACAGAGTTTCAACAAAAAAGTTCGACTCAGTGAACCAAAAAGTCGCCGAACCAAAGAACAAATCAACCGTTGAAACGATGCCAATTTTGGATTTCCACCACGCTAGTTAACACTGAAATTGAACGCCGATACGACAATTTAGACTTTGAGCTTTTACCACTAGAGCTTGCGATATAGTTGCGTTTTTCCTCTTGCAAACTAACGCCCTGTTAAGGGGTGAGCGACGCAATACCGATGCCCCCGCATACCACCTTAACCACTAAAACCAACGCATAGTAAAAATGCCACGCGTTGCGAATCCCTCTTGAACAGTTTGTTAGTTTGCATTTCACACAAATCGCACGATTTAATTAAATTGAACATTTCATGCGATGCATTATAATCTAACTGTACACTCAATTGGGAACTGACCATGCATACATTAACAGCCAATGATGCCAAACGAAATTTCGGCGAACTACTTCTGAGCGCACAACGCGAGCCAGTAAAAATCAGCAAAAACAGTAAAGATACTGTCGTTGTCATGTCCATTCGTGACTTTGAAGAGCTAGAAGCTATGAAAGTTGAGTACCTCAAACACTGCTTTAAGTCAGCTAAAGAAGACTTGAACAATGGAAACACTGTTGATGGCGAAAGCTTTCTGAACTCGCTGTAACTAACTTATGCAAAAGAACAAATACAAGCTAAGTAACTTAGCGCAATCTCACTTGCGCAAAGTAAAAAACTACACTGTTGAAAACTTTTCTGAATTACAGTGGCGTAACTACAAAGATACTCTGCTATCAGGGTTTCAGATGCTAGCTGATAATCCAGGCTTAGGAAGAAGTTGTGACGAGATATACCCAAATGGCTTTTATTTCCCGATTGGAAAACACACAGCTTATTTCACCAAAGAACATGACTTTATCTTAGTCGTTGCTGTCTTGGGTCAATCACAGCTACCCCAGAATCATCTGAAATAACACGACTTTCACCCTAGAAATAATAACTGGGGTGAGAGTTTATCCATGCAAACTAACGCCGCGTTAAGTGGTGAACAACGCCAACCACCAAACCTAAACCATTCTACCGTAAACACTAAATTCAACTTAAGCTAAGGTCGCCAAGCGTTGTGAATCCGCCTTAAACGCTTTGTTATGCCTAGGTGCTTATTTTTCCTGTTAATTGCCACTCGATGTATTTTTCCAAATCAGGTGCAACCCAAAACCGGCTATCATCCTCATGATTCCATACAAAAACATCATCTCGTCTGATTTGTTCTGCCTGAATAGGAAATGCAAACTGATCACCATTGCCTGCATCGGCAAAAAATAGCAAGGAATCAAACGGCATATATAGTTGATTGTAGTTTGGGCTTTGGCGGAACTGAAGATTTGTATGAACAATTTTATCCAATGGCCATACCAATCCTAAATCGTACTCTCCATAGATTCCATTTGCTTCTTGAAGTCATTCCTGCAATTGGCGCGGGAACGAAACATTGAGTAATTTTTCAGCATTATCGATATCTAACTTCCTCGCAGGACTTTCAAACCTACTATTGTTTTCTAGTGTACTAACTAGATGCTTCCACATAATTACTCCTTGATAAGGCATAACGCCTTGCTAAGGTGTGAGTAACGCAATACAAAAGCTACCGCACGGCGCCTTAATCACCCTAAGCCACCGCAAAGTAAAAATGCCACGCGTTACGAATCACTCTTAAGCAATTTGTTAGGCTCTGTGGTCAATACTGCCTCTTGTTGTGGGCTAGTATGCTCAGAGTCAGCTGAAACATAGATTTGATACGCTCCAATAGCAAAACCACCAATACCGACTAGAAGACCAATAATAGAAATTACGGAGTTTCGTTTTTTCTCTCCTCTAGCTTGATCTGTATATTCTTGAAGTTGGGAAACAAGTAACTCTATCATATGTTGATGTTCTGGAGCTTCTTGCCTTATTCGTTCTAATGGTAGCTTTAATTCTGGTGGTATTCCCTCAAATGGTTCATCTGACTTAAGCTTGTTTGCCCACTCCTCAAGTAAGGCTAAGGATTTACTATCTTCTGTAACTCCGTTTACAACCTCTTGCTTTATTAGGTTATTTAAACTTCGCTTTAAGGAGTTGGGAGACAGCAAAGAGTAACATGATTCGATTACTTTGATATGTTCCCAGGTTGGCACACCATTTTTAAGTGCATTAGCAATGTCTTCTTTTAGCTTACGATCATTCTTAGACTTAATTACATCCACCAAAACAGTCAAAATCTGCCAAAGTGCAAAGAGCAGAGCAATCACTAAACTAACTGAGGCACCAATTAGCGTAATTATACTTTCGTTCATTATTTTCCTCTAAAGAGCCTAACGCTGCATTAAGGTGTGAGCGGCGCTTGGCTATACTTGAGCGAAGCGAAACCGCCAAGCGTTGCGAATCACTCTTAAATGCTTTGTTGGGCGATTTTTTCTTCGATGCTAAGGGCTATTCTTAACAACTGTTCGTTGAACTCTTTGCTGTCGATTGAATAATGCGCTCTCCTATGGCACGTAGGACATAGAGCGATAACATTTTCCGGGCAGTCAGCACCACCGTCAGCAAGCCTAGTTAAATGATGGACTTCTAGATAAGGTCCTGCCTTAGTTTCAAAGGGTGACCCGATTCTGCAACCTTCACAAACCCCATTTGCGCGCTTTTTGGCATATAACTTTATAGCCTCACTGCGATAACGGACATGAGCAACTTGTTCTTTAACGTCCACATCATTCGGGGTCACAGCCGTAGCAATATCGCGCAACTGCTTAAGTGATTTGCTTTTAGTCGGTTTGGTTAAGTAAGGAGCCTTGCCATTTTCCACTCCCGGAAGCCTTGGTTGCGGAAGTACGTCCAAGTGAAAAATGAAAGCATCTCGAAGCTGACCATTTTTGTCAGGTCGCTGCTCGATGTGGTGTTCAATGTAACTACATACTCCGGCAAAACGCACAAAGCCTTTGGTCGTCGACTCAAACAACAAGATTTCTTTTTTGTTTTGCTGGTGCTCGAAGATTGCCAAATTACCTTTGGCCATCTGCATATCACCTACTTGACCTTCGCCTGTATACCTAAACGTACCATCAGGACCAAAACCATCGGAATAGCCGAACTCTTCACCAGCATCACTGGTAAATATAAATACATAAGAATGATTAGCTGGCGTAGCGATACCACCATACTGTTGCCCTTTGTATACGCCGTGAATATCAGAGCGACGGTTATAGATTTTACCAACTTCGAACAATGAACTCTCCTAATCGCCTAACGCCTTGTTAAGGTGTGAGGCACGCAATACCTAAGCTTCCGCATACCACCTTAACCACTAGAACTAACGCATAGTAAAAATGCCACGCGTGCCGAATCACTCTTGAACAATTTGTTATGTAGCCGACTTTCAGGTTAGTGCTTTCTGTCCAATTTGGATCTTGGGCTCAATACCAGCTTTGCGATACAAAGCTAGAGCTGATTCATTGAAAGAATATACTTCTAACCACAGCTCTT
>NZ_JAWOQP010000140.1:0-1190 GCF_033337375.1 Vibrio sp. YT-17
TATGAATTAGTCGAAGATCTTAGCAACAACACCAGCACCTACTGTACGGCCACCTTCACGGATCGCGAAACGTAGACCTTCGTCCATTGCGATTGGTGCGATTAGCTCTACAGTCATCTGTACGTTGTCGCCTGGCATTACCATTTCTACGCCGTCTGGTAGCTGGATGTCACCAGTTACGTCAGTTGTACGGAAGTAGAACTGTGGACGGTAGCCTTTGAAGAATGGAGTGTGACGACCACCTTCATCTTTAGACAGTACGTATACTTCTGATTCGAACTTAGTGTGTGGAGTGATTGAACCAGGCTTAGCTAGTACTTGACCACGTTCAACTTCGTCACGCTTAGTACCACGTAGAAGTGCACCAACGTTCTCACCTGCACGGCCTTCGTCTAGAAGCTTACGGAACATCTCAACACCAGTACATGTAGTTGTAGTAGTGTCTTTGATACCTACGATAGCAACTTCGTCACCTACAGTTAGGATACCACGCTCGATACGGCCAGTTACTACTGTACCACGACCTTGGATTGAGAATACGTCTTCGATAGGCATTAGGAATGGCTGATCTACCGCACGCTCTGGCTCAGGGATGTAAGTATCTAGAGCTTCTGCTAGTTCAACGATTTTCGCTTCCCACTGCTCTTCGCCGTTTAGTGCGCCTAGTGCAGAACCTTGGATAACTGGTAGGTCATCACCTGGGAAATCGTATTCAGATAGAAGTTCACGAACTTCCATTTCTACTAGTTCTAGTAGCTCTTCATCGTCAACCATGTCACATTTGTTCATGAATACGATGATGTATGGGATACCAACCTGACGGCCTAGTAGGATGTGCTCACGAGTTTGTGGCATTGGGCCATCTGTCGCAGCAACAACTAGGATACCACCGTCCATCTGTGCAGCACCAGTGATCATGTTTTTAACATAGTCAGCGTGTCCTGGACAGTCAACGTGTGCGTAGTGGCGTGATGGAGTGTCGTACTCAACGTGAGAAGTTGCGATTGTGATACCGCGCTCACGCTCTTCTGGAGCGTTATCGATAGATGCGAAGTCTTTAGCTACACCGCCGTAAACTTTAGCAAGAGTAGTACAGATAGCTGCAGTTAGAGTTGTTTTACCGTGGTCAACGTGGCCGATAGTACCAACGTTAACGTGCGGTTTCGTACGTTCAAATTTTTCTTTAGACA
>NZ_JAWOQP010000141.1:0-1187 GCF_033337375.1 Vibrio sp. YT-17
ATCCGCCAAGTTGCAGATAACTTACCCGTTAGTGATGCACCTATGGCTACGTTAGCGGTTAAAATCGAATCTGAAGATGAAGCCTTTAACCCAAATGCCGTAAAAGTCGTTGCTGATGAGCGTGGTTATGCCATGTACTTTAGCCGAGCAACAATTCCTTGGGATCGTGATAACTTCGCTAAGCAAGACAAAGCTATCGTGAATCCATTGATGCGTCACATCGGTATCTATGCATACCGCGCAGGTTTCATTAATACTTACGTAAACTGGGCGCCAAGTGCCCTAGAGCAAATTGAATGCCTAGAGCAGTTACGAGTGCTTTGGTACGGCGAGAAAATCCACGTTGCAGTCGCTAAAGAAGCGCCAGCAGCAGGCGTTGATACGCCAGAAGATCTTGAAGCCGTTAGAGCTATTGTGGCGAAAAAAGCGTAACGATTCTACTTCTTGCAGTTAATAAAAAGGCTCCTTTCATGGAGCCTTTGGCTTTAAGGGGATGAGTCTATTTTTTGCTAAATGTTTGAATCGTACTGATTGCGCTTTGGACAAGTGGCTAATGTTTCTCTGTGTCCCGTGTCTTTAACTTCTTCTAAGATTACGTCAAAGCCCCATAGGCGATAGACGTGTTTCAATACCTCATCACAACTTTCATCGAGTGGAACGCGGTTATGAGGAACGTACTGCAACGTGAGTGAACGGTCACCACGAACATCCACGTTAAACACCTGAATGTTAGGCTCTAAGTTTGATAGGTTGTACTGCGCTGCCAGAGTTTCTCGAATGCGTTTGTAGCCCATTTCATCATGTATGGCGGAGACTTCAATAAAGTTCTTCCTGTCATCATCGTTGATGGCGAACAGTTTGAAATCACGCATCAATTTCGGAGACAAATATTGGCTGATAAAGCTTTCATCTTTGAAATTATGCATAGCAAAATGCAAGGCATCTAACCAATCTGTTCCTGCTAGATCCGGGAACCACTCTTTATCCTCGTCAGTTGGCTCTTCACAAATACGCTTTATATCGCGGAACATCGCAAAGCCGAGAGCATAGGGGTTGATACCGCTAAAGTAAGGACTGTTGTAGGGTGGTTGAGCAACCACACTTGTGTGGCTATGCAAAAATTCAAGAATGAACTTTTCGGACACAATACCTTCATCATACAAGTGGTTTAGAATCGTGTAGTGCCA
>NZ_JAWOQP010000142.1:0-1186 GCF_033337375.1 Vibrio sp. YT-17
TCCATCAATACGTACTTTAAAACGTTCCACCTTGTTCTCCATAAAACATAACGCCGCATTAAGGTGTGAGCGACGCTACACCGATGCTAATATTACCCCTAAACCACTTACACCAACACATGCCGAAAATGCCACGCGTTGCGAATCCCTCTTGAACAATTTGTTATACGCGCCCTATCGGTTGTACTTAACCTTATTCAAAACTTCTTTTAGTTCATGCGTTTTCTCAAGGTTTACATCGTGAATATTGGCTAAAGCACAAACATAGTACAAGACGTCATATAACTCTTCTGCGATTGAACCTTTGAGTTCATCTAACGCTGGTTGCCCATGTTTACCTTTGCGAATTGATTCCGATAATTCGCCAACTTCTTCGATTAGTTTTAAAAAATAGTGTTCAGATTGCTCTGGCGCATAATCGAATTCTTTTATATGACTTTGTAACTCAGATAACTTCATAACGTCCTTTTTGTATCATTTTCCATAAAGCGTATAACGCCCTGTTAAGGGGTGAGCAATGCAATACCGAAGCAGCCGCATACCACCTTAATCACGAAAACCAACGCATAGTGAAAATGCCACGCGTTGCGAATCCCTCTTGAACAGTTTGTTAGGTGCGTAGCCAAAGTTGGTAAAAGTCTGTTTCATCGTGCTTGGGATTCTTGCGCACGAACTCCCAACCATGGCGCTTGTAGAATGTGAGAGCTCTATGGTTAGTTCGGCTTACTGAAAGTACAGCACGCAAACAACCCGCTGTACTCAACGCGCTTACAATATAATCGTGCAATTTTGCAGCGAGTCCTGAACCACGAAAATTCGGCTTTAAGTAAATGAGATGCACATAGCCAGTCTCCGGCTCGGGTGAAAAGCTACGAAACTCTAACTGCCCTGCAAACTGACCATCCACAAATATATGGATATAGAACCATCCTGATGTTGCTAGCCGGTCTAATACTCGTTCACGATAACCACTGATGAAGTCGTCGAAACCATCGTAATGCCCAAAACTACAAAAGTATGCATCTTTTCTCGCAGCTACGCACAATTCGAAATCATCAATGTTTATCTGCTGAAAAGCAATTTCCATACTTACCTTTTCCTTCAAGCACCTAACGCCTTGCTAAGGTGTGAGTAACGCAATACAAAAGCTACCGCACAGCGCCTTAATCACCATAAGCCACCGCAT
>NZ_JAWOQP010000143.1:0-1186 GCF_033337375.1 Vibrio sp. YT-17
AATCGAATAGATAAAACAAAGGCGATACTAAGTATCGCCTTGGTTGTTTTTAACGGTTGAAAAAGTGCGTTTAGCGTGAGGTAACGATTGGGTAGTCGCCACTTACGAGTTCTTGCACAAATGCAGAACCCGCGCCCGTATGCGTGATCCACACTTTCTCTTTTGCACGCGTAATCGCGACATAGAACAGTCGGCGCTCTTCGGCATACGGGAATTTGTCTTTGGACTCGGTCAACGCACCGTCGATGTGAATCTGCTTCTTCTTCGCTGGGAACTGCCCTTCATCCACAGCCAAAATAATCACAAAATCGGCTTCTCGACCTTTACTCGCATGACAAGCCATATACCGAATATCGAGATTCGGGAATCGTCTTAACCAGTCATCATACAAATCGGGTTTGTGGTAATGGTTACGGCCAAGCAGCAATACAGACTTAGTTTGTTTCGCTTGTTGATTCAATTGATCGAGGATTTTCTCAACTTGGTTGCTTGGCGCTGTGTGCACGCTCTTTTGCTTGCGTTGTTTGTGGCTGTTGAACGTCTTCGGTAATTGTGATGGGTTTTGCTGCACGAACGTATTCGCTACATCGCCAATTTGATTATTGAAACGATAGGTCGTGTCTAGGTGATGTACCGTAGAGTGAGCGAATCGCTCTTTAAACCCAGTAATCAAGTCCACATCTGCGCCCGCAAACTGGTAAATCGCTTGCCAGTCATCGCCTACGGCAAACAAGGTTGCGCCAGGCTGCTTCTCTGTTGATTCACATAACGCTTCGATCAACGCCAAACGATCTGGAGAGATATCTTGATACTCATCGACCATAACAAAACGCCAAGGCGATACGAACTTCCCTTTATTCACGTAATCCGTTGCTCGACTTATCATGGTTGGGAAATCGACTTGATTGCTCTCTTTGAGCATTTTTTGCCATGCAGAAAAACACGGCCAACACAGTGCTAATTCGCTATTGAGGCGCGTATAGTCTTGGTGATCCACCAACTTCTCTTGCACTTGCTTTTTCGTTAAACCAACAGCAGCTAAATGCGACAATTGAGAATCCAACCAAGCAATCAGCTTCGGATTTTCCGAATGGCTACCCAGCTCATCATCACCTTTCAGATAAGCAATAGGCCATTTATCTAAATGCTTTTGCCAACGTTTGAAATTTGTTGGTGTCATCCAGTG
>NZ_JAWOQP010000144.1:0-1182 GCF_033337375.1 Vibrio sp. YT-17
GTAACTTTGAGAGAACTACTTGGTTTTCCGAGACGTCGGAAACCGCTACACCGGAAAATCAATTGGAGAAATCACCATGGCAGTGAATGTAAACACTAACGTATCAGCGATGACCGCTCAGCGTTACCTAAACAACGCAAACTCAGCTCAACAAACTTCTATGGAGCGTTTGTCTTCGGGTTTTAAAATCAACAGCGCAAAAGATGACGCTGCGGGTCTACAAATCTCGAACCGTTTGAACGTACAAAGCCGTGGTTTGGATGTAGCGGTTCGCAACGCGAACGACGGTATCTCGATTGCACAAACTGCTGAAGGTGCAATGAACGAGACCACTAACATTCTTCAACGTATGCGTGATTTGTCTCTACAATCAGCAAACGGCTCAAACTCGAAATCAGAGCGTGTGGCGATTCAAGAAGAAGTGACCGCGCTCAACGACGAACTAAACCGTATCGCAGAAACCACTTCTTTCGGTGGTAACAAGCTACTAAACGGCACACACGGTGCGAAATCGTTCCAAATCGGTGCGGATAACGGTGAAGCAGTGATGCTTGAGCTAAAAGACATGCGCTCAGACAACAAAATGATGGGCGGTGTGAGCTACCAAGCTGAAAGTGGTAAAGGTAAAGACTGGAACGTTGCTGAAGGTAAGAACGACCTAAAAATCAACCTAACGGACAGCTACGGCCAAGAGCAAGAAATCAACATCAGCGCAAAGGCGGGTGACGATATCGAAGAGCTTGCGACTTACATTAACGGCCAAACTGACCTAGTGAAAGCCTCAGTAGACCAAGACGGTAAACTGCAAATCTTCGCTGGCAACAACAAAGTTGAGGGCGAGGTCGAGTTTTCAGGCGGTCTATCTGGTGAACTAGGCTTAGGCGAAGGCAAAAAAGTAACAGTAGATACTATCGACGTAACCTCAGTTGGTGGCGCACAAGAATCTGTTGCTATCATCGATGCGGCACTGAAATACGTAGACAGCCACCGCGCAGAGCTAGGTGCATTCCAGAACCGTTTCAACCACGCAATCAGCAACTTGGACAACATTAACGAGAACGTGAATGCGTCGAAGAGCCGTATCAAAGATACAGATTTCGCGAAAGAAACGACGGCAATGACCAAATCACAAATTCTATCGCAAGCGTCAAGCTCAATCCTTGCGCAAGCGAAACAAGCGCC
>NZ_JAWOQP010000145.1:0-1180 GCF_033337375.1 Vibrio sp. YT-17
ACAAACGTGAGTAGCGTAGTGCTACTCTAAACAAAAAGATCTAACAAATGCGTAAGTTCGACCTTTGATTTCAATTTTATTTTTTGTGTATGTAAAGCTAAACGGTCGCCACTTTACTGACCAACGCGAACACTTAATTTTGTGCATTAATTGTTGTTTTTAGAATGCCCAATATTTGAACGCGTTGAAGCTTACAAAATAGCATAAAAAAACGGTATTGTGACCGTTAAGTCACAATACCGTTAAACCCTAGAAAGGGCAGTGAACAGTTGTTGCTGTTATGAGACAGCTAATTCTAAAATTTCACGGCTGCGTTTAAGAGTAATCGCTTGGTTTTCCCCCAGAACTGTCATTCCGTGTTTGTTGAGTTGGTCAATGATGGCATCGATCGCTTGCTCGCGGCTCTCACCGTAGTTGTCTAGTTGAGTTGCTACACCAAGTTGGTGGTAGAACGCTTCGATGGCTTCGATAGTGCGTTCTGCAAGATCATCACCAGACTCCAAACCAAATACATTACGACCCATTTGCTCAAGCTTCGCGCGCTTAAATTGCATCTGGTTACGCAGCAGTGATGGTTGGATGATGGCAAGAGAACGTGCGTGATCAACGCCCCAAAGAGCAGTCAGCTCGTGACCGATCATGTGCGTAGCCCAATCATGAGGAACGCCGCTACCAATCAAACCATTCAATGCTTGGTTTGCAGACCACATGAGGTTTGCGCGCCATTGGTCGTCATCGCGCTCTGCGAACTGTTCGCCAAGCGTTTTTAGGGTTTTTAGCAGGGTCTCTGCGTACCCGTCTTGAACCATCGCACCAGTAGGCAGTGTAATGTATTGCTCACAAACGTGTACCCACGCATCCACAATGCCGTTAATAAGCTGACGTTCAGGCAGCGTTTTCATTACATCTGGATCTAACACTGCAAACTTAGGCTGTACTGCAGGAGACATGAACGGCAGTTTGTCTTGAGTTTCTGCTTTTGTAATCACAGCACCCATGTTGGATTCTGAACCAGTTGCAGGTAGCGTTAGGATAGCCGCAAGCGGTGTTGCTTCTGTAACTTGATGCTTACCGATCATAATGTCCCAGCCGTCACCATCGTACTTTGATGCTGCCGCAACGTATTTAGAACCGTCGATAACCGAACCACCACCAACAGCAAGAATGAAGTCGATGTTTT
>NZ_JAWOQP010000146.1:0-1177 GCF_033337375.1 Vibrio sp. YT-17
TGCCGTTTTGGCGTGTCAAATTCATCCCTAACGACCACGCATTGCCCAAAAACTGGTAGTCACCTTTGTGCTCAATCACAAAAGTTTCACACGCTGGAATCGTGCCAAACACAAAACCATTTGGTACCTCTACCATTTCACTCACGGGCAAGCAGGTTACAAATTCAAAATGACCGAGCTTCATGTCCATTGAAAGGTAATAGCAGAACAGTTCGCCGCTGACGGGCAGACTTTCTTTCTGCATCAGTTCGTACAGTCTTTGAGTTTGCTTTTTCATGATTGGACCAAGCTCAGGAATTGTCCCTGAACCTTGCAAACCAACGTAATGAATCAAATCTTGATGACGAGTGCCGATTTCGCTCAACTGCGACAATATTTGCCCAGTTTCTAACTGGCTTTTTAGCATCTTGAGTCCACGGTCGTAATCCATTTCAACCATGGATTTGAACATCGTTTTCAGAAAAAACAGATACCAAGGAACACGAGACTGCATTTGCCATTCTACGGTACAACCATCTTGTGACGGCGTCACGATGAGCGTCACCTTTCCGTGGCTTTTGATGGGGCGAAAAAAATGCAGCTCCATGTCTAAACGATGTTCTTGTGTGCTTTCCAGAACAACCGCCCCCGTTCCAATTCGTTGCCCATTCCATTGGTAACCAGCTCCAACGTGGCCTTGATTGTCACTGTAAGTCAGCTCGCAGCTTGGCTCCAAAATGATCCAAGGAGACCACTCAGGCCAGTTTTTAAAATCCTTTAGATAATCGATGATCTCACTTTGAGATTTGTTGATTTCAATACTTTTGCTGACCTGATAAGCAAGCATAGCCATTCCTTAAGTTTCTGTTTCGCTCTACTTATTCTAAATCAAATCCCAGTTTTTTCTTGTTTCACTGTGAGTTAGAGGTAAAAAGTGAGACAAAAAAAGCCAGAACGTTAAATCTGGCTTCATTGGCAAATTTGGACGTTAAGAAACAAACGTCACTTTCGCGCTAAATCGGACGCCATCATCGTTTAATTCAAACGGCCACCCCATCCGTTCACAAATGCGTTGCACTATCACTAAGCCGCAACCATAACCCGCATTATACGTTTCGTTACCGTCATGACGATTGGTGATAATCAGCGTGTTTTGCTGTAGATCGATCTCGATGTCTCCAACGCTATAACTGAATGC
>NZ_JAWOQP010000147.1:0-1174 GCF_033337375.1 Vibrio sp. YT-17
ATACTTTGTGGCGTATTCGCAACGGGGAAGAGTTTGTCAGTGGCTTTGTTGACACTAACATCGGTCGCTTGCGCTGAAAGTAGCACAGCGATGAGTAACTCAAATGGAGAGCTCCAGTTCAGTTCCGTTTCAGGATTGGGGTTGTTTTCTCTTAATCGTTCAAGAATTTCTATTCTTTTTTCTTTGTTCATTGCTGACTTCCAAACCCGTCTTTGCGGTTTATGAAAAAGGCCCTACGAGTGGTAGAGCCTTGATTTTAGAATTCTTATATTATGCGTTAGTTACGCGAGCACGCTCAATGGCCGGTTTTTCTTCTTTCGGCTGACGAGCCTGAATTGAGCTGTCGATAACATTTTTCAACGCAATCAAAAGTCCTACACCGATGAAAGCACCTGGTGGTAATAGTGCTAATAAGAAGCTGCTATCAAATTGGAATACTTGAATGCGCAGCGCTGCAGCCCAGTCACCCAATAGCAAGTCTGCGCCGTCAAACAATGTGCCGTTGCCGATAAGCTCGCGCATTGAGCCCAACACAACTAGCACACTGGTCATGCCCAGTCCCATCCATAAGCCGTCCAATGCGGCAGGAAGCACATCATTTTTTGAAGCGTAAGCTTCGGCGCGACCGATGATGATACAGTTGGTTACGATCAACGGGATAAAGATACCCAGTGATAGGTACAATCCGTAAGCGTAAGCATTCATTAGTAGCTGGACGCAGGTTACGAGTGACGCAATGATCATAACGAAAACCGGAATTCGGATCTCTTTAGGAACATAGTTACGGATCAGTGAAACCGTTACGTTAGACCCCACTAGTACCAGTAATGTGGCAATACCAAGCCCCAGCGCGTTGGTGATCGTCGATGAAACGGCGAGTAGAGGACATAAACCGAGCAGCTGAACCAATGCTGGGTTGTTGCTCCACATGCCGTTCTTCATCAATTGTTTGTTTTCGCTCATTGATTGTCTCCTGCGCAGTTTAGTGGCTGGCTGAGAATCTCATCACGAGATTGATTTACGTAGTTTACGGTGTTTCTGACTGCTTTGACGACAGCTCGAGGCGTAATGGTAGCGCCAGTAAACTGATCAAAGTCTCCACCATCTTTACGAACTTTCCATGAGTTCCAGTTACTTTCCGTGACTTGTTTGCCCGTAAAGCTCAGGATCCAGT
>NZ_JAWOQP010000148.1:0-1171 GCF_033337375.1 Vibrio sp. YT-17
AATTGAATTACATCACAATTTATTCTCACTAATGGTAATATCCGCATAAAAATCCACCTACCGCCCGTTTCTCCGAAGAGAAAAGCACCGTTGAGCTGTTTAATTCCTCAATAATTCACAGCGAATTTGTGTGCTTTAGGTAGTAATAATAGCCCGCAATGATTATAGTGTGGCCAACTCCATTGGTAAGTTAAGAAAAGATGTTTCAAGATAACCCGCTATTAGCCCAGCTTAAGCAGCAAATCCAAGAAAACCTGCCTAAAAAAGAAGGTTCAATCAAAGCAACAGATAAAGGCTTTGGTTTCCTGGAAGTGTACAGCAAGACCAGCTTCTTCATCCCACCAGCGTACATGAAAAAGTGCATTCACGGCGACAAAGTCGTGGCCATCATCCGTACTGAAAATGAACGTGAAGTCGCAGAACCACAAGAGCTGATCGAACAATCTCTTACTCGCTTTATCGGTCGAGTAAAAATGTTCAAAGGCAAGCTAAATGTCGTGCCTGACCATCCTCAACTAAAGAAATTGTCTCTAAAAGCGAAACTGAAGAAAGGTTTAAAGCCTGACAACTTCGCGGAAGGTGATTGGGTTGTAGCACATCTTGTTCGTCACCCGCTAAAAGGCGACAACACGTTCTTCGTTGAAATTTCAGAGAAAATCACTGACGCTGACGACAAAATCGCACCGTGGTGGGTAACGCTAGCGCAAAACGATCTACCAAACTCAGAACCTGCTGGCATTGAGAACTGGGAATTAAAAGATGACGCCGATCTAGAGCGCATCGACATGACTCATGTTCCTTTCGTCACAATCGATGGTGAATCAACCAAAGATATGGATGACGCGTTGTACGCGAAGAAAACAGAATCTGGTGATTTTGAGTTAACTATCGCGATTGCTGACCCAACTGCGTACATCACACCTGAAGACGAAATGGATAAAGTCGCGCGTGAACGTGGTTACACCATTTATCTACCAGGCCGTAACATCCCGATGTTACCTCGTGACCTAGCGGACAACCTATGTTCTCTAATTGAAGGCGAAATCCGCCCAGCAATCTGCTGCACCGTAACAGTGAGCAAAGACGGTGTGATTGGTGACGACATCAAATTCTTCGCTGCAAACATCAAGTCACATGCGCGCCTAGCATACGATCACGTTTCTGATTGGCT
>NZ_JAWOQP010000149.1:0-1170 GCF_033337375.1 Vibrio sp. YT-17
CTATCCTTTTTTGGCGCAAACACCGGAAGACATGGCAAAGCAAATGACACATTGCATCAATCACTATGATGACATTGATTTTCGCCAATACACCACCGAGTTGAATGAGACGTTCAGTGAAGAAAAACAACGCCTCGCTCTAAACAACATTTACAGTTAGAGAAATAGAATGTTTCAAGCCATTCAACAAAAACTGCTACTTATGCCGAGTGGCAAAAAGAACTTGCTGTCACTCGGCATGAAAACGGCAATCACGCGAGTTTTCAGTGCTTTATTTGCCTTTTTGCTTACGCTCATCGTGTCGCGCACAACCGATGCATCCACTTCAGGTCAGTTTTTCTTCTTGTTCAATCTCGTATCGCTCACAGCCATTATTTCTCAGCGAGGCTTTGACGTTGCTTTAGTCCGATTCAACGCTATCGCGTTTAGCAACAGAGATATTCAACAGCAAAGTGACAACTATTGGACGGCTTTAACTCGCAGCATCACATTTTGTTTCGTGGCTGCCGTTACTCTATTTGTCGGCTTTTACCTTTTTCCAAATCAACTGAATCAAACCAACAGTCCAATAGTGGCGATTACGCTCGCGCTGATGTGCGTACCTTTCCTCGTATTAGGACAAACCAACAGCCGTGTTTTACAAGCAAGTAAAATGGTGGTGCCATCCCTATTCGCGCTTCAACTCGGCGTCAGTGTGCTCATGGTTTTGTTCATTATTGGCCTGAGCACACTGCACTTACAAAACATCAACAGCCTAATGGCGGCATTGCTGCTGGCGAGTCTGATCGTCGGTATTGCTTCAACGACTAAATGGTTTAGCTCTGGTCAATATCAAAAGCCGACCCCGACAACAAATATCGAACTGATTTCCTCTGCGAAGCAAGTGTGGATTGGCAGCATTTTCACCAATATCCTCCAATGGGGAAGCATTGTTATTGCTGGTTTTTTTATTTCTACCACGGAGCTAGGATTGTTAGCAGCAGCGCAACGAACATCGCTACTGATTGGCTTTGTACTGATTACCATTAACTTCGTTGTTGCCCCAATGTTCGCCTCTCTTTTTAAAGAGGGAAAGCTGGATAAACTGCGCAATTTAAGTCGATGGGCTTGTCGCGCAAACATTGGCGCAGCTTTACTTCCTGTCTTGGTTTTCACCCTATTTCCTGAATT
>NZ_JAWOQP010000014.1:0-154040 GCF_033337375.1 Vibrio sp. YT-17
GGCTGATTGATTAGAGTATTAGTTAGCTCACCAACCGTCTGCTCTTTCATTCATTTACCTCGTAACACATAACGCCCAATTAAGGTGTGAAGCACGCGGCTACGACACTCAATTTGACTACCGTAAACACCGAACTCAACCCAAACCAAAAATGCCAAGCGTGCTGAATCACTCTTAAATTGTTTGTTATATTTTGAAGCTCGCCGCAGCTAAAAGCTTTACCTCTGGAGAGTCTGCATCGTATTTATACATTTCAAAAGTAGCTCTAGCTGAATCAAAAAATGCATTTGGATTGGCATATTTAGACAAGTCCTCCCCCTTAGGTAGCATTAAGCTTGTTGGTTTAAAACCATCAAATTCTAAAACAGATAACGCTTTTCTATGCTTGGGAAAAACATTGATAAAATCTCGGTAAGATATGTAGTCGACAAGACAAATATCGCCTTTTACATCGATAGTATCGGGAGATCTCCTTAGCACATTTTGCAAGAAGTTTTTCTCATGTTCGAGCACTTTATGTTTGTTTTCTTGAATCGCTGATTCAAGTAGCGCTCCAATTGAACCACTACCTTTTGTATCATGAACATTAGTAACGATTGAAAATGAACCATCTTCATTTTTAACCAGATTGGTCGTTATATAGAAAGGTTCATCAAGAAAGTACAAACTAGGTAATGAGCAATATGTAATTGGCAGGCGTCCATTTACCCCATCACAAGAAACTCTTAGCGACTCTATGCAATCCTCTAAAGCACTGACTAACGCCTTACAAATTGTTTCTTTTTTACACTGAAGCTTATAAGAAAATATCTTTATGCTTTGAACTTTATTCAAGTTCAAAGGTTCTTGCCCTAAGTTATTGTAAAAGGTGCTTTTTACAACATCTTTTAGAACTGTACTATTCAGTGTTTTCTTAACCTCAATAGTTGAAATAACACTAGATGGATGGATGACTACAAACTCATCACACCTATAGATGACACTTCGATCGGAATCATCATATACAAGCACATCAATTTGCTTGCCATGCTTTTTTCTTGTCGAATCAAAGACAAAACCAGTCCCAATGCAATTGTTTGCTGGTGCGAACTCTTTTAAGGTTGTGCGCAGTAGGTTTTCATAAAAACTACCAACTGTTGGAGAGTGTCTAATTATTTTTTCAAACCATTCCATCTCTGATTTAATCTTACGATGAAAGCGATCTGCTAAAAAGTTGTCATCGTCGAGATAGACTTTTTGATAAACACCATCTCCATCCTGTATAACAACACTCGTACCATTTGGAGTTTGCAAATCGTTTAATTTATCTTCATCTTCACAAATGTATTGCACAAAATCTCCTCAAAATATAACGCCTTGTTAAGGTGTGAGGCACGCAATACCGAAGCTTCCGCATACCACCTTAACCGCTAAAACCAACGCATAGTCAAAATGCCACGCGTGCCGAATCACTCTTGAACAATTTGTTAGCTTACTTTTTCAACGCTCATAGATCTTTAAGTGATTCTCTAAGTTTATCCATAGGTTGAATTCCAAGTTCACTACTAACCCAACCATACTGGTCGCCATGGAACCGAGGGAAAATATGCAAATGGTAATGGTCGAGCTCGTTGAAATGAGGTGCCTCTCCGTTGTTTTGCATAAAGCCGATACCATCGGGATTGAACTTAGTTTCTATAGGCTTATATAAATCTCTTGCGACGTCGGTGATCTCTAAAAACACAGACTCGGGCAAGTCGATGAAAGTACGATATTGAGTCTTAGGACAAATTAAAATATGTCCAAAGTTGATTGGGTCATGGTCTGCAAAAGCTATAACTTTGTCAGATTCGTACACGATGACCGAGTCAATTTCACGATTAACAATTTGTTCGACTATCGTGGTCATCTAAACTCCTATCAAAGTATGCTAACGCCGCATTAAGGGGTGAACAACGCAAACCACCCAATCTAAACCATTGTGCCGTAAACACTAAAGCTGATTCAAACCAAAACTGCCAAGCGTTGTGAATCCCTCTTGAATGCTTTGTTAGTTGCCAGATCCAAGGCTTTGATTTGGAGTTGATTACCGCTTTGCCAGCGCTGTTTTTACGTGCTTTGAAAAACTCAAATCAGGCGTAGTTTCAAAGCGCCTGTCACTGAAACCACTTGGGACTCAAAGCGCCGTAGAAAACGGATTAACAACACCAAAACGCTCATTTGAAAAGACAATATCACAGAGCTGACTCTCGACAAGTGAATCGGCTTCTGAAACGGCAAACCAAAACCACACTAATAAACATCGAACGCAACTTCAGCAAACTTACGCCTAAACACAGAATCAGGCAAAAGCAGCACAGACCATTAGCCCTAAATACTCCGCTTTAGCTGCGCTTTTCCCCTTGGCAACTAACGCCGCATTAAGGTGTGAGCGGCGCTTGGCTAAACTTGAGCGAAGCGAAACTGCCAAGCGTTGCGAATCACTCTTAAATGCTTTGTTATAAGTAGCGTTCCATACAAACGCCCGCAAAAAAAACCAGTGTCAAAAACAAATAATGTTTCGGTCTTGCGTTTTTAAACAACCATTTCGCATTCATTTCAGGTGCATGATAAGTGTAGTGATGCGTCCTAGAATGTTTGTTCTGACTTGCATATACACATAGTTCCAACACCAATAAAAGAAATGAAAAAGCAAAAGTACAAAGAACGAAAAACCAGACTCCGAACCAATGTAATTCTGAAGGTAGTAATGGCATAAATGATTGAATCAATTTAGGAGATTGCCAAAAAATAGCCATTACTGCGAAAGGTGTTGCCCAAAACAAAACTTGCGCTCTTTGAGTGGGAAAGAATCTATCTATACCTCGAACTTCAGCACTCATCATTTTCTCCATAGCTTTAACTACTTATAACGCCCTGTTAAGGTGTGAGCAACGCAATACCGAAGCCACTGCATACCACCTTAAACACTAAAACCAACGCATAGTAAAAATGCCACGCGTTGCGAATCACTCTTAAACAGTTTGTTATAGCGCTTTGCCGTTTACAAGTGACCAATGATGAGGCATTAATTCTCGTATAGTCTTGAAAACCAATGCATTCCCTGAAGTCGTAATTGCTGCTTTGACATCCCCACCCCAATGGACGAGGCGCTCTTGGCAAACTCCGCATGGTGACAAAATTAGAAATTCATCGTTCTCGCTCTCACGACACAGGCATAATGAGTGGGTCACTCGCTCATTGAGTTTGTGAGCCTCTAAATACGCTCCCACCTCCATGCATAGTGAAAGAGCATCGTTTTTAGTATCAGGAGCAATGCTTGTTAATATTTTTCCTGACTCTGTTCTAACAGCCGCAGCTCCACCCCAACCAGAAGGATATCGCATATTTACTAGTTCTATTGCTGCTTGATAGAGCTCTTTTTCGATATTATCCATGACCATCCATATTCAATTTTATCGTGCGCTATAACGCCCTGCTAAGGGGTGAGCAACGCAATACCGATGCCGCTGCATACCACCTTAATCACTAAAATCAACGCATAGTAAAAATGCCACGCGTTGTGAATCCCTCTTGAGCAGTTTGTTAGTCGCGAGGCACCGAGCGACAATTTTAAGCCGAACTAAACTTTGCAAACAACAAACCTTATGTGTTTTGATGCACTTAAGTCAGGCGCAGTCTCAAAGCGGCTACTCAATGAAACCACTTAGAACAAACAACGCCGTAGAAAACGGAGTGACAACACCAAAAAGCGCTTTTGGAAAACCAATCTCACAGTGCGGACTTTCAACAAAATCACTGAAACCACGTGAAACTTACCACACCAAAGAAAAAGTCACTTCAGCGAGTAAATCGGCTTTTGTACCAACAAACTCACCGAGCAGGTTTGCAACCAAAAACCGACTCTCGATTGCCCTGCTCTGTCAGCACCAAAGAACAAAACAACCGCTAGGACAGTTACAAAACTTGGGACTTGAAACAGTTGAAACTGAATTTTGACCATCGACGATGAATCTGTGTACCAAACAAACAGCTGCCAAATTTTGAGCTCAGAAACATGATTTTGACTGCTAGCTTTTTCTGGCGACTAACGCCTTGTTAAGGTGTGAGGCACGCAATACCGAAGCTTCCGCATTCCACCTTAACCACTAAAACCAACGCATAGTAAAAATGCCACGCGTGCCGAATCACTCTTGAACAATTTGTTATGCGTATGGTTTAACGCCTAAACGCTTTATCACTTCATGGCTGTGCATTACACGAGAGATGGCACTCTCGGTGAGCCACCAATTATCCCTCCGTGTACTTCGATCGTTTACAAAGTAACTGTGAAGTTCCAAATATTGAGGTAAAGCATTTTTGAATAAGTACTTTGCCCGCTTTATGTGGAAAGCCGTTGTCAGTATTGCCACCGACCTTTTCGCGATTTCACTCTCTACGATAATCTCTGAAGAATATTGTGCATTCTCTACTGTATTTTTTGCATGTCGTTCTAAGATAATATCCGAATCTGGCACACCATTATCCAATGCATACTCTTTCATCGACTCAAACTCGGGCTTTTGATCTATTGCTAAGTTGCCGCCTGACAACAGTAGCTTGGAGACTTTTTTCTCCTTGTACAGTCGTACAGCAGTTGGCATCTTATATTGAGTTGCTTTGTAACTACCCAACACAACAAGCACTTCTGCATGTTGGAACTCATCTTGGTGTGTCGGGAAGACTACCTGAGTAATACTCTCGATTTCTCTTTTGTTCAATCCTAATCCCTTACACGATTGAGTGAATACGCATAACGCCGCATTAAGGTGTGAGCGACGCTTGGCTATACTTGAGCGAAGCGAAACCGCCAAGCGTTGCGAATCACTCTTAAATGCTTTGTTATGCCTTTGACACACCGATTAACCTTTTTACTTCTACTCCCAACGCTTTACAACTTTCGTTAGACCAACCTCTGGATAAGTGGCTAACTGGAAAAACTGTAATATCATTGCCTTGAATAATTACTTTGTTGGCATGGTTTTGCTCAAGCTTTGTTAACGTTAAACTTTCTAGATGCTCTTTTGCATCCTTTCCGTGAACAAGCAAGAACTTAGGTTTGATTGTCGACAGTAGAAAGTTGAATGTTGATGGATCCATTAACTCTTTACCTAGCTCATTCGCTTGAGTTGTTGCCGACATATATAAATTTGTTTCAAGAGCCTTTATCGGAGACACACCATCTGTTATCAAGTCAATACAACGCCTTGTACGACTCACTCTTAAACGCCTAGTCTTACCTTCGTTCAACGGTTTATCTGCCCGCTCTTTTACATAGGTATCAAACCACACCTTTCTATCAAAACCTGAGTCCTGACTCCAAAAATCCCAAAACTGAGCCTTCATTTCTGTTGCGGCATTAAATCCTACGATAAACAACTCACTATCAAGAGGACTACCCGAGCAAACGAATGGTCGAGGATTCTCTATATCAGCTAAATAAGCTTTTAGCTGATTTTCAAAATCTATAAGTTTCATGATATCCCTATTTTCTGAGGGCATAACGCCCTGTTAAGGGGTGAGCAACGCAATACAGAAGCCGCCGCATACCACCTTAAACACTAAGAGCAACGCATAGTGAAAATGCCACGCGTTGCGAATCCCTCTTAAACAGTTTGTTAGCTTAAAGTAGCGAGCTCCTTAGTTTTGCGTAATTTGATTGTACCTTTTTCAAAGCAGCTGGAAGCTTTCTTTCGAGCACAAAGTCAATCTCAGCAATCAAGTCTTTACGAGGATCATTTCCGAAGCCACCGTCCAACTTAGTAAAATAAATATCCTGCAAGTTCGCTTTACGACTAACTTTCATAAAACGTATAAAGTCTGAATACCAGCTATACCCACTTGGTGCATTTCCAGTATGAAAATATGCTTCCACAGAATTACAGTACTCGATGAAACACTTCCAAGTTTTGGGACCAATTAGCCTCCGATCTGCTTGTTGTAACTCACAAGCAAGAGCTTTCGTTAATTCGCGTTGAGCTAAAAGATCAATTCTGCGTTCTTCCAAAAAATCCAATAGCTCTGCAGTTGGTACTTCTTTTTTATCTAGTGACCGTCGGACTTGTGTAAACGATTTTAAATAATCTTTATGTATCCCATCGATCTTCTGTTGAATTGGCTCCACATGCAAATTGAAAAGCTGTTGTTTCCCATTTTCATAACCTTTTACACAACTCACCAACAAGTCAAAAACCTGCTTCATATCCTGAACCTTTCTTATTTAAGCTAACGCCCTGTTAAGGTGTGAGCAACGCAATACCGATGCCACCGCATACCACCTTAAACACTAAAACCAACGCATAGTGAAAATGCCACGCGTTGCGAATCACTCTTAAACAGTTTGTTAGGGCGAAGCTAAAAGAATTTAGCTTCAGCCTCGGTGACAAAGTTCCGATAATAGGTTAAAGCTAACTCGGCAATTTCGACAGGGTGCTGTGTTTTTAATTGCAGCCCTTTATGCTCACGTGGTGGATTATACCAATTACCATTGTTTTTAACTTTGAGCGCTACAACTGTTGGCGGATGATCTTGCACGACTATAGGATCGCCTTTAAATTCCACAATATTACCATTTACAATCTTCATCGACTCTATATAGCCACCTTTAGGGTTAACAAAGTCAATGGTCCTACTACCGGGTTTGACTTCAGCAACCTCTTGGATTGAATGATTGTCAGCGTCACGAGCTTGCTTTACATATTTGAGTAAAGCATCTTTTTTACGTTCTCTCGAGAACTGTCCTTGCCACGGCTGGAATTTGTCTCTAAAACTCTGACAACCACGTTCGGTCTTATTCCACACTTTTTCAATGCAGTTGAGAAAATCTCTCCACTCCTCTTCAAAAATTTCAAAGTTTGGTGCCGCTTTCATGTTACTTAAAGATCTATCCGCTGAACGTAATTCAGCTTTTGCTGCATTTAAAGACATTTGTTAACCATTTCCTCGAAGCCCTAACGCTTTCTATACGGCGATTTGCCGTTTTTCTGGCAGGCTACCGCCTTCTTTCTTATCAAAAGCGCTATCAATCGTAGCACTTATATGCATGAAACAAATAGAAAAACAGTATGAATATGTGTGGTGGCGCGCGCAATTAGGCGGCGCACAGCACGCTAATTTCAAAAATGGTGATACATTAACGGAGCTGTATAAATAAACAGATTAATTTATCATGAAAAGTCAGTTTTTACTTAGTGTAAAAGAGCACATGCTTACTCGTCATTATGCGAATAAAACTATCGAAAGTTATCTATTTTGGATAAAACGTTTTATCACTTTTCACCAGCTCGCCCACCCATCAACACTAGCAGAAGATGATGTCATTCAATTTCTGAGTTACTTAGCGGTAGAAGAAAAAGTTGCGGTAAAAACGCAAGCTTTGGCGCTGAACTCAATATCATTTTTATATCGTGATTATTTTAAAACCCCACTATCACTTGATATGAGATTTCAGAAATCCTTGACCGAAAAGAAACTTCCCGTTGTGTTAACCAGGGAGGAGATCCGAAGATTCGTTCAGCATATCGACCCGAGGTATAGACTCCATATTCAGCTACTTTACGGCTCCGGGCTTCGAGTTATGGAATGTTTACGCTTAAGAGTTCAAGACATCGATTATGATTATGGTGCAGTTCGCGTTTGGCAAGGAAAAGGAGGTAAAAATCGTACAGTCACATTAGCCAAAGAACTACATGAACCACTCAAAGCTCAAGTTAATTTAGCAAGAAACTACTACTTTAAAGATAGGCACATGCCTGGTTATGCGGGCGTATATATCTCTGAAGGTTTACGACGTAAATACCCAAAAGCGGAGCTAGATTTTAACTGGCACTTTTTGTTTCCATCAACAAAGTTAAGCGCAGATCGAGACACTGGTGAACTCCGGAGGCATCATATCAATGAAAGCGCAATACAAAGAGCGGTAAAGCGCGCGGCAAGCGACGCAAGCATTGAGAAAACTGTAACTTGCCACACACTAAGACACAGTTTTGCCACGCATTTATTGGAATCTGGCGCAGACATTAGAACTGTTCAGGAACAATTAGGGCATACTGATGTAAAAACCACGCAAATCTATACTCACGTTATCGAGCGCGGGGCTGGTGGTGTGTTGAGTCCATTATCCAGCCTTTAGAAAAACAAAGCCACCTCGAAAGGTGGCTTTGTTTTATAACTCTTTATTGACGAACACCGAGTTTCACATTGCCTTTTGAATCAAACCAAAGTGCTTGCGAACGGCGACGTCCTATTAGTATCGGACCATCGTCATAAAAGAGAAAGTTCTTCCAGTGCTTTTTAAAAATAGACCATTTCGTTTCGATGACATTGTACTTCTCGTAGCAAAAGTAAACGGTTACATCGTCTTGCCAATCGATATGTGCCTCAGCTTCCGCTGGCATGTCAGGATCATCCGACTCCCACGCAGCCATCCAATCCACAGTTTCAGACCAATTCGCCTCGTTCATTGGCCAGTCTTGGGAACTTAGTCTATCCATATCAGGGCTTTGAGCACTGATATTTTCTTTCCAAAATTGTGCTGAGCGGGCTTGGCTCATCGGCTTAATAAAAGCCAAATCTTCTTCTGGCACAGGCATCGACTGATGCGTAAAAATCCATTTTCTTTGGTATTCGTCCAAAGGCAAATAAGACATTCAGTCTCCTTTATTACGATTTCAGCCAACCTTTCTCTGTGGCTTCTTCAATCAACTCTTTCGCTTTGTCCCATAAGGTAACAGAGCCAAATTCAATTCGTTTATTAATGGTAAGTGCTTGTTCGCGTGAGACACCATGTTCCTTCCAACTCTGACCATTATTATGGTAGTTCAAGAGCATTGGAATTAACCGATCGAGTGCTTTTGCATACTTAGCATCATCGGTCTGCGCGGCTTCAAATTCATGCCAAAGCGCCAATAGCTCTTGCTCCTGATCGCTGGGTAACATACCAAACAAGCGCTCTGCAGCTCTAATTTCTTTTTCTGCTTGCTCTTGAGACGCAGCAGTATCATAAACAAAGGTATCGCCCGCGTCGATCTCTACTACGTCATGTATCAATAACATTTTCATCACTCGGCAAATATCAACAGGTGCATTCGCATGCTCTTCCATCAATATTGCCATCAGTGCGACATGCCAACTATGCTCACCACTATTTTCGAGGCGCCCTTCAGCACTTTTAACTCGAGTTCGGCGCAAAATGCTTTTGAGTTTATCGAGCTCGATTACAAGTGCTAACTGCTTTTCCAATCGTTCCATACTATCGTCCTTCTGGCTGCCAATTCGGATTAATAAGCGACGTTAGAACGTGGTCTTGCCACTCACCATTAATCAAAAGGTAATCTTTTGCATACCCTTCTCGGTTGAACCCTACATGCTCTAGCACAGATTCACTGCGTTTATTGTGAGGCATGTAGCCAGCTTGAATACGATGCAGTTTCTGAACGTTAAACATGTAGTCGCAAGCCATGGTTAATCCACGACGCATATAACCATGCCCTTGCGCTTTTTCAGCGAGAGAATATCCGACGTTACAAGAATAAAAAGGAAAACGACTCAAACTACTAAAGGATATCGTACCTAGCATTTCACCCGAAGAGGCTCTGACTAAAAGGCAATAATACCCCAATCCCATTCGATGCAGCTCATTGAGCTTGATAAGCTTTTGCAACCAACCGTTCACTGAGAAAAAAGCCTCTTCACGTTTCGGTTCAAACGGTTTCAGGTATTCTCGGTTCGCTTGAAAATATTCGGCAATCATATCTGCGTCACCGATTTCAGCGGTACGAAGAAGCAAGTCACCGTCCAACTTATGAACGGCGATAGATGAGCTGTTATCTTCCATTACAAATGATTAATCCCGTCTTTTCGTTCAATTCGATTAATTCTTACGTATACCGTAATCACGCAGTTTATTAGCGATTGAGGTATGCGATACATTCAAGCGCTTAGCAAGCTTGCGGCTTGATGGGAATGACTGATACAAACGTTCCAGAACTTGAGATTCATAATCACGCATGATCTCATCCAAAGAACCGTCGATGTTAAGCGTTGCACTACCAGTGCCGACTGACTGAGGCTGAGGTAAATTGAAGTGATCCGCGTTTAGTATATCACCATCCATTTCCGTGAGCGCTCGAAGAACCATGTTATCCAGCTGGCGCATGTTTCCTGGCCACTGATAATTTGCAAGGGCATCAACTAGACCATCATCAAACTCTGGCTTATCAATCCCAAGCTGTTGAGCATGTTTCGCCACAAACAACTCAAGCAATGGTGCAACGTCGTTTGAGCGCTTACGTAACGGAGGAATGCTGAGCGTAAGTACGTTGAGACGATAATACAAATCTTCACGGAACATTCCTGCTTCAGAAAGCTCGGCAAGGTTATGTTTTGTTGAAGCGATGATACGAACATCGACATGCATCTCATCTTCTGCACCGACACGACGGAAATTACCATCCTGTAGAAAACGTAACAGCTTGATTTGAAGGTGCGAACTCATTTCACCGATTTCATCAAGAAATACCGTGCCGCCATTTGCTTGCTCAAAGATGCCTTTGTGGCCTTGTTCATGATTGAATGAACCCGGCGCATGACCAAAAAGTTCGGTTTCTGCTACATCGTCAGGCATCGAAGCACAACTCAAAACTAGGAATGGCTTGCTCGCGCGGCTAGAACGGCTGTGGCAAGCTTTAGCAAGCATTTCCTTACCAGTCCCCGTTTCGCCCTCAATCAACAATGGTTGGTCAAGCACAGACAGCTTTTTAGCTTGGTTCATTAGTGCTTTATGACGGTTCGATATACCAACAAAGTGCTCAAAACCCAGAGGATTATGCAGCGGTAGCGCTTCTTCAATTCTGGCAACTTGCTGACTAGAGCGAATCGTCATTAGAGTACTCGCTAGAGTCGAGTTTTGCGCTTCGTCTCGGATATAAACGGGCATCAACTCTAGAACATAGTCCAAGCCATCAATCACAAGGTTTTCCCGCGTTCGACCATTAACACCTTCAGACCAACGAGAGAAACGAACACTTGGTAACAAAGCACCGATTTGAGTACCAATCACTTCTTGCTTGTGAAGGCCAAGCAATGAAAGTGCAGACATGTTTGCCATGTCTACGGCACCTTTAAGATCAATGGCAAAAACCGGATCGGGCAAGTTATCAACTAACGAGAGCAGCTCCGTATTGTGGCGCTCCATCGGCATAAACTGGATTTTACGTACGTCTTTCACCCCCGGAATACGGCGGATTTCAGCCATCAGCTCACTAAACGTATCAAAATCAATATCTGGGCAATTCAAATAGATAATACCGCTAATATCGATTTCGATACCACGCAAGTCGATGCTTTTAGACGCTAAAATATCGAGCAGTTCTCGGGTCAAGCCGAGTCGATCTTCACATAAGACTTCAAGACGCACTTAAAATATCCCAATTCACAACTGTCAGGAAAAGTTGACAGTAGTTTCTATCATGCTTGGAATGGCGTCAAGCAATCCTATCCATCAAAGTTGATATTCGTTACGGTTTCATCGTAATTGATGCAACTTTCGCCGCCACTGCCTTGCGTATGGTGCCCAACTTAACCTGACGGTCAGGATACCAGGGTAGTGGACGCAATAAGGTCATCGCTTTCAAGCCCAAACGTGCCGTTAGAATACCAACACCTAGTCCCTGCCCCGCACGAGCAGAAACTTTGCCAGCAAGATCCATCGACATCAAATCCATACTGGCATCAATAGCGAGCTCACTGGCACCAGCCGCCGCCATATTGACAAATACCGCTCTTAGTAACTTGATGCGAGATGCATAACCTAGCTCTACCCCATATACCTTGGAGAGGTTGTCGATCATTTTGAAATTTCGCCAAGCCACCAGCAACATATCAGCGGCAGCCAGAGGGCTCACGGCGACTAGGGCCGCACACTCGGTTGCGTGCTGTGATACGATTTTCGTTGCCAACTTGTCTTGTTGGCTCACAACCATCGAGTCATACATATCAAGAATTTCAGCGTCACTATGAGCAGGGTTAATACTGTTCTGCCAACGATCAAAGCCCGGATTCTCTGCCATCACACCACTTTGTTCTGCTACGGTTTCGCAAAAGGCTTTCCCTTTCCCAACGCTCTCACTATTAACAAGTGCTTCTGCTTCTTCTTGAACACTAAAATGATTTCGTAGTTTTCGCAGTTTCCAAAGCTCTTTACCCATAGCTCCTAAACCAAGCGAAGCGATCGCAGCAATAAACCCCGTCCAGCTTAAGGCTAGCCAATCAGAAGCCTGAATTGCGGTTATAACCGAGTCCACCGCTTGCCAGCCAACCAGACCAGCAAAAGTTGCAAATGCGCCAGTCGCGAGCCATTTTCTGCCCGATTTTGGACGAATGACATGCTCGAGTTGCAATTCCTGTTCGGTCTCCTGGTGCGCTTCTTTAACTTCAACAGGTACAAATGTTTCTTTTTCGCCGAATGTTTGCTGCGCCGTCAACTCCGGTTGATTCGATTGCTGCTCTTTTTCCATTACCTTTTCAGAGAAAACTTGTTTTTGCTTCAACTCACTCATTTCAATTTATCTCCAATCAGGTAATCCAATGCTTTGTCTAAGCGTATGTGCTTCATTGGCTCATCATTCGGTGAGGGCATCGGACGAAACGACGTAAAATCAAACCCGTTGTTTTGCCAATACGCTGCATTTGGTAGCTTTTTCGGCACCTCTCCGGGAAACATAGTCATCGGCTCACCACCCAATGTTGTTCCTTGTAACGCCGGGATGGTCTTATCTCCAGAGGAAATAAACCCCGTCGTGGTTGCTTGGATGGAAGCGATACTCATGCAGCTCATCTCAATATTCTCGTAGGCTGCCGTTTGCCACGCTGGATGCACCATTTGTTGGAGCAGAGACACCAAATTTGGGTGCTGATCGGGCGTGATATGATCCGCTTTTGTAGCAGCAAACAACACTTTGTCGATTTTTGGTGAGAACAAACGACGCAAAAAGCTACTACGACCATAACGGAAGCTATGCATGATCTGTTCTAGCGCTTGGCGCATGTCGTAAAACGCTTCATCACCAGCATTGAGAGGCTGCAAACAATCCACCAGTACAATCTGGCGATCGAAGGTCGCAAAATGATGCTTATAAAACGCTTTCACGACTTTCTGTTGGTATTCCTGAAAACGGGCTTCTAGCATCGCTAAGTTACTGCCCTTGGGCGCTTTGCTTTCTGAATCAACACGACACGGGAAAAACTGTAGCACCGGCGCGCCTGCTAGCTCACCAGGTAATACAAAGCGGCCAGGCTGAACCCAATGAAGGCCAGAGTCTTTACAAGAATGAAGGTACTCTGTGTATGTGTGTGCAACTTTCTCAAGTAGTTTATCATTCACTTCTGCAAAGAGATCCACTTTCTCCAGTTCAGAAAGCCAAGCTTTGGCTAAATCGCCACGCTGGCCTTTAAGTGCATCAAACTGAGTTTGCGACCACGTTGCAAAGTCCATGTCCAATAAAGGCAGGTCGAGCAACCACTCTCCTGGATAGTCGATAATATCAACATTTAAAATTGCGGTTTTACTCAACAGCTTTTTCGTAGTTTTATTTGGTTTGTACTTGAGCGCTAAGCGAATCTCACTCACATCACGTGTCGGTACTGGCCACTGAGGTGGAGTGGCATGAATTTGGCTCATCGCCTCATCGTAAGCAAAGCGTGGCACCATCATATTCGATTGAGGCTCACGCTTCGCCCCAATAAGGCGCTTATCTCTAGCCGCAGTCAAAAGAGGCAAATTGTCATGGGTTGCAGTATGAAGAAGCTGATTCACTAATGACGTGATGAATGCCGTCTTACCGGCACGAGAAAGTCCGGTGACAGCAATTCGAACATTAGAGTCCATACCTCTGTTGATAAAGTCATTAACTTCTTTCTTTATTCTCTTCATTACGCTTCTTTATCTTACTCCACTTTAAAACAACGTTGTCAGCGACTTCGAATTTCGAGCTATGAATACTGTTCTATCCCGAATCCTATGAGTTTAACTTTATATACCTTAATAAAAGATGAACAAAACATCCGGCTTAATGCTGTGTTAAAAAAGAAAAGCCCCTGAGTGGTTCAGAGGCTTACTTAATCTACAGCATTAGTAACTCTATATGCGCTGATTACTATGTTAAACAGGAACCCGCTTTCTTTAAGCCTAGTCGTCTTCGATTAACTTATAGATAACAAATAGAGCGATTTCTAAAATCAACCACAACACACATGTGATGGTCACGTACTTTTCATCAAAGATGCTGATACCGTGAAGAATCAAGTCATAGCCAACAAAGCCACCTATCACTACAGCAAGAATAATTTGTAGAATCTGAATAAAACGAGGCATGCCGTCTCCTAATTATTGTTCGCATAACGTTTGATTGCTATG
Source organism: Vibrio sp. YT-17 (assembly GCF_033337375.1). Lineage (NCBI taxonomy): Bacteria > Pseudomonadati > Pseudomonadota > Gammaproteobacteria > Vibrionales > Vibrionaceae > Vibrio > Vibrio sp. YT-17. The sequence continues at coordinate 14,432 of NZ_JAWOQP010000014.1, forward strand.
CCTAAAGGTTTATATCCTTAATTATATAGACAAAAAGTGCAGGTTTCGCTGCACTTTTGTCAATTGTTTGCTAGGTAAATCAGCACCTTGTCACATTCTCTCTACTGAGACGCAGCAAGATTGCCCTTTGCCTTATGCTTCCATCTCTTGAATTTTCACTTTCCAAGTGTCTGGACCAATTTGGTGCGCGTTAACACCATTTGAGTCGACAGCCACTGTTACTGGCATATCTTCAACTTCAAATTCGTAAATCGCTTCCATACCTAAATCTTCAAATGCGACAACGCGAGCTTTCTTGATCGCTTTCGCCACCAAGTACGCAGCGCCACCGACAGCCATTAGGTAAACCGCTTTGTGATTCTTGATAGATTCAACCGTTGCAGGGCCACGCTCAGCTTTACCGATCATGCCCATGATGCCGGTCTTTTCTAGCATCATGTCGGTGAATTTATCCATACGCGTAGATGTTGTTGGGCCAGCAGGACCAACGACTTCATCACCAACTGCATCGACAGGGCCTACGTAGTAAATGAACTTACCGTTTAGATCTACGCCTTCAGGTAGACCTTCACCGTTATCTAGCATGCCTTGAATACGTTTATGCGCAGCATCACGACCAGTCAGAATTTTACCTGATAGAAGAACCGTTTCGCCTGTCTTCCACTCTTGTACTTCTTCTTTAGTAATTGTATCTAAGTTTACGCGACGCGTATTTTCGCCCGCTTCCCAAGTGATGTCTGGCCAATCTTCTAGTTTAGGTGGTGTTAGCTCTGCTGGGCCGCCACCATCAAGCGTGAAGTGCACGTGACGAGTCGCCGCACAGTTCGGTATCAAACAAACAGGCTTAGAAGCCGCGTGCGTTGGCGCAGTTTTGATTTTAACGTCGACAACAGTCGTCAAACCGCCAAGGCCTTGCGCGCCGATACCAAGTTTGTTCACGCGATTGAAGATATCCAAACGAAGCTCTTCTTCTGCGTTTTGTGGGCCACGGTCAATAAGCTCTTGAATATCGATGTGTTCCATTAGAGATTCTTTTGCCAATACCGCTGCTTTTTCAGCCGTACCGCCGATACCAATGCCAAGCATGCCAGGAGGACACCAGCCCGCCCCCATTGTTGGTAGCGTTTTTTCTACCCACTCAGCAATATCGTCAGATGGGTTTAGCATCACCATCTTAGTTTTGTTTTCGCTACCGCCGCCCTTCGCAGCGATCTGAATTTCAACTTTATCGCCCGGAACCATGTTGATATGTACGACGGCAGGCGTGTTGTCTTTGGTATTAATACGTTTACCAGCAGGGTCCATAAGTACTGACGCACGCAACGGGTTATCAGGGTTCGTGTACGCTTGTCGAACACCTTCATCTACCATCTGCTGAACCGTCATGTCGGTCGAATCCCATTGCACGCCCATACCGATGTTGACGAAACACGTCACAATACCAGTATCCTGACAAATTGGACGGTGACCTTCTGCGGACATTCGGGAGTTAATTAGGATCTGAGCAATCGCGTCTTTCGCGGCTTGACTCTCTTCGCGGTGATAGGCTTTTTCAAGAGCTTGAACAAAGTCTAGCGGGTGGTAGTAAGAAATATACTGTAGCGCATCAGCGACACTGCTGATCACATCCTGCTTGCGTATTACCGTCATTACATGCCTCGTTATAGTTATGCTTCCATTATTGGCTTGGCTTCAATCGTGTTTGTTGAGCTTATTGCTCTTTTGAGCTTCGTTTTTTATAAACAATTGTCGAACGGCTGATATCGACACACGAAATGCTGAAGTTGCCTACTTGTAAACCATCTCAAAACCCTATGAATAGAGGGAGTTTGGCTACACAGAGGAATATGATACTCTTGCTGCCCATGACATGCCATGCAGTGAACGATCTCTTTGTCACAAATTACACAAATGAACAACATGGACAATCAATTCATTGATTTTAAAGCGTTGGAATACGCACCAGAGTTTGCTCTTCACCTTTTTTCTCGCATTCAACACCTACCTTGGGCGATGTTGCTGCGTTCTGCATCAAAAACGCATATCGATAGCCGCTTCGATGTGTTGGTCGCCAACCCGATTGCAACGTTAGAAACCACTGCCGACAACACACAAGTTGAAACGCCATCGAATGCCTATTCAACTCAAGATGACCCATTCACGCTGCTTCATCAATTGCAAGAACAGTGGCTTCCTCACGTAGAGTTAAATAAAGAATTGGATTTGCCTTTTGTTGGTGGTGCGCTCGGTTACTTCAGTTACGATTTAGGTCGCCGCGTAGAAACGATGCCAGAAGTGGCAGAAAAAGATCTCAACACGCCGGATATGGCGGTAGGTCTGTATGAATGGGCCGTTGTTGTTGACCACAAGCTTAAAAAAGCATGCCTAGTTGGTCAGAATATCGAGCAAGCTTGGCAGTGGTTAAACGAGCAAAAAGCAGAACAAACCGTTGACTTCGCTTTGTCTGGTGCTTGGCAGTCAAACATGACGAAAGAGAGCTACGCTACTCGCTTTGACAAGGTGCAAGAATACTTGTTGAGCGGTGACTGTTATCAGATAAATTTGGCGCAGCGCTTTAACGCACCGTATCAAGGCAGCGAGTGGCAAGCGTATCTGAAATTAGAGTCCGCAAACCAAGCGCCATTCTCAGCGTTTATCCGTATGCCTGAGTCTTCGATTTTGAGTATCTCTCCAGAGCGCTTTTTAGAGCTCAAAGATCGCGTCATTGAAACAAAACCAATCAAAGGTACTCGCCCACGCAGCGAAGATCCAACGAAAGATAACGCTAATGCCCATGACTTGCAGACAGCGGAAAAAGATCAGGCAGAAAACCTGATGATTGTCGATTTGCTGCGTAATGATATTGGTCGAGTTGCATCACCGGGTAGCGTTCACGCTCCAAAGCTGTTCGATATTGAAAGCTTCCCTGCCGTGCATCATTTGGTGAGCACCATTCGTGCAAATTTGGATGAACAATACGCTCCTGCGGATTTGCTGCGAGCGTGTTTTCCAGGCGGTTCAATTACGGGCGCACCTAAAGTTCGCGCAATGCAGATCATTGAAGAACTGGAGCCGCATCGACGCAGCGCGTATTGCGGCAGTATTGGCTACATTTCACGCCATGGTCGTATGGACACCAGCATTACTATCCGAACTCTTGTAGCGGAACAAAACAAACTTTACGCTTGGGCTGGCGGCGGCGTCGTGGCAGATAGCGATTGCGCCTCTGAGTATCAAGAAACGTTGGACAAGCTTTCAAAGATTTTACCAGCGCTGCAATCGTAGATTTCAACCGCGGACAACGTCGCTTTAATGCTATTGACGAAAACAATCTAAAATGCCTCCAGAACGGATAATGCCGCTCGTTTAACAGCGAGTGGCATATTTCTGTATCTCATCACCCTGCACAGCGACGAAAGAGCGTGATACAGGTTCTTCTATTCAAGCACTTTGTGGTCAAATTTGTTTCATTAACCGCTCATCGTGCTGCTACTAGATTCTCAGTATCGCCAAGGCTCGCTAGAATGACCCAAAAAACATCGTTAAATGATCGGCATTATCCAGCGTGGTGCGTTTTTTGTGTGCTTTATTTGCATGTACTTTAGCTTTTAGCCGTTGGCCAACAAAAATTCTTTTTTAAAAGGCAGCGTCTACTGCTCAAGCCACTTACACATAATCTGTTCAATATCGGTTGCGGTGTACGGCTTAGTGAGGATGTCGTCCATGCCTGAATCAATACACTTTTGACGCTCTTCGATGGTAGTGCCAGCGGTTAATGCAATAATAGGATGAGTAAAGCCACGCTCTCTCAGATACATCGTCGCCTCATAGCCATCCATTTCTGGCATTCGGCAGTCCATGAATATCAGTTCGTAGTCTTTACTTTTCACCGCTTCTAATGCTTCTTTGCCGTTGGCTTTTAAGTCAGGTGTGATGTCGAGTTTTTTCAGCATTTGAGTAACAATGACTTGATTCATTCTGATGTCATCAACCACTAATATTGAGCGTCCTGCTAAATCGCTTCGCTCTATGGTGACCAATTCCCCCTCTGCTGTGCCTTGTGCTTGCCCTTCCTCAAGAGGAATAGCAACTTTAAAAGTTGTCCCTTTGCGCTCTTCACTTTCAAAGCTAATTTGACCTTGCATCAAATCCACAAGGTTTTTACAAATCGCGAGACCTAAACCTGAGCCTTCAAAGCTGCGTTTCGCCGAGCGATCAACTTGGACAAATGGATCAAAGAGTGACGGCTGTGCTTTTATTGGGATGCCAATACCAGTGTCTTCAACCTCAAAATAAGCCGTGCCGTTAAGCCATTCCACCCGTAACACGACGCCACCCAAGTGAGTAAACTTAATCGCGTTTCCCACCAAGTTAACCAAAATTTGTGTAATACGCTCTAAGTCACCGACTAAAAATTCCGGGATCCCCAGCTTTTTGTCGATAGAGAAATGGATGCGTTTTTCCGCAGCCTTAGCTGCAAATACACCCATGATGGCTTTTTCAAGTTCCTCCCAGGCAAAGACTTTATGTATGATTTCCATCATACCGGCATTCATCTTACTGAAATCAAGAAGATCATTAATGATAACTCTCAATAAGTCCCCTGATTGAGTCAGATTGCTCAAGTATTGACGCTGCTCTTCTTCTAATTGGGTTCGACTCAATAACTCCGCACTACCCAATACGCCATTGAGAGGAGTTCGCAGCTCATGGTTAATCATGGCGACAAACTCCTTCGTCGCTTTTTCTGATTCCTCAGCCCGCTTTCTCAGCTCGACCTCTCGCTCTAAACTTAAGTGTCGACCAATAACACCATGAACTAAGTCAGACACGAGCTCCATCTGTTTGGAAATAAAAGACTGATCGATTTGATCTTGCAACACAGAGAAAATCAACTCCCCAACCGTTTCCCCATCAATGATAACTGGCAAATGCAAATTCTCTCCCTGCCAATTAGGAGAGGTTAAAATCTCGTTGTTATGACGAAGCTGTAAGTGACCAAAGTGATGACGACGTAATGAGCTCAGCTTTGTAGCGTCAAGAAACAAGTAAGCCGCAGAAATGATCGAGTTAGAAGTGAGCTGCTCAATAAAGCTCGCTATCATTGCTTCATCGAACGTGCTCGATAAAAAAGTACGACCGAACTTAATCAACGTGGCATCAATTTGCTCTTCAAACTCAAACTTACGAAGATCCTTTTTAGATTTAAGCTCTAGCTTTTTCAATGCAACACTGAGTTGCTGGTTGGATTCATATAACTCTAAGCTTTTCTGTTCCAACAGCTGCTCAGCTGCTTTTCTTGATGCAACTTCTCGTTTGAGTTTCCTTTCTAATGAGGAACTTCCCGTCATATCGTTCTTATTGAGCCTCTAACCAAAAACGTACTTTGCTGCCATCTTCTGACTGGTTTTGATGTTTGATATGAACTACCTCACCAAAATGTGCAGCACAACCTTTTATCAATCCTAAGCATACGTGAGACATACATCTTGCGCTGTGGTAGTCAAATACCAATTGGGATTGGTTTTCACTAATGAAATCAAATTGCGGAGGGTTAGCATCAGGATAAAGCTTCTTAACTTCGACATGAATAAAGTCTTCAACATGGCGAACAAATTGAAACGTCGTTTCACACTGTTGCAAACTGGCGTGACTAGGAATGGAGCGAAGTAAATTCAAAAAGACGCACTCTCCAAACACTTCTTGCAGTTGCTCGGGGGGAACACCAGATACTTTACTGAGATTCACGATCAACTTAACCAAGTCTTTGTGATCGTAACTACCAACAGCGGTGTAAACACCTTCATCGTTAGAAAGATCGAGAACTTGGTCTAACACATCAAGACCGAATTTCTCTTCTACTAACTCCATGAACTCGGTGAAAATAATCCCTTTCATTGGCCAATACTTGTCCTATAGTGACGTCCTAAAATAAAGAATGGTGTATAACCTTATAAGTTTCAAATTAATATGTTCAAGCAGAGTGAGACACACAACACAAAGAGGGAAAGTGCTGGCGAGTGCTTTAATGCGAATGTTTTATTTGGTAACCAGTAACGATAACGCCATACGCTTTGCCGTCTTTGAGTATAATAAATAATGGTTAGGCACGATAAATAAGGACTCAGTTTGGTTATCGACAAAACTCATTTACTACAGAACTTTCAATTTCGGCTTCCAACGGGCTACCACAAAGAGTCCCTTGCACGACTGAAATGGATGAAAGAAAAGTCCCTGAGAGATGCGGCAGTCTTAATCGGTTTTGTGGAACGCGATGACGGGTTACAAGTCATTCTGACTAAGCGTGCAGCCCACTTACGCCATCATCCGGGACAAATCAGCTTTCCCGGTGGCAAATATGAGCAGGAAGATATTCAGCTCGTGAATACCGCTTTAAGGGAAACCAAAGAAGAAGTTGGGATAGAAGATGAGCATATTCATGTGTTTGGTCAACTGCCTACACTACCAACGATTAGTCAATTTAATGTGACACCTTTTTTGGCTTTTGTTTCTCCGGAATATAAAACGCATATTGACCCAAATGAAGTAGAGTCAGTTTTTGAGGTTCCAGCCAACCATATTCTGAACCCCAAAAAATTGTATAGCACCAAATTTGACCTAAAAAGAAGCAGTCATCGTGTATTTGCTATCCCATATAGACAGCATTTCATCTGGGGCATGACGGCACAAATTATCGAATCAATGCAAAAACATATTATTTCACATTAAACAGTTGTTGATATCGGTGCTTTTATAGGCGCGATCATTATGCGCATCAATATTAATAAAACGTTGCTTCATAAACATTCATTCACATTAGATTAATTTTCCATTTTCACCGCAAACGCTTGCGGTGAAATAAATTTATACAAACAGCCCTATTGATAAGTTTTTCTAATTTTACTCATTAGCAGAAATCACGAGTAGCACATCATTTTCGTGATAAAAAGCAGGTTTTTGACATATCATTCAATAAGCGTAAGCAATAAATGATTTAGATCTAATTTTCCTAGTGTAAAATCTTGCAAAATTACTCCCGACTTATTTCCTGTTCCCAAAATGAGTAACTAAAAAATGAATACAACTACTTCTGCGGTTTCTACCGCACAATCGTCTAGTAAGTTTTCTTACAAAGACTTTACCTGGTGTCTGTCCCTTTTTGGTACGGCAGTAGGTGCAGGTGTACTGTTCCTTCCTATTAAAGCAGGTGCAGGTGGCTTCTGGCCATTAGTAATCCTAGCCCTAATCGCAGCACCAATGACTTGGTTCGCACACAAATCTTTAGCTCGTTTCGTTCTTTCTGCGAAAAACCCTGAAGCGGACATCACCGACACAGTAGAAGAGCACTTTGGTAAGACTGGCGCAAACCTTATTACGTTCGCTTACTTCTTCGCTATCTACCCAATCGTACTTATCTACGGTGTTGGTATCACAAACACAGTTGACTCTTTCCTAGTTAACCAAATGGGCATGGAATCTATTCCTCGCTGGCTACTTTCTGGTGCACTTATTGCTGCAATGACAGCAGGCGTAGTATTCGGTAAAGAGCTTATGCTGAAAGCAACTTCAGCAATGGTTTACCCTCTCGTGTTCATCCTACTAGCACTGTCTGTATACCTAATTCCTGGTTGGAACACTTCAATGATGGAAGTGTCACCTGACTGGGGTGCAATGCCAGCTATCGTTTGGCTAGCAATCCCTGTTATTGTGTTCTCTTTCAACCACAGCCCAATCATTTCTCAGTTCTCTAAAGAGCAACGTCGTGTATATGGTGATGACGCAGTTAAGAAAACTGACGCTATCACTGGTGGCGCAGCAATGATGCTGATGGGCTTTGTTATGTTCTTCGTTTTCTCTGTTGTACTTTCTCTGTCTCCAGAGCAACTAGCAACGGCGCAAGAGCAAAATATCTCTGTTCTCTCTTACCTAGCAAACGTGCATGAATCTCCACTGATCTCTTACATGGGTCCATTGGTTGCTTTCGCAGCGATCACCTCTAGCTACTTTGGCCACTTCTTAGGTGCGCACGAAGGTCTAGTTGGTCTAGTGAAATCTCGTTCAAAATCACCAGTAAGCAAGATCGAGAAGATGTCTCTAATCTTCATTGTAATCACAACTTGGATCGTTGCTATCGTTAACCCAAGCATCCTAGGTATGATTGAAACAATGGGTGCACCAATGATTGCGGCAATCCTATTCTTGATGCCAATCTTCGCAATGCAAAAAGTTCCTGCGATGGCTAAGTACAAAACTTCAGCACCTGTGCAAATTTTCACAGCAATCTGTGGTCTTGCTGCAATTAGTTCTGTAATCTACGGCGCTCTTTAATCATCTCTGCCCAGTGCAGTATGATTAATCCAAAAATATAACGATAAAATTAAGCCTCCCAACTCCCCTTGGGAGGCTTTCTTCTGAGGTAATCGATATGATTAGTGTTTTTGATATCTATAAAATCGGTGTTGGACCTTCAAGCTCACACACTGTAGGCCCAATGAAAGCGGGTAAAGAGTTTATTGATGATCTTCGTGCAATGGGAAAACTGCGCGACATCACTAAAATCACCGTTGACGTTTATGGATCACTATCACTGACAGGGAAAGGTCACCACACAGATATTGCTATCATCATGGGTCTTGCAGGCAACACTCCTGAGAAAGTTGATATCGATTCTATCCCGGGCTTTATCGCTCGTGTAGAAGAAACTGAACGCCTTCCTGTTGGCATGCACTGTCACACAGTATCGTTCCCACGTGAAGGTGGAATGAACTTCCACAAAACAAACCTAGAGCTACACGAAAACGGCATGCAGATCCACGCGTGGATCGAAGACGAAAAAGTGTACTCAAAGACTTACTACTCTATCGGCGGTGGTTTCATCGTTGATGAAGAAAATTTCGGTAAAGAAGCTGAGAACCCAGTAAAAGTACCTTACCCGTTTACAACGGCAGAGGAACTGGTTAACCAATGCCACGAAAGTGGATTGTCCATCAGCGCACTAACCATGAAGAATGAGCATGCGCTTCATTCAGATGAAGAAACTCGTACTTATTTCGCGAACATCTGGCGCACAATGCGCGAGTGTATGGATCGCGGTATGAATGAAGAAGGTATTTTGCCTGGTCCACTACGCGTGCCTCGTCGTGCAGCAGCACTTCGCCAGCAGCTACTTACTTCAGAAAAGACGACAAACGACCCAATGTCTGTTGTTGATTGGGTAAACATGTTTGCTTTCGCAGTAAACGAAGAGAACGCAGCAGGTGGCCGCGTTGTTACAGCACCAACTAACGGTGCGTGTGGCATCATCCCTGCGGTACTGGCTTACTACGATAAGTTCATCCAAACTGTGACTGAAAAAGATTACATCCGTTACTTTGCGGCTTCTGGCGCAATCGGTGGTCTTTACAAGCGCAACGCGTCTATCTCTGGTGCAGAGGTTGGCTGTCAGGGTGAAGTTGGCGTGGCATGTTCTATGGCAGCAGCAGGCCTTGCTGAGCTTATGGGTGGTAGCCCAGAGCAAGTATGTATGGCAGCAGAAATCGCGATGGAGCACAACTTAGGTCTAACGTGTGACCCAGTTGCAGGTCAGGTTCAGGTTCCATGTATCGAGCGTAACGGTATTGCGGCAGTAAAAGCAATCAACTCAACTCGCATGGCACTACGTCGCTCTTCAGCTCCAACTGTTTCTCTAGATAAGGTTATCGAAACCATGCTAGAAACAGGTAAAGACATGAACGCGAAATACCGCGAAACATCTCAAGGTGGTCTAGCAATCAAAGTGATTTGCTAATACGACTTTCTGAATACCAATCAAAACCCGAGTTTATGCTCGGGTTTTTTTATACCCCAAAAACCTAGGAGAATACGTTATCAGGACAAGTAAAAAAAAACCTAAAATGTTGAATATATCCAAATATTATGGATATCTCAGTAAAAAATCACATCTCTTCCCTAGCTTTATTGATAACGTAGCCAAAAATTAAACTTGGAGCACATCAACACATGATTAGGTTTGAAATTGGAAACCAAATCTGCGTTTGCTTGTCCGAAAACGAAATATCTCTAGAGCTCAATCAGTCACTCCACCACTCCATTCCTGTCAACCCAAATGAGTACGCCATTCTGTCAACTATCGCCACATACGGCAGTTTAAATACGCCGATTAGTCAGCGGTTAATAGAAAGCAAAATCACTCAACAATACAAAATGACACTGCCTGAAAATGGCTTTAAAAACGCGGTGGCCGCTCTAAGAAAGAAATTTCGCAAGCTCACGGAAGAACATTTAACCACTAACAAAAACATTATCGAAAACATTCACCGGACCGGATACTTCATTCCTTTTACTATGCAAAATAACCATCAGAATGGCATCGAACATCAACAGAAGATCAATCAATACACAACCAATAGTCTTCGCAAAGCGCTTCGTATTTGCCTGCGTAATAAAAAGATCTATTCAGAAGCAATGTGGGTTGTGTTGATCACTGCGATCATTTTCTTTGCTATCTGTTACTACGCGATAAACAGCATCGTTAAACATAATTATCTGGATAACGCCTTCGAAATTGCAGAGAACCTTTCCCGCAGGAGTTGCTTTGCTAATGAAAGCGAACTGAAGTCACTATTTGATAATGTGAAGTTGGTGGAGTCGAGCATGATGCTAGATCGTTTCAATATTCGATGCTTAGTCACTCCAGAAACCGTTGTCCCTGTCAGCAAAAAAGCGTTTGAAGAGTGGAGTAACAATAGCAATTACACTACCCAATCATTTGACTTAAATAACGCAACTGTTTTGGTTCGTGTTAAAAACATTAACTTATCCGACAATGTTGAAAATCATATTTCACGTTTTTTTCTTTCCGGTATGAAGCTATCAACGAATACCGGAACGTCGTTAGAGATTGGTAACACCAATGAACGCTTTTTCAATTATCACGTAAAGAATAGTGGCTATAAAGAGGTGTATTACATCTCTGGGCCGTTTCAAAGTATCATTCTACTGAGCTTACTTTTTCTCATTATACTGCGTCACCGCTCCCTACAAGCCTTTATGGCTTACTTGTGCGCAATTCGACAGTTCAAAATAAAACTGGAGCCGATTTATAACACTTCGGCACAAAAGATTGTGCACTACGAAGCCCTCTCCCGGTTTAAGGTAAAAAATACGCAACGGTTTATTGAAACACTGATCCGCAATGGATTGCTGCTAACTCATACCTTACTGGTGATTGATTCCATCTACACCAAACAAAAAGCGTTGCCCATCCCTATCAGCATTAACGTTTGTCCTTCTTTGCTGCGAGGGCGTAACTTTTCAATCCTATATAGAGAGCTATCTAATCGGGATTGCCGTTTGCTGACAATCGAAATCACAGAAAATGCATCGATGTACTATACCTCTGAGATTTATGACAATGTCGCGAAACTAAAAGCTCTGGATTGTAAAATCAGTATTGATGACTTTGGCACCGGCAATAATAATGTGGCGCTTATCAGCAAGCTGAATCCGGACTACCTCAAAATCGACCGAGAATTTGTTATTGGCCTAAAATCTGATGATAAAAAGATAGAAACCTTGCGTCAGTTAATTGCTATGGGCAATACGTATCGCTGCACGGTCATTGTTGAAGGCGTAGAAACGGCAGACAGTGCTCACTTACTCACAACATTGGGCGCCTATATTCACCAAGGTTATTATTACCCTCTTCATTGCTAGCTTTTCTTCACTCGGTTAGTTACTTAAAATAGATCTAATACTCTATAAAAACTCGTGGTGGCATAAAGGTATGCCGCCAATTTGTGATTGAGCGATGATTGCGATTAAACCCACCAAACTGAAAGATTTTTCAAGTTTGATGCAATTGGATGTGCAAGAAGAGCAAAAAGGATTTTTTACACCGTTTGAAATGGCTTATCAAAAACGTAGTAAGTCAGAGGCGTTCTTTACGATTTATTCTGATGATCTATTAGTAGGCTATCTTGTTATCGATAAAGGTTTCTCCCAACATGCGCCGTTTGCTAAACGATACGAACTGGAGCTTAAGTACTTGATGATTGATCAACGTTTCCAACGTCAAGGGGTTGGGAGTGAGGCATTGCGTAAACTGTTCCTTTATGCGTATACCATTAACCCTAAAAGCACCTCTCTTTGCGCCACTGTCCCACAAAGTCAGCAATACGCTATCAGTTTTCTTGATGCGTGCGGATTCATTAATACAGAGGAAACAACATTGGGTGATAATGAAAAAGAATGGATTCTACGACACCCATTAAGCTAGCTGGTGAAGCATAATCAAAATTGGGCCATTCAGACACAACAAAGGCAAGCTTCTCGCTTGCCTTTGTTTAATGCTCAATAGAAAGTGACTTATTCGCCTTTGTAAATACAACCCGCTGTGCACGTTTCTTTGATTTCGACTTTACTTAGCAGTGGTAAGCTTGGCTTAAGCTGCTGCCAAATCCATTTTGCTAACACTTCGCTAGTCGGGTTCTCTAACCCTTCAATGTCGTTTAGGTAGTAATGGTCTAAGCGATTGTAAATTGGTTTAAATGCAGCTTTGATCTCTGCAAAATCCACTACCCAACCTGTATGTGGATCAACTTCACCTTCTACATAAAGACGAACAAGGAAAGAGTGTCCGTGCAAACGACCACACTTGTGACCTTCTGGTACGTGTGGCAAATGGTGTGCTGCTTCGAACATAAACTCTTTGTATAATTCTGTTTTCATCTTGATTCTCAGGCTTTAAAAAGACAGGCAATACTAAGGAATTCGCTGCCAAGAGACAAGCGTTACCCCATACAAGCGTAGCAAAAACTTCCGCTGGTTCCTGGCCTCTTTGCTATCACTCACACCAAAGCGCCGTATTTCTGTCACGCGCCAAACATTTGATTACACAGCACTCACATCACAATTACATATCCCCAACATGTGTGGGGTCACAATCATTCATTTCGTTGTTCGCAGTGCGCATTTGTGCACATTAATATTGTGCAGTTCGTTCCAATTACACTTATAAATTTATGCGCTCAACTATCACTTTTAAGCTCTTACTGGCGTTAATTGCTGTCTTCAGCTGCGTTCTAGCTGCCTCTACGGCTTACCAATACCATCAACAAAAAACCTTAATCAATGATGTTCTTAGTGAACAACTCCATGATAAGGCTAGTAATTATTTCGATAGCCTAAATATGATGATGCTTACGGGCACCATGTCGCAAAAAGAAACCTTACGTCAAAAGGCCCTGGCCCAAGAAGGCATTGAAGCAGTTCGCGTGTTGCGAGCTGATACTGTGACCAAACTTTACGGACCTGGGCAACAAAACCAGCAGCCTGTCGATGATATTGATCAACGAGCGTTGAATGGTGAACTGGTGATTGAACCAATCTCAGCCGATTGGGGCAAAGGGTTAGTAGTCGCACTACCAATGAAATCGAGCGAAAATTACCGTGGCACCAACTGCGTTTCTTGCCACGTTGCACCAGCAGGAGAAGTGTTGGGCGCGATTCGCTTGGAATACAACATGAATCATGTCAATTCAATGATCAGTAAACAGGCAATGTTTGCGATGGGAATAATGGCCGTAATCGCATTTGTGGGCTTCATCATAACGATGAGTTTGATTCAGAAAATCATTGTACGACCAATTCAAAGAACGTCGAAATTCATGTCGAATGTGAGCCATAGTAAAGATCTATCTCAACGACTGATGCATCACCAACAGGATGAAGTGGGCCAACTTTCTACAGCCATCAATTCATTCATGGACACGGTCTCCGAAAGCTTAGAACGTGTGCAAGACACCTCTCACTCACTTGCCGACTCCGCGAGTAAACTAACTGCTGTCGCGCAGTCCACAGATAAAGCGGCCAATAACCAACAGCTAGAGACCAGCGAAGTACAAAGCAATATCACCGATATGCTGCAGCAACAAACTGCTGTTGAGGACTCGACTAACAACGCTACTGTTTTGGTCAATCACACCGTTGATGTCGCCACTCATAGTGCAAGCCAAGCACACAATGTAAGTGAAGACATCAAACAACTAGTAAGTAACATTGATACCGTACGGGAAAAAATCAGCTCTCTAAACCAAAGAACCGAAGAAGTGTCGTCCATTCTTGTGGTTATTAAGGGTATTGCAGAACAAACCAATCTGCTCGCGTTGAATGCTGCTATTGAAGCCGCCCGTGCCGGAGAGCAAGGGCGCGGTTTTGCGGTCGTCGCGGAAGAAGTGCGTAACCTGGCTTCTAGGACGGCTGAGGCCACTGGTAATATTGAACATATCATTTCTCAATTCCAGCAAGGAAGTGAAGAGTCATTAACTTCTGTTGATACCGTCTGCCAGTTTGCTCATCAACGCTCTGTCGATGTCGAGGCACTATCAGCCACAATGCATAACGTTGTTGACGAAATGCGCCAAGTGCTCAGACATGCAGAAGATATCCAAAACCAGACGCAAACCACATCTGATGTAAGTCAGCATATTCAATCTAAAATAGATGTGATCACACTGCATGCTAACGACACATCGCAATCAGCATCGCACACGCGTGATATTAGTGTTGATTTAGAGCATCTATCCGAACGTTTAGAGCAATTACTAAACCAATTCACACTTTCAGAGCACAAAAGAGTGAATAAATAGAGAGATTCTCCCCATCAAAACGAATATAAAGGTTGATGCGAGCGAATTGACAGGTAATATGTCTCGTTGAATCTGTAAAATGCTACCCAACTCAGCGCTTAGCTTGTTTTTTGAACAAAAATGTTATTAGACAAGTACTTTAAGTAAGCGTTGAGTTGAATTTTTACCTCAATGGAGAATATTGAAAACATGACTTACGCGCCTGTATCAGACGTATTGAAAGGTCAGCTAGCAGTAGACAGCGAAGTGACTGTTCGTGGCTGGATCCGTTCACGTCGTGATTCCAAAGCTGGAATCTCTTTCCTTGCCATATATGACGGCTCTTGTTTCGACCCGATTCAGGCCGTGGTCCCAAATAATCTTAATAATTACGAAGACGAAGTATTAAAGCTAACGACTGGCTGCTCTGTTGAAGTAACTGGTAAGATTGTTGAATCTCCTGCAAAGGGTCAAGACTTCGAACTTGCTGCCACTGACGTTAAAGTGGTTGGTTGGGTTGAAGATGCTGAAACTTACCCAATGGCAAAAACTCGTCACTCAATCGAGTACCTACGTGAAGTTGCGCACCTACGTCCGCGCACAAACGTAATCGGTGCAGTAGCACGTGTACGTAACTGCCTATCTCAAGCAATCCACCGCTTCTACCACGAGCAAGGTTACTTCTGGGTATCTGCGCCGTTGATCACGGCTTCAGATGCTGAAGGCGCTGGTGAAATGTTCCGCGTATCTACGCTAGACATGGAAAACCTTCCTCGCACTGACGCTGGTAAAGTGGACTACAACGAAGACTTCTTCGGTAAAGAGACGTTCCTAACCGTATCTGGTCAGCTAAACGCAGAAGCTTACGCTTGTGCGCTAAGCAAAGTTTACACTTTCGGCCCTACTTTCCGTGCTGAAAACTCAAACACAAGCCGCCACCTAGCAGAATTCTGGATGGTTGAGCCTGAAGTTGCGTTCGCAGAACTGGATGATGTAGCGAAACTGGCTGAAGACATGCTCAAGTACGTGTTTAAAGCAGTGCTTGCAGAGTGTCGCGATGACCTTGAGTTCTTCGCTCAACGCATCGACAAAGAAGCAATCACTCGTCTAGAGCAGTTCGTTTCTTCTGACTTCGCGCAAGTTGACTACACTGACGCAATCCAGATCCTTCTTGATTCAGGTCGTGAGTTCGAATTCCCAGTTGAATGGGGTATCGATATGTCTTCTGAGCACGAGCGTTTCCTTGCTGAAGAACACTTCAAAGCACCTGTAATCGTTAAGAACTACCCGAAAGACATTAAAGCATTCTACATGCGTGCTAACGATGACGGTAAAACAGTTGCAGCGATGGACGTTCTAGCACCGGGCATCGGCGAAATCATCGGTGGTTCTCAGCGTGAAGAGCGCCTAGACATTCTAGATGCACGTATGCGTGAAGTGGGTATCGATCCTGAACATATGAGCTGGTACCGCGACCTACGTAAATACGGTACAGTGCCACACGCAGGCTTCGGTCTGGGCTTCGAGCGCCTAGTATCTTACGTAACTGGTATGGGCAACGTTCGTGACGTGATCCCATTCCCACGTACTCCTCGCTCTGCGAACTTCTAATCACTTTTTAGTGATATGGAATTAAAAAGACCTCCCATGTGGAGGTCTTTTATTTTGTACGAATGATTTTCTAGCAACCGATGTATGCACTCTAGTTGTTATTTTCGTCGTCATCCTCATCTGCTCGCGCTGCGTATTTTACTCCAACCACACACAAGCCAAACATCACAAATGGGATAACGGCAGCAGTGTATTCCGTCCAAACCATATGAGAAAAAGATTTCGCCAATATCAAGTGTGCAAAAACCAACAAAAATGCGCTAAAAATAGCAACACCCATCAACCTAAGTTCATGCTTTACCAACTGCTTTTTCATTACGGCTCCTAACCTAAATGGTTGTCTGCCCATGATTGAAACACAGCTTCGGTATCGTCCACTGATACAGTTTGAGCAAAAAACAGGTAAACAGTTGGCTAATGAAGTAATTCTCCGACCGTCTTCACGGCTTGTTCTAATTCATCATTTACAAGTAACGATGTATTAAGCCTCAGGTAGTTCTCATAATTTGGAGCGATAGAAAACAACTGACCAAATGCTACAGTGATGTTCGCTTCCAATAACTTCTGATAAATCGCTTTTCCGCACTTTGTTTTCGGCAGTTCTATCCAAAGAAAATAGCCGCCTTCCGGTTGCGTGTAACGAATCGATTGGGGAAAGTACTTATCAACCAGTTCAATAAACGCCAATTGCCGCTGCTCAAGATTCTTTCGCAGTTTTCTAAGATGGCTATCATAACTATCGTTTTGCAAGTAATGCGCGATACCCTGCTGGATTGGTGCACTGCCTGACAACGTCGAGATAAGTTGCAGCTTTTGAAGTTGCTCATTGAAGCGTTTGTTTACCACCCAGCCCAGCCTATAGCCAGGGCAAAGGCTTTTTGAAAATGATCCACAATACAACACGCGCTCTTGTGTATCAAAAGCTTTAAGTGAGCTTGGCTTTTTTTCAGAAAAATAAAGCTCTGAATACACATCATCTTCGATCAAGTACACATCGTATTTATCAGCCAGTTCGACGATACGTTGCTTCTGCCAGTCACTTAATAAGGTTCCTGTTGGATTGTGAAAGTTAGTCATTAACCAACATGCGCGAACATCATTGTCGGCAAAAGTCGCTTCAATTTGATCCACTGAATGTCCAGTTAACGGATCCACCGTTATTTCTATCGCCTTTAGACCTAAACGTTCAATCGCTTGAAGTGCGCCATAAAACGTCGGTGATTCAACTACAACAGTATCTCCAGGCTGGGTCACGGCCTGAAGGCTCAAATTCAACGCTTCTAATGCGCCAGAAGTAACGACAATATCATCATGGGTAAACACCATACCTTGTTGGATGTACCGTTGAGCAATCAAACGGCGTAAAGACTCACAGCCCGGCGGCAAGTTATCCAATAACGTCTCTGCCCCCATCTTCCTGCCTGAGCTGGCTAGGTTGCGGTTTAGCGCTTCTAATGGGAACAATGCTGGGTCTGGAAACGCGGAGCCAAACTTCACCGCATTCGATGAGGCCTGATTTTTGAGGTAGTCGTAAAGTTCATCGTTGATGCTAGAGCGATAAACGGAAGTGGCTGGAGAACTCGGTTCGAAGCGGTCCAACTCCGCAGTCACAAAGTATCCAGACTGAGGTTTCGCTGCGACCCAACCTTGTGCTTCGAGCAACTGATAAGCTTGTAATACCGTACCTGCGCTGACAGAATGGTTTCGGCTTGTTACACGCACTGATGGCAGCTTTTCCCCTGCTCTCCATGTATTTTGCTGAATCTGCGTTTTGAACAGCTCAGCCAGTTGACGGTATCGGTTCATGTTTCCCTCATTTCACTTACAGCCGCACCATAGCATACTTCGCGCCAGCATTCTGATATGGGAGTATTCAATTTAGCAACGTAATTTATCAAGCTTATCAATAGATATTTCAGCCACGAAGTGAGCGTTTATATCCCATACTTTGACTGTTACACACATATTGCCTCACATCTTTGCAATACCTAAAAGCCAAGGTTTTACGTTGGACTGAGTGCGTTAAACTCACTTCGAGCTACGGTCTTTAAATCAGGAGGAAGCGATGAAAGTTTTTACAATGGACGATCTCTCGTATCGCGGAAAACATAAAGGTGTACATAGTTGGGACCATCCTGGCAGTACCACCCCTTATTATTGGCATCCTGATTGGCTGCATATCGCTGAAGATGCTTTGGGTGAACACAAAAAGGCTGACCTTGAAGTCCCTGATGGAGAAACAGCTACAGAAGAGCATGTAAAAGCGGCGATTCTCAAACACTTGAATGACGAGTAGTTTAGGCTCTATCACCGTTCAAGAATAGCATTAGGTAGGCGAATCCATCGTCGTATGCTTTAAACACAAATAAAGCTAAAACCTGCCAAATAGTAAATTCTTCTGAATGAGAAGTACGCATCTTCTATCGCGTTCAAAGGGCAAAATAAGTCGATTGTTATCACATTAATTTTCATTACATCTGTTACATTTAAATAGTAATGGTGATGCACACCTCAACTCATGGATTATGAGAGAAAACAATAATGGCGAAATACAACGAAGAAGATATTAAATACAAAGGTGAATCCAACGGCGTACATTCTTGGAGCTCTCCTTCCGGCCAACCTTATTACTGGCATCCAGATTGGTTACACGTTGCAGAAGATGCGACGGGTACGCATCCGAAGCAAAAACTTGAAGTTGAAAAGACAGAAGTACCAACCGAAAAACACGCATTAAAAGCGATCTTAAAGCATATGAACGACTGGGCGACTGAAAAACTTTCTTCTAACCCTGACATCGAAACCAATGCGGTTGAGTCGGAAATCAATCTGAAGAAGTAACCCCAACCGATATCCATACTTCTAACAGTAAACGCTCCACCTTTGGTGGGGCGTTTTTGTCTCAACAAATCCTCACTAGACAACTATAAACGCGTTAACGCAAAGCACTGAATTGAAACGATTGGGATGTGTACAAAACTTCTCCAATCATGGCATAAATGCCCTTCAAACTCTGTGCCTACCAAACGTTTTCATGGCAAAAACTTTAGTTATGTTAGAATTCTGTTTCAAATCGCAACTTTTTTAGGTTTTCTTTTCAGTAACGGTTGTAACCAATATTGCTGAAAGGTATAAATGTTAGCACACCCCTTCGATTAACATGGATGAAGATTATGTTTGAAAAAGTAGTTGCCGCTCCGGCTGACCCTATTCTTGGCCTTACTGAAGAGTTTAAAAAAGATGCTCGCGCAGAAAAAATTAACCTTGGCGTAGGTATTTACAAAAACGAGCAAGGCGAAACTCCCGTTCTTGCGACAGTAAAGAAAGCTGAAGCAGCACTTGTTGAAACTGAAAAAACCAAATCTTACCTAACCATCGAAGGCACAGCAGAGTACGGCATTGCAGTGCAAAAACTGCTTTTCGGCTCTGATGCAGAAATTGTAAACGAAAAACGCGCTAAAACAGCTCAAGCTCCGGGTGGTACTGGTGCACTACGTGTTGCCGGCGAGTTTATTAAACGTCAACTAGGCGATGTAAAGATCTGGATCAGCAACCCAACATGGGCGAACCACAACGGCGTATTTACTGCTGCTGGTATCGAAACGGCACAATACAGCTACTACAATGCTGAAACAAAAGACAAAGACTTCGATGCGATGCTAAATGATCTTCAATCTGCATCTGAAGGCGACATCGTGCTTCTACACGGCTGCTGTCACAACCCTACAGGGATCGATCCTACAGCTGAAGAATGGGAAACATTGGCGAAACTTGTCGCAGAGAAGAAATTGCTTCCTCTGTTCGACTTCGCCTACCAAGGCTTTGCTAAAGGTGTGGAAGAAGATGCTGCAGGTCTTCGTACTTTTGCTAAGTACAACAAAGAAATCCTAGTCGCGAGCTCTTTCTCGAAAAACTTTGGCCTATACAATGAACGCGTAGGTGCCTTCACGTTAGTAGCTGAGTCAGAAGAAGTCGCAACAACCGCATTTTCTCAAGTTAAAGCCATTATTCGCTCTATCTACTCTAACCCACCTGCACACGGCAGCGCTGTCGTGACTCACATTCTTGGCAACGCCGAAATGCGTGCGGAATGGGAAGCTGAAGTAGCAGAAATGCGTGACCGTATTCAAGAAATGCGTGAACTGTTTGTAGCGACACTAAAAGCAGAGGGTGTGGACGCAGACTTTAGTTTCATCGAACGTCAAAATGGTATGTTCTCTTTCTCTGGTCTTTCTAAAGAGCAAGTTAACCGCCTTAAAGAAGAGTTCGGTATTTACATTGTCGGTTCTGGCCGAATCAGTGTTGCTGGTATGACGAAGTCAAATATGGGCCCTCTGTGTAAAGGCATTGCAGCAGTTTTATAATCGACTGTCGCATACTTCATTAAAAGGAAAGGTCAGCATAAGCTGACCTTTTTTGTTTTAACTTAACGCCAAAAACGAACCCGTCCGATCTAGTAGACAAACTTCAAACTCAGCCCAACTTCATTGACGTAATCTGAGCTTTCACCGCTGTAATCAGTATCTCTAAACTGATAAAAAAGACCAGTGCCGATGACTTTATGCCATTGGTAGTTAAGACCGATCTTAAAATTGTTCTCATCAACGATATCACTACTGTTCAACTCCACTTCAGCTGTCGCAATAAGCTTTTCACTGAGCAAGTAATTCACCCCAACAGTTACAGCTTGAATCAATTCGCTATCGGAAGACAACGTATTATCCGTTTTGTCGTCCGTCGCTTTCGCTTTGATTGCGCCTATTCCATATATCCCGTAGATATCGAATTGCTCTGTAACTCCATAACGGTAACCACCACCAAACAAAAGGCGGTCAATGCGAAGAGTAAAATCATCCGGATGGAAAAACTGCGCTGAGTAATCAACATTAAACAACCAGTTCTCAGTAAACAAATAGTTACCACCGAGTCCAACTGTGGTCGCATTAGAGTTATCTAACCATTCTTCGTTTGTCGTTCCGGCACCAACATCCAAATGAATGTGTTCGTACCCAAATTTTTCTGCTTGGTCCATGACCGCTGCGCTTGATATCGCCGGCAAAGCAGCTAAAGAAACAAGCAATAAATTTCTCACCATTCGACTTCCTTTCATGAGAATTATCTAAACACTGTATTCCATCGCCTGAGCTACTTGGCTCAAGAAGAATAGCTTAATCTAAAGACGTGATAACGATCTGAAACAGCCAAAGATCTAATCAGTCATCACGAAGAAAACATATCGACGACGTCTTTTTCAATTGAGGTGACCATATAGTAGTAAAAATGAAGCTCCCTTATCGTGCGATATGTCAGAATCTTATGACTGAGCACGAAAATCGCGGTTCAGATAAGACTCTGTTTTAAAACTAAGTTAAGATTACTTTATTATTTGCGAACTAAAAGGCGCCTTCGATGGATGCAGAACTTCTCGAGATTTACAACTTTCTCGCCAAGTATCCCCCGTTCAATGAACTCCCTGAAGAAACACTAAACAAGGTGACAGAGAGTGTCGAAATCTCGTACTACCGAGAAGATACCCCCATCATCCATTTTGGAGACTATATCCAAGATTTATACGTGGTGCGAAGCGGTGTTGTTGAAGTTTATCGACGCAAAGGTGAGCTGTATAACCGCCTTGACGAAGGTGACCTATTTGGCCAGATGGGCATGCTCACCAATAACAAAGTCCGCTTTCCGGTAAAAGCCATTGAGGATACCCTGCTCTACTGTATTCCTGGTGACATTTTCCAAGAAATTTACGATAACTTTGATTCCTTTGCGGATTTTGTTGAAGTTGAAAATAGCGCTCGTTTACGCCAAGCCATTTCAGAAAACAAAGACGCCAATGACCTGACGACGTCGAAAGTGAAAACCTTGCTGACTGGCGATGCTCATACGATTGATCGTGGTCAGACAATCCAGCAAGCCGCGCAGCAAATGGCGAATGACAACGTATCGGCTTTACTTATCGTCGACCCAGATTTCGTTCGTGACGAAGACGATCCACAGTCCCCAGTACTTGGTATCATTACTGACCGTGATTTGTGTACCCGTGTGTTAGCTGAAGGTTTGTCCCCACAGGACGATGTGTCTAGTGTGATGACCACGGAGGTCATGTCTCTTGACCACAACGCTTACATCTATGAAGCAATGTTAACGATGCTGCGTTACAACGTACATCACCTACCAGTGGTAAAAAACCAATTACCAATTGGTATTATCGAAACAACCGACATTGTTCGTTATGAATCTCAGAATTCGTTGTTGCTGGTGAGTAGTATTTTCCAACAACAGACTATCGAAGATTTAGCTGTTGTTGCCGAAGAAGTGAAAAGCAGCTTCGTGCGTCTGGTCAATGAAGATGCCAACTCTCACATGGTGGGTAGCGCGATGTCGGTCATTGGCCGAAGCTTCAAACAGCGTCTGCTAGAAATGGCAGAAGAAGAGCTTGGCCCACCGCCAATTCCTTATTGTTTCCTTGCACTTGGCTCAATGGGGCGAGATGAGCAACTGTTGGTGACTGACCAAGATAACGCCATCATTCTAGATGAGACTTATCAAGAAGAGAAACATGGTAAATACTTCGAAGCCCTAGCAAAATACGTCAGCGATGGGTTAGATGCCTGTGGCTACAAATATTGCACAGGTGATATTATGGCAACCAACCCACTATGGCGCATGACTCGTTCAGAGTGGGAAGAGTGTTTTGCTGACTGGATTGATAACCCGAACCCGAAAGCACTACTCAACGCCTCCATCTTTTTCGACTTGGATGGCGTCTATGGCCGCTTAAAATGGGCAGAACAGTTAACTAGCTTTATTGTTCGTCGCGCTCGAAAGAACAACCGCTTCTTAGCGTGTTTGGCTCGTAACGCACTAAACAGAACACCACCTCTGGGCTTCTTTAAAGACTTCGTGATGGAAAAAGATGGCAGACACAACAACTCCATCAACCTCAAACGTCGCGGTACTGCTCCTCTGGTCGACTTAATTCGCGTTCACTCTCTGGCGGTTGGTTCACGTGCACAGAACTCGTTTGAGCGTCTTGACGACATTATTGATGCTGGCATTTTGCCAAAAGGTCGAGCACAAGACTTAAAAGACGCGTTAGAATTTATTTCCATGGTACGTATTCGTCACCAAGCGACGGATGTGGAACTAGGCATTGATCCTGATAACAATATCGAACCGGAAAACCTCTCTGAGTTTGAACGTCGCAACCTAAAGGATGCATTCCAGATCCTAAGCAATGGTCAAAATTTCCTTAAGTTCCGCTACCAAGCGAACAAGAGCTTTAAGTGAGGTTTAGCATGATTAAAAAGCTCTTTCAGAAGCCAACCATTCAGTGGCCAACGAAGTTTGAACAAAAGCTGGAGATGGCGAAGGATGAGAATTTAATTGCGTTTTATAGCAACAAGCCGCCTGCTCCAGAAACACCGTTATCTGAGGTGGAGTTCGTGGCGTTAGATTTCGAAACGACGGGTTTGAATCCTGAAAAACATGACATCATTACTATTGGTTTGGTGCCGTTTAACCTGAAGCGAATTTTCCTACGTAACTCGCGTCATTGGAAGGTACGTCCACAGCGTGCACTCGATGAAGATTCAGTCATTATACACGGTATTACTCACAGCGAATTGATCGATGCACCTGACTTAGGCGATATCTTAAGCGAGCTGCTACCATGCTTAAGCGGGAAAATCATTGTTGTTCATTACCGTCGTATCGAGAGAGAGTTTCTGGATAAAGCGCTCAAAAGCCGTTTAGGGGAAGGTATTGAGTTTCCTGTTTTAGATACGCTGCACCTTGAAGAAACGATTCAACAGAAACGTTCAGGCTCTCTCTGGGAGCGTTTAAAAGGGAAAAAACCAGAATCGGTTCGGCTAGCGCAATCTCGACGCCGTTATGGGCTGCCAGACTATACGCCTCACCATGCATTAACCGATGCAATTGCTACCGCAGAGCTACTGCAAGCGCAAATCGCCCATCATTACAGTGAAGAGCAACCCATCAGTGAGTTCTGGCTGTAATATACTTCACGCTTAATAGCGATCAAAAAAGGAGCCAGATGGCTCCTTTTTACTTAGGTTGAGACAAGATTACAGCTTAAAGCGTTGAATCTCTTGTTCAAGTTCGTGTGATAGCTCAGACAGGTGAGCAGCTTGTTCTGCTGCTTGATGAGCTTCGACTGACAGCTCGTTAGACACGTCACGAATACCTTCAGTGTTACGAGTGATCTCAGTGGTTACCGATGCTTGCTCTTCTGCTGCTGAAGCAATCTGCGTTGCCATATCACTGATACGCTCAACAGCAGTGTGGATTTGCGTCAAGCTCGCTGCAGCCGCATTGGCATCATCAACACTGGTATCAGCTAGACGACGACTGTCACCCATAATACCGACCGCTTTGGCTGTTGTGCCTTGTAGCATCTCGATAGTTTCTTGAATCTCTTGCGTTGAAGCATGAGTACGTTGGCTCAATACGCGGACTTCATCTGCAACCACAGCAAAACCACGACCTTGCTCACCTGCACGTGCCGCTTCGATCGCCGCGTTCAGTGCAAGTAGGTTCGTTTGCTCTGCAATGCCTTGAATCGTTGATAGAATCGTATTGATGCTATTTCCGTGTGCTTCTAGCTCTTGAATCACATCAGTAGCAACTTGAACTTCTTGCGCTAAGTTCTGAATAGAGCCTTGCGTTTGAGTTACTTGGCTAGAACCATGTGAACAAGCTTGAACCGCTTCTTCTGAGTTACTTGCCGTGCTATCAGCATTACCTGCAATTTCTTGTGTCGCTGCTGCCATTTCGTTCACAGCCGTCGCCACCATGTTGATTTCATCTTGCTGGTAAGAGATACGCTGACT
Source organism: Vibrio sp. YT-17 (assembly GCF_033337375.1). NCBI lineage: Bacteria > Pseudomonadati > Pseudomonadota > Gammaproteobacteria > Vibrionales > Vibrionaceae > Vibrio > Vibrio sp. YT-17. The sequence continues at coordinate 39,531 of NZ_JAWOQP010000014.1, forward strand.
ACGCTCCTCAGCTTGCTGTGCTGTCGTGCGTGCTTGCTCTGAAAGCGCAGAAGATACGTGGCTAAGCTTAGTAACCATTGTGTGCATGTTGCCAACAAAACGGTTGAAGTTTTCCGCCAGTTTACCTACTTCATCATCACTGCGTGGTTCTAGGCGTTGCGTTAAGTCACCTTCGCCAGATGCAATTTCTTCCAGTGCATTTGATACGCGGTTCAAGTCACGGAACAAGAAACCAACTAGCCAAGAAACTGCAAGAATAACCACAATCGTGATCGCCACAGCAGTGAACAATAGATCTCGTAGCAATACCGCATGACCTGCTTCTTCTGTTGCGCGATCCATTTCAATCGCAAACATCCAATGCGTACCAGGAACTTTATTGAAGTAGTAAAGCTTCTCTTTTCCTTTGATTACCGTATCTTCGATACGACCTTCATCGGCGGCGCGCTCAATTGCCTCTTCTGAAAAATCTTTTAGAACACTGGTGATAGGCTTAAGCGTCAAGCTTTTATCTGGATGCGCTAAGAAGGTGCCTTCATTCATGTCGATTAGCATCGCATGCGCGTTTTCACCTGCATCTAAGTTAATCACATCGCTGATAAGCTGATCGATCAGTACGTCCGCACCAACAACACCAACAAACTGACCATTTTTCATTACTGGCTCAGCAATGGTCACAAGTAGTGCATTCGTGATTGCGTCTTGATATGCGGCTGTGATGATTTGCTTACCCGCGGCATCAGCATCCTTGTACCAAGGACGTGTGCGAGGGTCATAATCAGCACGGTTACGCTCCGGATGAGAGCGGTACATATCACCGTTTGGTGTACCAAGGAAGATGTCATCGAAGCCACCAGCCTTGCGAGCTTGTTGTAGGAAAGGAACAACGTCTTGCTCGGTCGAGTAGTCGTTGAACGCAGTGGCAATATCTTTACGGATATTGACCCAATCAGAAATTCCCTCTGACGCAGTAGTACTAAGACTTTGCGCACGTGAATAGACACCTGAACGAGTCTGATCAAATAATTGACCAGCCGACAACCAAGTAAGTGCTGTTGCCATCACAACAACAGCAGAAAGGCTTGCGCCTATAAGCTTTTGTTTTAATGATAATTTCATATTTATAGTTTTTTGAGTTGGGAGAACAGTTAAGGTGCATGAATATTACACACTTTTTTACGACTATTCACTAATTTTTAAAAAACAAAATAGCACATTAACTCTTTGTAAAATATGAACTTTCATGTGTCATTTTTTTGTCTCGAGCGTCATAAAAACCGCACAAAAAAAGCCAGCAAATTGCTGGCCTTTTGATTAATTGTTAGTCAAACGGTTTTATAAAATGCCGAATTACTGACGCTCAGTTCGCATACCCATCAATAAGCTCACACACATTGCAAGCAGAATGAAGGTAAATGGCAGTGCTGTAGAAATGGCACCAGCCTGAAGAGCTTGAACCGCCTCGGAGCCACCAATCCATAGCAGAGCAACCGCAATTGCACCTTCCATGAATGCCCAGAAGACACGTTGAAGTACAGGTGCATCGACTTTACCACCTGCCGTGATACTGTCGATAACAAGTGAACCAGAGTCAGAAGACGTAATGAAGAACACAAGTACCAGCACAACAGCGATGATAGAAAGCATGCTACCAAATGGAAGAACATCAAACATTTGGAACATAGCAAGTGATACGTCAGTCAAGCCATTTGTGCCCAGCTCACCTACTTTATCAACAACTTGCTCGATCGCCAGGCCACCAAATACAGACATCCAAACAACGGTAACCGCCGTTGGAACCAGCAGAACTGCTGTGATGAACTCGCGAACGGTACGGCCACGAGAAACACGCGCGATGAACATGCCTACGAATGGCGACCATGAAATCCACCAAGCCCAGTAGAACACTGTCCAGCCTTGGAACCAAGCTTCGTCCGTACGACCAAACGGGTTACTTAGTGGGATGATATTCTCTACATATGCCATAAGTGTGGTTGGAATCGAACCTAGGCTCGCCGCCCAACCGATAAGACCAACAAGGAGAAGTAGCAAGAACGCCACAACCATGTTGATGTTACTAATGACTTTAACACCACCATCGATGCCGCGTACGACTGAAACAACAGCAAGTAAAGTCACCACGGTAATAACGACGATTTGCAGACCTAGGCCTGGCTCAACACCAAATACGTGATGAATACCACTTGCTGCTTGCTGCGCACCTAGACCTAGGGATGTAGCAAGACCAAATAAAGTCGCAAGCACAGCCAGAATGTCCACAATGTGGCCAGCCCAACCCCATGCACGATCACCCAGAAGTGGGTAGAAGATCGAACGCATAGATAGCGGTAAACCTTTGTTGTAGGCAAAGAATGCTAAAGAAAGTGCTACAACACCGTAAATTGCCCATGGGTGAAGGCCCCAGTGGAACATCGTTGCACCCAGTGCCAATCTCGCGGCTTCTGGTGTATTTGCCTCAACACCAAGTGGCGTTTCATACCAACCGGTGAAGTAAGCGACAGGTTCTGCAACACTCCAGAACATTAAACCGATACCCATACCAGCTGCAAATAGCATTGCAAGCCATGACATAAACGAGTAATCGGCAACAGCGTCTTTACCACCTAGTCGGATCTTACCCATTGGTGAGACGATAAGCGCCAAACAGAAAATAACGAAAATGTTACCTGCAATAATGAACAACCAATCGAATGAACCAATAATTTTCCACTTCAGCCCATCAAGTGCCGTCTTTGCGGTATGTGCATCTAGAACTAATGCAGCGACAAGAAACAGCGCAATTAAACCTGCACTAATACCAAAAACTGGGTTATGAACATCAAAACCCCATTTTTGAACGTTGTCCTGACCTACCGTATAGTCGGTACTATCGATACTGTACTTATCTATACCCTTTGTCATCGTTCCTCTCTATTTTTGTAGTGTTTTTACGTACCAAACAAAAAAATCTTTCGAACACGATACGTTTTGCATTCCGTGAAGGCGCAAGATCCTATCATTTGACACGTTTTTGTCTATCTTTTTGCTATTAAAAAATCCAATAACTTACTTTTCACTGTGTGGTTACGGCCTTTGATAGAACAAATCACTACTACAATAGTTAGACCACAAACATTTATTGCTATAATAATTTTAGCTCTTCTTATTTTGTCGAAAAGGCGCGACAAAATGGTATTGAGGACACGGCGTAAAATTGTAGAGGTAATTTTTGATTTCCCCCCTTTAAATAAGGGCGCATTTAAGTTAGTGTCGCCTCGATAAATGTTCCCTACAGACTGGATGAATAAATTGGAAAAGTACGAAGAAGTATTGGTCTCGATTCGTCAGATCATCCGCGCTATTGATTTACATTCTAAAAAGCTGAGCAAAGAGTCTGGATTGACTGCTCCACAGTTGATTTTGATGCGCGCTATCAATGACTTAGATAACGTGACGATTAAACAGTTGTCTAGCCACACTAACATGAGCCAAGCGACCGCAACGACCATTCTAGATAGACTAGAACGAGGCCAGTTTGTTGAGCGTCAGCGCAGTGTTCAAGACAAGCGTAAAGTGCATGCTGTACTTACGAGCAAGGGCCAAGAAGCCTTAAAACAAGCACCAACGCCGCTGCAAGAGCACTTCATTAATCGATTCCAAAAATTGGAAGAATGGGAGCAATCCCTTCTACTATCTTCCGTTCAACGCATCTCGACGATGATGAATGCAGAGGACATCGATGTTGCTCCAATGCTAGAGCTTGGTAGCATTACCAAAGCCGATTAGTTTCGCTCCCACGTGCTCGCTTTTTGCGGGCACTACTCTCCTACTCAGTCAACCCAGTTTCAAACGCATATTTTGCTAACTCTGCCGTCGAATGTAAGTCCAACTTGTGCTTAATGTTATGGCGATGCGTCTCTACCGTTCGATAACTAATATTGAGTAAAGTGGCGATTTTCTTGCTGCTGTTTCCTTGAGCAACTAATTTAAGTACCGCTTCTTCCCTGCGGCTGAGAGGATTCGTTTTTTGCGTGGCAGGCACCACTTCTTGGGTAAAGAGTGTTTGTGTGACGGATTCACAGAAATACGTCGAGCCTTGGTTCACCGTTTTTATTGCTTGCACCATTTTCTCGGCCGAGATTTCCTTGAGCATATATCCTACGGCACCAGCTTGCATGACCTTCATGATGTACTCGCGATTATCGTGCATGGTCAACATAAGTATTTTGCTCTCTGGGCGCGCTTCTTTAATTACACCAGTCGCTTCAATACCGTTCATTATTGGCATGCTGATATCCATCAATATGACGTCCGGTTGCAAGTGCTTTGCGACCTCTATCGCTTCCAAACCATTACTTGCTGTACCCACCACTTCGATGTCAGGCTCTAACTCCAAACGAGCCATGAAGCCATCCAATACCACTTGATGATCATCGACAATCACTACACTAATCGGTTTATCCATAAACTATTTCATCCAAATTAAGCAGCACGGTAATCTCTGTTCCCAAGCCAAGCTCACTCATTAGCTCAAATTCACCACCGATGAACTCTACACGCTCTTGCATGTTCCTTAACCCAATCCCTTGTTGGTGCACTGCATGGTTAACCACAAATCCAAGCCCATCGTCACGTATGAGTAATTGCAGCATATTGCCCATTTTTTGCAAAGTAACCGTTACTTTTTTCGCTCGCGCATGTTTTTCAATGTTATTCAAAGACTCCTGAGCGACGCGATATAGTGTCGTTGCGACTTCCGAAGTCAGTTTATGCTGCTGAGTATCGAAATTGCTCTCGATATCAATCCCGGAATGGGAATGAAAGTCCTGTAGCAAGGTCGTCAGTGCTGCTTCTAAACCGATATCATCGAGGGCGCTTGGACGGAGCTGATGAGAAATATGCCGCACCTCGTTTATCGCGGTAACGAGCGATCGTTGTGATTTATCTAAGTGGGATTTGAGTTTTTCGTCTTCCAGTCTATGACTCATTAAGTCTAAATGACATTTACTGGAGACTAACAACTGATTGATTCCATCGTGCAGTTCTCGCGCTAAATGCTTTTTCTCATCTTCTTGGAACATCACGGTTTTATGTGCCAGTTCTTTCAGGTTCTTATCAGCGAGGCGATGCTCGTGCAGATTGATCGCCAAAGTGAGAACAATGATTACAGCAACGGTCACCGCTAAGATCACGACGACTGAGAAAAATGTCGTTTCGATATTTTTGTTCACCGCCGCGCGCATATTGGCGACTTCTCGGCTTACATCCTCAATATACAGCCCAGTCCCTATCATCCATTCCCACTTATCGAGCCATGCAGCGTAACTAAGCTTAGGGACAACTTCACCCGTAGATGGCTTTTGCCACAGGTACTGATGAAATCCACCACCAGATTGCGCTTGATACAATAAAGCTTCGATTAAGCGATCGCCATTTTCGTCTTCAAGATAGAGTAAGTTTTCCCCGACAAGCTCCGGAAGAACTGGGTGTACAAGGTTGGTACCATATTTATCATAAGCAAAAAAATAGCCGTCCGACCCATAACTCAAACGATTTAAAATCGCTTTCACACGCGTTTTGGCAACACTCTCTTCTAAAGTCGGATCGTTGTAGATGTAAGAAATGGAGTCAAAAGCGACGTCGACCGTATCTTTCAGCGCCGCTTCTTTTGATTGGATCAGGTTTTGATGAAAGATCTCTACCTCCCTTTTGCCAAGGGTCTTGGTTTGATAGATAGAGATCCAGCTGATACTCGCTGACACCAATACCACGGGTATCAGTGTCAGCAGAATTAACTTTGCTTTGAGAGGCATCCCTTCCCTCCATGAAACGCTGCCTTTACAGCTTACTATCTTAGCAGTACAAACGAATCGATTGTGTCTGCATAGACATAATTAACAGCTTAACAACTTGTCTCAAAAGGTAAAAACTCTCAGTTCACAAAATCTCTTTATTATCGAGTGATTAACTCATACCGTAAAAACCTGGGAAAAACAGCAAAGACGCCAACACAACAATCTGAATCGCGATGAATGGCATCACACCTTTGTAGATATCTCGCGTAGTAACCCCTGCTGGAGCGACACCTTTTAGATAGAACAAACTAAAGCCAAATGGCGGTGTGAGGAACGACGTCTGTAAGTTCATCGCAATAAGAATCGCAAACCACGTCATATTAATGCCCATCAATTCAGCGACTGGCGCAATAATTGGCACGATGATAAAACAGATTTCAACGAAGTCGATAAAGAAACCTAAAATCAGAATCACCACCATGGTAATAATAAGGAATCCCCACTTTTCACCCGGCAGTTCTAACATCCACTCTTCAACTAAATAATCACCACCAGTGTAGGTAAATGCCATTGAAAAGGCGGTCGCACCAAGTAAGATCGCAAAGACCATTGCGGTTACTTTAACTGTCTCTTTTGATGCATCATAAATCATCGACCAACTAAACTGTTTATACAATAGTGATAAAATTATCGCACCTGCACCGCCCAGTGCCGCTGACTCTGTTGGTGTTGCAATCCCTGCAAAGATGGAGCCCAATACCACGATGATCAATGCTAAAGGTGGCAATACAGCTTTCAGTGCGGTGAGCACTTCTTGTTTACGACTGATCGACTCATCGCTCTCTATCGCCTGTGCGGCTTGAGGGTTCAACTTCGCGTAGATGAGAATATAGATCACATAGGCGCCAACAAGTGTAATACCGGGCCAGATCGCAGCTTGAAATAGGTCCCCTACCGGTACGCCAAGTACATCACCCAACAAGATCAACACGATAGAAGGTGGGATAATTTGGCCCAACGTGCCAGACGCACAAATAGTCCCACACGCTAAACCTTTGTCGTAATTGTACTTGAGCATCACAGGAAGAGATATTAAGCCCATCGCAACAACTGATGCGCCTACCACACCCGTTGAAGCCGCAAGCAATGCGCCAACTAACACGGTAGAAATAGCGATACCACCGCGAACGCCACCGAACAAACGCCCCATTGATTCTAGTAGCTGTTCAGCAAGCTTCGTTTTCTGTAGCACTAGCCCCATAAAAACGAACAGCGGTACGGCCATTAGCACCGTATTTTCCATAATGGACTGAATTCGATATGGCATAAAAGCAAACATCTCGATGCCTTCAGCCCAAACACCAAAAATCAGCGCGATACCACCAAAAGTAAAGGCAACGGGAAATCCCAATAGAAGCGCAAAGAGCGCAACAAAAAACATCACTATACCGATCATAATGACTTCCTTTTACGACTTACCGTTATTACCGGCATAGATGAGATGAGGGTTGACAATTTTGTTGATTGAATGAAGTAACAATCCAATACCACTCACCGCCATAAAGAAAAATGACAGCGGAATCATCGCTTTGATAATCCAACGATATGGTAAGCCACCTGGGTCACCAGACGTCTCGCCTAACGCGTAACTTTCCTTAGCGAAATCAACACCAAACCAAGCTACCAGTAGGCAAAAAGGGAATAAGAAAAATAGTGTGCCTATGATGTCGATGATGGATTGTGCTTTGTAAGATAAGCGTTCATAAAAAATGTCGACGCGAACATGGCCACCGGACTTAATTGCGTAAGGCACACCAAGCAAGAACACGGCAGAGAATAGATGCCATTCCATTTCTTGGAATGCGATAGACACATCATTAAACACGTAACGCATGACAACGTCGTACACAACGTTTGCTAACAACAAAATAAACAGGATGCTGGATAACCATCCGAGGAAATCGCTAAAGCGGTTAAATAATCGCTCAATATAAATAAGACTTCTCATTCCGAACTCCGTGGAACGTTTAGATGCGCTCCGCTATGGTGCGGAGCATTCATTATGAAGTTTTCTTGGGCTTCGATAGCAGGCTAAACCTCTCGGCATCGCCTGCTTCATAACGTTATTGTTGAGCTTGACTGTTTAAGTACGCTCGGTGCGAAATATCTGACCATGGTCGAACTTGATTCATATAGTTCGCTTGCGACTCTTGAATCTCTTTCGCCAAAGCATCTTTTTCTGCATGTTCTTTCAACAAACGATCGTTTGCTTCTCGCAACGCAGCTACTACTTCAGGTGGGAAATCTTTTACTTCAACATTTGGGTATTCAGACTTAATAGATGCCCAGTTTTTGCCACTTTCGTGTTTCGATTGCGTGTACATATCGTAAGCGGCCGTTTTCATGGCTACTTGCAAAATCGCTTTTAGGTCATCAGGTAGACGATTCCAGGTACGCTTGTTAACGAGGAACTGAAGCTCAGTCGCTGGCTCATGCCAACCTGTGTAGTAGTAAGGCGCGATTTTGTGGAAGCCCATACGTAGATCCAGCGATGGACCAACCCATTCCAAGGCATCAATTGTGCGACGCTCTAGAGAAGTATATAGCTCACCAGGGGCGATATTCGTTGGCTTGGCACCTAACTCAGCCAAAATCTCACCAGCAAACCCTGGGATACGCATTTTCAAACCCTGTAAGTCCTCGACGGACTTGATCTCTTTTTGGAACCACCCGCCCATCTGAGTATCGGTATTACCGCCAGGGAAAGACATCAAGTTATGTGGAGAGTACACTTTTTCCATCAGCTCCATACCACCGCCGTAGTAAAACCATGCATACTGCTCAGTTGGCAACATACCGAAGGGCATAGAAGTGAAGTAAAGTGTGTTTGGAACCTTACCCTTCCAGTAATAAGACGCTGAGTGACCCATGTCATACTGACCCGACTTAACCATATCAAACACCCCAAAAGGCGCTTTATGCTTGTTTGCGGAATCAATGCGGATTTGCAAACGTCCGTTGGACATCTCTTCCGCCATTTTGGCCATGTTTTTTGTGGTATCACCAAAAATTGGGAAATTAGGCCCCCAAGTTTCAGCAAGCTTTAAACGATAGACTTTTTCAGCAGCGTTTACAGAAGTCGCTGCGAGTGCCATCGCGGCAGCGACAGCGGTTGTTTTGAGCACTCGTTTTAAAGATTTTTGGATTAGACTCATCGTTCACGTCCTTTATCACCAAGGTTATTGTTGTCATCCATTTCATTAGGATTGGCTGTATTCGGTATAAAAGATGTAACAATGTTGTCTAATGCGAAATGGGCATGAACACGGAAGCGAGTAATTCATCAATAAGGCATTAGCCTAAGGTATTACGTACAAGTACGTAGGACAACCGTCATGACAAAAGACTGTTAATAGCAAAATCAATAAATTATATTTTTATCTATGAATAAAAATAAAAGACAATACGTACGTATTTTTCTGCCAAAAAATTTACATAGTATTTAAGAAAATGTGACAAACCACTTATTGGCAGTGTTAAAGTCAGTACTTAATGCATTATTTCCAATACCAAGATAAAAAAATACCTCGGCATCGGCCGAGGTATTCAATCTAGAACGGTAGCGGTAATTAAACTGCTTTGTAGATAACTTTGTTACCTGCTAACTGCTCTTTTTGAACTAGGTTTTCTTCAAGAAGCTTCTTTAGTGCGCCAGTAGCCCATGATGCCGCTTTAGTATCTTCTTGACCTGCAGCTAGACCGATGCCTTTAGGGTTAATACCTTCAGCATTCGCCATAACGATGTCTAATACTTGTTGTTGCTTAGGAGTAAGGGCAACATCAACTGTTTTCACTGCAGCTACTTTTTTATCAGCTACTACTTTCTCCGCAACAGCTTTTTCAGCAACAGAAGGTGCTACTGCTTTTTCCGCAACAGGCTTCACTGCTTTAGGTGCTGCAGCTAAGTTTGCTACTGTCGCTTTAATGCGTTTTTGCAGTTTCATCTGCACTTTACGCTTATGAGCAAGTCTCATTGAATATTTCTCCAGTTCACTGCATCTCAGCAGGGATGAAAATTTGAAGCGCGTTTTATACCAAAATTCACAAGCAATTTGTAGGTTTTAGCGGCGAAACGCGATGAAAAATGCGCTCAAAGTATAGAACGTCTACTATTTAATCAGATATTTTATGAACGGATTTATTGAATACTGGGTATAAAAACAGAGGTTTGTTTTATTTTAAATGCAAATCAATGCACATAAAGCTACCCACTTATTTTTGGACAAGTATTCGATGAGGTTATAAGCATGGAAACGCTGCACCTAACAAATTCACATTTCAAACCCGACTCCCCTATCAACAGAATACTTTTGTTGCTTGTTGCACTCATCACTTTGTTTTTGGTTGCCATTTCTCCGGGATGGAAGCAAGCCATGTTGTCGGTCATTTTGATGTCTGCAATCGTTGGTTTCGCCATCTTGATGATTAAGAAAAGCCAAGTCACTTTTACGCTGACAGCTTCTCACTTTCAGCAACACCTTTTTAAAGGAGGTTGGGTCGTCCGATGGCGAAATATTGAGTCAATCGGTATTTGTAGCTACCAACAGGAAGGGTGGCACCAACCGCTACCTTGGATCGGTATTCGTCTAAAACACTACTCGCCCTACTTAAATTCAATCTGCCCTCGTATAGCGACAGAAATTCTCCTCAGCCAGCGAGCACTGCTTTACTTAGGCGCGAAACAAAATCAGTGTGAAGATAAGTTTGAGGATATAGTGCTTGACCCTAAACCGTATATAAACAGAGATGGGATTGAGTACAAAGGTTTGTTAGCGATGCTCGCCAACCGGATGAAGTATCAGAGAGGCTTTTATGGCTACGATCTATTTATATCAGCAAGTGATCTAGATCGTGAGGCTGAGGATTTTGTGGGACTGACTCGGCGATACTTAGCTGCCGCCGAGCCAGAATAATGCTTAGTACACGCACTTTTAGTAAAGCGGCATCTCGTCAGCAACGAACGGGTTAGTTTTACGCTCATGACCGAAAGTCGATTGAGGGCCGTGACCTGGGACAAACGTGACATCATTGCCTAAAGGCCACAATTTCTCTTTGATAGAACTAATCAACGTATTGAAATCACCTTGTGGGAAGTCAGTTCGACCAATGCTACCGTTAAACAAAACGTCACCCACAAACGCTAAACGCGCTTCTTCACTGTAAAGCACAACGTGACCAGGTGTATGACCAGGTGTGTGGAATACGTTCAGCACTTGATTACCAAAAGTGACAGTGTCACCTTCATTTAGCCATTGGTGCGGTTCAAACGCTTCTGTCAGCGGGAAACCAAACATTTGGCTCTGACCTTCCAAACCTTGCAACCAGAAGTTATCTGCCTTGTGAGGACCAACAATCTCTGTACCGCCAAGCAGTGCAGACAGCGGTTCCGTGCCACCTACGTGGTCCAAGTGACCGTGTGTTAGCACTAGGTTTACCACGTCAACACCCAGCTCTTTGATAAGCATAGCGAGCTGCTTTTCATCGCCGCCTGGGTCAACCACAATACCTTTCATGGTTTCGTCACACCAGACAATAGAACAGTTTTGAGAGAAAGATGTTACTGGAACAACTTGGTATTTCAGAGCCATAGATAACCTATACCGAATAAATTTGCATGAAAACTGCCGCAACTATGACACTAAGGCCTAGCGACTTCAAGCTTTGAACTGTGGGTAATCGACGACGTTCTGAGACTAGAAACCTTGTCTCAACTAGCACTACCAGGAACGAACAGCTCCCGTATCGATATGAACAAAGTTACTACCTGGATAATAACCCACGCCACCGGCTTTTAGGCTTAATGCAGCATCACGAACCGTTGAAAGCTTCACGCCGTCTAAACGAAAATCAATGGCCTTTCCTTCCATGTGCATGCTCTTTTTCGCTACACGAGAAGACCCGTTGCGCAGCGAGGCGTTAGTGGCAGGAGAACGGTAACCTGAAATGACGATCACCTCTGCTTCTGTACCAATTAACTTTTGAATTTGGCTTATTTGATCGAACAAGCGTCGATCCATCGGATGAACCTCATTCCGTCGATGGTCTCGACAAAACTCATTCAGCCTTTGAAGTTCATCATTAATGTATCTTTTTCCATCGAAATAGCATGTTTCGAGGATCTCTCCAGTATTAAGATTGTTCATCGCCAGCGCACGTGGCTCGTCAGGGAGTGAAGCCCAAGAAAATGATGGCAGGGCAGACGCCAACACCACACCACCAGCGGTCATTTTAAGGAAATCTCGGCGGGAAAAGTTACGACTTACCATTTCAAAATACAGTGCTCAACAACTAGACAAGTCGTGGACATTAACCAAACACATTTGTCACGTCAAATGCATAAAACGCTCCATCTTGATTTTCAGATGCAGTAATTATTGCTTAATTATTGAACGAAAAGAGAATTCTTCGTTTTGTAAATTTTCCTTAAAGATTTCAACTGCGGTGATCGTACTTATAGATATCATCACGGTAGTAAAGCGTTCCCTCTTCCAACCATGCTGTTTGATAAATGATGTGTACTTGAATGCGCTCTCCCAAAGGAACTGACGTGTTAGACCGACGAGAACTTTCTCGCTTTTTCGCTAAACGTTCTTCCAACCCCTGAGTTTTGAACAGAAGTTCTGCTAACTGGTCCGCATGTTCTACACGAACACATCCTGAGCTGAATGCGCGTCTGTCCTGTTCAAACAAGTTCTTACTTGGCGTGTCATGCAAATAAATAGCTTGTGGGTTAGGCATATTGAACTTGTACAATCCCAGTGCATTTTGTAAGCCCGACGCCTGTCGCATACGATAAGGAAATGTTCTCGGATTCACCGTTGCCCAATTGATGGTTGTAGGGTCAATAATTTCGTTCGAAGTCCAAGACCGAATGATTTGAATGTTATGGTTAATCAAATACATCGGATTACGTTTTACTTTAGGAATAATGTCTTTAACCATGATAGTCCAAGGCACGTTCCAAGTTGGGTTGAGAATAACTGAATCCAGTGCTACCGACATGATGGGCGTTTTTCTTGATGCTCTCCCTACCACAACTTTAGACTCAAACAAGGGTTGACCATCATGCCAATACGTGACTTCGTATCCAGGCACGTTAACAAAGACAACATTATCCCTTTCTTTCGACCAAATTCTTGAACGCTCAGAATTCAACGCCAGCAGATGCAATCGCTCTTGAGGAGAAAAGTTGATCCATCGAATGGTATTCGGGCCGATAACGCCATCTTCTTTCAAACCATGAATACGCTGGAACTCTTTTATCGCAAGCTCTAATTGTTCGTCATATTCTTCAGTGACTAAATCCAAGTAAGAAACATCTACGCCTACGATCTCCATTCGCTCAATCAATAGGGGTCTGTTTTCTAATATATCGCCAACACGTGCTAGCCCAGTTTGTTGATAGGCAGGATATTGGTACTGAGAATGTTCCGATAGCGAAGAATAGGCGGAGTAGAAAGCATCATCTGTTTGTAATGGAGACCGGAGACTTGCCAAAAACTGACCAAGTTTGCCAACCGTAATCTCATTACTCAGAACCGATAAAGTATCGATGCTAGGAGCGGGTAACGTAACATGGGCTTTGTCTGTAAATAGCCAATTAATCCCTTCTTCGGGGAGTTGCTCAAGATAACTAAGGTACATCAAGAGTGAATCTGTCATCACTAAATCGAAGTCGAGATTATCTCCCTGCCACCTTACTTGGTTTATCCGGTGAAGTTGATTTTCGAATTCATCGGTGACATCCGCAAGTGCAACCAGGTTTACTTGAAAAAGAAACTGCTCAATATCACTTTCATTTTCCCAGTTCAAACGGTAATTGGTGCTTTGATACAGTTGATCAATCACCTCTGGATAATGGATCATTTTTTCTACAGACAGCTTTTGTACCGCTCCCTCTTGCTCGACTTGCGCTGAAGCTTCGAGAGAAACGACGGTGGAAAAGCTGCAAAACGGCACTAGAAGTGCCGTCATGATTAAAACCCTAGCAAACACTGAAATGATCCTTGCGCTACTTGCCATAATAAAAAGTATGGCAAATATCTCACAGCTTGCAGGTTTAAAATTAAGAATCTGATGCCGAAAACGACAACAAAACTCTCTATAAGTAATTACTCAATGATCTTTCTAGATAATTCTCGACCAATGGTTGTCCCATTGCACTCCGCTTGCGAAGGTACTTTTTGACTCCTCAGGTCTTTGCTCTACCACTTTTCCCGCCCCAGAACTGACTCGGAACTCATCGCCATAGACCACAACACCAGAGGCATCTGGTAACGCACTTAGCTCGACCAATTTGCCCGTAGATTTAGACCATATACCATAACAACTGCCCGGAGGCGAAGTGGCTAAGATCCATTCATCGGTTGCTGCAATACTCGCAACGTAGTGATTGAAACGCGCCCACTCTTCAGGATCAGCTTGTAGATCCTGCATCTCACCACCACGCGTGTGCATGGCGATCAAGGCTGGATACTCGTCCGGCTCACCACGATATTGTTGCCCACAAAGCACGGTTTCCGCACCATCATGAGCTAAATGGCGAATACTCAACTTATGATCCGGTAAAGACACTTGATCCAATAGCTCCCCTTCTTGTGAAAGGTAACTCAGACTCGGTCTCATGCTATCAAGATTGAGAGGTTCACGGCCATTAGTGTGTACGCCACCAACGCCAATCGCCAATGCGCCATCAGGCATCATGATCACTTCATGAGGGCCAAGGCCAAAGCCTGTTAACTCATCGATCTTTTGATATTGCTTCTGTACATCATAAACACCAATGATCCCGCGGCTTGTCCCCCTCTCCCCTTCTGTGGCAAATAGCAACGTGCCGTCATGGGAGTAAACACCATGTCCGTAAAAATGGCGATTTGACTTTGCTAGTTGCAGTTTGATCATCTGCCCTGAGCGAAAATCAAATACCATGAAGAAAGTACCAGGTCGTCGACCAAAGACTACGGCGTGGCCTTGTTGGTTCGTTGCTACACCATGACCACGTTCAGGAATCGGCAATGAAGATAGCGGCATACCATGCTCATCCGCCACCACCGCTGCGAATTTGTCTCGGCCAATGATAGAGCAGCCGATCAACGCAGGCTCACGTGAGCTTGTTGAAGAACAACCAAATGGCATCATAGGTGTAGCCGCCCCGAATAGAGCGGCTTTCAGCAAGATTCGGCGGGTTTGATCAGTCACCATCGGTTGCATTAAATCCTATAACTACGCCAAGCTCGATCGCCACTTCTTCGTGAATCAGGTACTTCAATTGCTCTAGCTTATTGTATTGAGCGAGCACCATGCGATAGCCTTCTTTTGTTTGTAGTGCAGCAAACAAGCTCTTATCTTCTGGCCAAGTTTCTAACGCCATTTCAAACTGATGAACGACACGGTCTGCGAGATCTGCATGGCCTTGCTCTCTAAGTAGCGCATCTAGACCATTCCCGTTAGCAAAGTACAACGCTTCCATCCCTTGAAGGTTGGCTTTTAAGTTTGAAAGCGAGGTCTCTGAACGCCACGATTCTGAGAAATACGGGCGAGGCTTACCAATCTTCGCTAGCGGTCGGCTCAACTTCTTCATGCTGTATTCAAGCTGATTCGAGAGCAGTGAAATGTACTCAGACTCCCATTCCGTCATCTCTAGCGATTTCCAAGGGTTCTCTGCCCAAGAATCCGCGATGATCTGCGCTTTGTTATCGAGGTTTTCTGCAATCGCTACGCCTGTCACACAAGTATTGCCGTTGCTAGATAAGGTCGACGCTTTATCGTAAAGCAGCCATTCCAATGCACCTAAACCTTGCACGGTGACACTTTGGGTGGAGATATCTTCTGCACTCCAAGCTTGATCAGATTTCGTCAGTACAGACATTTTACGACCAGTGGTATTCTTTTTATCTGGCCAAAACTGAACATTCCAGCTTTGCTCCAACGCCGTAGCAGGGCCACGTTCTTGACCTTGTAATGCCATCCACGCAAGCATCGTTTGATGCCATTGCTGTTTTACTTGTGCATCATCTTTCGACTCTGATGCGCAGTAATCCGCGAAGCGCTGTTCAAGTTCTGTGGTTTGCGCTAAAAACGTCTGAGCTGATTGAAACTCAACCTCGTACACGCTTTGAGAAATATGACTTGTACTCTCAGGCTTGGCTGAGCTCGAACCGATGGTCGATTGGCAACCAACCAAACTTAACGTTGCGGCAATCGCACTCACTAACAGTGTTTTTTTCATGGTTGCTTCCTTATAGAGAGTTCAGAAACGCAATGAGAGCATCACGTTCTTTTTTGTTCAGAGCTAAAACATTTTGTTTCGCCGTTTCAGCTTCGCCGCCGTGCCACAACACCGCTTCCATCAGGTTACGAGCGCGGCCATCATGTAGAAAGTAAGTGTGTCCGTTTACTTCTTCGGTATAACCAATGCCCCATAGCGGTGCCGTTCGCCATTCACGGCCGTTTGCTAAGTATTCCGGACGGTTATCGGCTAAGCCTTCACCCATGTCGTGCAGAAGCATGTCGGTGTATGGATGGATAAGCTGCTCAGAAAGCGCTGGTAACTCTGGTCGCTTCGCCGTTTTAACACTGGTTTTATGGCAGCTTTCACAACCAGACGCAGCAAAGATTTGCTGACCAAGTTTCACGCTAGGCTCATTGATGTTACGGCGAATAGGTACGGCTAAGTGTTGGCTGTAAAACTCTACGAAGTCGAGAATATTTTCACTCACTTCAGGTTTGCCGCCATTTGGCATGTCGTCACAAATGCTTTGTTTCGAGGTACAGTTTTCATTTGGGAATAAATGGCTCGTAAGACCCACATCACCATTAAATGCTGCTGCATTTTGCTGCATTAGCGTCGGTTGTCCTGCTTTCCAGCCAAAACGACCAATCGAGAAGTCGTCCTTTTCAATATCCCACACCTTATTGACTTTGCCTGAGATACCGTCTTTGTCGGCATCTTGTTCATCAGCCCAAGCAAGTAGCGTTTCGTCGGGAATACTCTCCAACAAACCAAGGCCGATCATTGGTGGTGCCACGCGTGCTGAGAACTCGGTATCTGGGTGCATATCGCCGTAACCCAGATCGGTAATGTTCAAATGAGGTTTTCTTAGCGTCACCGTCGTACCGTCTTTAAATTTCACTGGGACATCGGTGTAAGTGATTTCGATTTTGCCTTCTGGCGTTTGATCTTGCAGAGCGAAATCTTGAAGCTGGCCACCATAAGTCGGCTCAGGTATGCCGCCATCTTTGATGTAAGCTTTCTTTTGTTCTGGCGTCATCGCAGGAATGCTTAAGCGCACTAACATAGACACGGCATGTAAATCATCTTTCTCTGGCGGATGACCACGACCGTCTTTGATGTGACAGTTCTGACAACCGTTGGTGTTAAAAAGCGGACCTAGGCCATCACGAGCGTCTGTTGACGCTGGCGCTTGTACCCAAGGGTTGCGGAAAAAGCTGTTACCCACACTAAAATCTAGGCGTTTGCTCATCGGCAGGTTGGCAGCAGGAAGAGAATAGGCATTCGCGCCATCTTTTTTAACACTGGTTTTGCCACCAGACTTAACATCGTAAGCCATGGCAGAAGAAGAAAGGATCGCGGCTAGCGCAGAAATTAGGTATGGCTTCATATCATTGCTCTACATAGACAACAAGGGTGATAACAACGAGCTCAAACGGCAAAAGGGCTCACAAAGAGCCCTTATTTATTATGGTTTTCTTATTAAAACTCGTGGTCAGCAGTATCAGGGCTTAGGCTGTCGATGCCGACAATGTTTGCCGCTCGCTCAATCGCACCAGTTTGCGCTACCAACGACATGATGGTGTCGTTTACCAGCGCGTTGCCTTGTGCGTTACCCGCCGCAATAAGTTGGTCAAAATGCTGGTTATTCTTCTCTGCAGAAGTCACTAGCTCACCAACTTGGCTAAGTGTTGTATCAAACTGCTTTTGAATGTCGGTCGCGGCTTTCTTATCTTTTTGAGCAACAAGATCAGCAATACTTGGACCAGATAGCTCTTTGCCGTTTACACCTTTGTATGTACCTGTGTAAACGTTGTAGATGCCTTGCTCGTTGTAGTAGTGAGAATTATGCGTGTTGTCTGAGAAACAATCGTGCTCGTCTTCAGTTGAGTTCGCTTCTAGTGCCACTTTCATGCGCTCACCCGCTAGCTCACCTAGAGAAAGAGAACCCATGCCGAATAGCATCTTACGTAGACCATTGTCCGCTGAGTCGTTCAGTAGCTCTTCACGGTAGTTACCTTTTACTTCAGCAGACCACTGCTTTTCCATCCACTCAAGGTCTTGAACCAGTAGATCAGCGGCTGCTTTTAGGTACTCTCCACGACGCTCACAATGGCCATTCGTACACTCAGAACCCACAACGAAATCAGTGTAAGCACGTTGACCTGCACCCGCGTTAGTGCCGTTTAGGTCTTGACCCCAAAGCAAGAATTCAATCGCGTGGTAACCTGATGCAACGTTTGCCTCAGAACCGCCTACTTCGTTTAGATCCGCTAGCAATTCTGGAGTGATTTTTGAAACGTCCAGTTTAGAAGCACCGATCTGTAGGCTAGTGTTCGCGATGATGTTGGCAGCAGCGCCCTCGTTACCCAATTCGTATTGGTAATCAGCCGCTACGTAGTCAATCAAACCTTCATCAAGTGGCCATGCGTTCAGCTGACCTTCCCAATCATCAACAATCGCGTTACCAAAACGGAAAACTTCAGACTGTTGGTAAGGCACGCGAGAATCTAGCCAAGCTTGTTTTACTTCTTCAAGCTTTTTCGCTGATGGTGATTGTAGAAATTCGTCGATTTTCACATCAAGCGCTTTCGCTGTTGTTACTGAATCAGCAAATACAGCATGGGCAACGTCCGCGTAATGTTCGACTACTTGTTGTTTAGTTACTGTGGCAGCAACGGTAGAACCACTGGCAATGAGGAGTGATGCAGCAATAGATTGGACTAAAACTTTTTTTGCATTCATCTGAAGCATCCTTGTTGAGCTTTTCAATTATCGTATTGGTAGTGCTAATTATTCTTATTTGCACTTTAGTCTCGAGATAATACAAATTTACAATTTATTTGCAACTCCAGATACAAAAAAACCTCATAAAAATGAGGTTTTTCACAGACTTTATTGTCAGTTTTATCTTTAGGATTAAACCTTTAGGTCATGTTTTCCGTGAGAGACTTTTGCCTTCAGATAATTTTCGTTGCCATCTTTGATATGTGCAGAGGTATTGACAACCTCGCCAATTTCAATTCCGTACTCAGATAACTCACGAATTTTCTTAGGGTTGTTCGTCACGAGGCGGATCTTATTCACGCCTAAAGCTTCTAGCATTTGTGCTGCTTCTGTGAAATCACGCAGGTCATCATCAAAGCCCAAATGGTTGTTAGCTTCGTACGTGTTCATGCCCTGGCTTTGTAAGCGGTATGCATCGATCTTATTGTACAAACCAATACCACGACCTTCCTGACGGAGATACAAGATGATACCACCGGACTCGCCCATGCGATTGATCGTCTCTTCTAGTTGCTCACCACAGTCACAGCGTGAAGAGTGGAACACATCGCCTGTCAAACACTCAGAGTGCATACGAACTAAAGGCATGTCCTGAGTTTGGTCCGCTTGTTTAAAGATAATAGCAACATGCTCTTTGTCTGTCTTCAGACCATGGAAAGACAGAATTTCGGCATCAATGTTACTTTTTGCCCCGACTTTAAAATCTACTCTGGCACGTACTTCCGCCATATCTATACTCACTCGATTTATTGCTTGATGCGCTTGATGCGTTTTCGTTATTGCATTCATGGGATTTACTCGTTGCTCTTCAACTATGGGGACTGATACCGCATTTTGCAATATAGAGATCACAATTGAGGGCAGTTATCCACTCAAGACAGCAAAAGAGAACCACTCTCCAACTGAACAATTGTTATATTATAACAATTTAAAAAAACTACAATAAAAAACCCCAGACAAATTTTGTCTGGGGTTTCAAGAAGGTCGTTTGGTCTATCTTTTAATGGGTCTGACTGCGCTTCCAAACGGCGAGTTCAATCCAAACTGCTTCGAGTTCTTGGATTTCCTCGTCGGTCAACACGGCGAGCGTTGAAGTAACTTGAGGCAGGTTCGGTGATTGCAATGCACGAATCTGCGAATAGAAGTCTTTTTTAAGTTGTAATATAACTGAATCCACTGCGTGCACCTATTCGTTCTTTTATTACTTATCCAGCTCAAAATTTTTATTTTCTTTATACTGGAAACTTCATAAATTCGGAAAAATGATAACATTCTGCTTGTTAAGTGCACAATTTATTTTTAATAGTGGAATAATGGTCACATTAATTACGCTTCACCATTCGGATCGAATATAAGACAAAAAAGATCAAAAATAGCACAGGAAAGATCCACAACAGCGCCGTGGAATAATTTAATGGTGGTTGATACAGAACAATATTCCCATAACGAGCAACTAGATAGTCCTTTATTTCTTGATCTGAGCTGCCTTCATTGGCCATCGTATACACTTTCAACCTCAGGTCTTTAGCCGCTTGTGCATTAGACTCGACAAGGTTTTGGTTTTGACACTGCGGGCAGCGCAATGTCTTGGCTAACGAGGTTGCACGCTGTTGCACTTCAACAGAATGAAATTCAAACAGATCAACATTCTGTTCTATATCCGCACTTCTCGTGAAAGGAGAAAATAGTATAAATAGGATTAAAGTGAGGAGAAGATTATTAAATCGAAACATTCAAGTATCCTGAAAATATATCGTTCCATTTATCTGCCGTTAGCTCTCCACGATATTTGATCAATATACGACCATTTGGATCAATCAAGTAAGTTTCCGGCGTTCCGATAACACCTAGCTCCACAGCGAGCTTTCCATTAGGGTCACTAATTACTTCAATATATGGATTTCGTTTAGAGCTCAAATATTCACGAGCGGCTTGTTTTTGATCTCTATAATTCAGCCCAATAATAGGCACACCGAGTTCTGCTAACTGCAATAATTCTTCATGCTCTCGTTTGCATACTCCGCACCAAGATGCCCAAACATTCAATAATTTATATCCGTCGCTTTTGAACAACTGCTCAGAAACCATGTCATCAGAGATCAGAGAAGTAGAGCGAAAATTAGGTGTCTCTAAATTTCGTTGTGGGGACAATTCAACATGTGGTCCCTCAGACAAAGCCACCGCAGTTACTACAGCAAACACGGCAACAGCCACAAACAGACCTGCGAGTTTAAGCGTATTTCTCGATCGCATTGATAGCCTCTCTTCTTTTCTTTAGGCCGGTTAATAGCGCGCCAAACACAGCTAGTAGCCCGCCAGACCATATCCACCAAATACCTGCGCGGTACTGAACTTTAATCGCATAAGCATGAGTATCGACTTTGTCACCCAATGTCACGTAATAATCGCCATGCCATAGTGAACGAATCGCAGGCTCGGTCATATTCATCACTCGCACAGGGTAATGACGCTTTTGCGGGTTGAAATTGAGCATGCGGCCATCTTCCAAGTGCAAGGTGATCTGTCCTTGTTCAGCGGTGTAGTTTGGCCCCACC
Source organism: Vibrio sp. YT-17 (assembly GCF_033337375.1). NCBI lineage: Bacteria > Pseudomonadati > Pseudomonadota > Gammaproteobacteria > Vibrionales > Vibrionaceae > Vibrio > Vibrio sp. YT-17. Next base: position 60,959 of record NZ_JAWOQP010000014.1, read on the forward strand.
AGCCATTCGATACCATGATAATCGATAGTGATCCCCGCCCTTTGTTGAGAACTGCCGGGTTCGACACGTAAATTGTGTTCATATGAGTAGTGACTGTTGAATACAGCTCCACTCACCGCCAGCGCAAAACCGATATGTGCCATCACGATTGGCATGAGTTTGCGCTTATTGGAACAACGAAACAGCATAACGAGATGCGCCGCAATCACCCAAGTAGCCAACGTTATGGTTAGCAATACTTCGAAATGCAGTGCGTGCACTAAGAAGATAAACCCGATCCCAGAGACAAGAGATAACGCAATACTGATCGCAATATCAGCGCTTACACTCGGCACTGTGCCTTTTGTCCATTTCAGCAGCGGCGTGAAAGCTAAGGAAATCAGAGCCAGTATGCTTAATGGGAAGATCAGACTATTAAAATAAGGTGCGCCAACTGAAATGTTCCCTAAACCGAGCAGTTGATAAACCATCGGATAAAAAGTGCCAAGAAAAACGATAGCAGTCGCAATAACCAGCAGCCCTTTGGCGATGTAAGCAGTGTAAGCTCGGCTCGCTAGAGATTGAAGTTTGAAGCGAGGGAGTTGTTCTCCTCGCAAAATCAATACGCCAAAAGTGATGATGATAAGCAAGCTCAATACACCAAGCAGCACTAAACCCTTAGTTGGGTCCACCGCAAAAGCATGCACTGAAGTCAGCACGCCAGAGCGCACCACGAATGTCCCTAAAATGCTTAGGCTGAACGTAGCAAACGCCAGTGCATAGGTGCTCCAAATTGCGCCTCTGTTACGTGTTGCGACAACACCGCTGTGCAACAAAGCAGTACCAGTAAGCCAAGGGAGTAGAGAAGCGTTCTCCACAGGGTCCCAAAACCACCAGCCGCCCCACCCTAGCTCATTGTACGCCCACCATGATCCCACCAAGATACCCAACGTGAGCGTTCCCCATGCAAAAAACGCTGCGCTTCGAGCAACCACATACCAATCGCTCATCGGTTGTTTACCCAATAGCGCTGCTAATGCAAAAGCTAATATTGCTGCGTAACCGACATAACCGAGATAAAGCAATGGTGGATGAATGATAAGCCCAACATCTTGCAACATTGGGTTTAGATCTCGTCCTTCCGACGCCAATACTTGGGCATACTCGAACGGGTTAGAGGTCATTAACGTGAACCAAGCAAATGTCGCAATAAGAACGTTCATGATTCCTAAACAGTCACAAGTATATTGGGCGTTGAGCGGTGACTTAAATGCAATAAACGACGCCCATAAACTCAAGGTGACGACCCAAAACAACATGGAGCCTTGGTGCCCACCCCAAGCGGCAGCAATTTTGAACGCCACGGGAAGTTGACTGTTGGAATGCGTAACAACATATTCCAACGCGAAGTTGTCTTGCACGAAGCAGACGATCAGAAGTGCTAAACAAATGATGGAAGCTAAGCTAATGATGTGGGACATCGCGACTTGATGCGGCAATGTCGCCTTCTTACCCATAGCACGACGTAGCCAATGCAGCAACGATGCACAAGTCGATGTTACAGCCACCAATATCAGTAAGAAGAACCCTAGCTCAGCCTCCATTTTTCCCCCTTACACTATGGTCATTTGACCGGCATAGAGAATGAAAGTACGTAGCATAAGTACGCCAACCAAGCTCAACGTCGTGACCACAAAAACGTAACTGCCTTTGTGGCGCACTTCTGAAGGCGTTAACCAATTGAGAGTCAAAGGCGTAATCATGCCGATGAACACTACGCCAACCCAGAACCATTGAGCCCAGAATCCACTCGAAATAGCATTCCAAGCCGCGACTTCGTTCTGACCACCGCTGAAGATCAGTCCAGTAAAGAATGTCACTAAGACAAACAGCTCAAACAATACTACTGGGCGTTCAAATCCGTGTACCCAAGACACACTTGGGCTGCTGGTCGACTCTTTAAACACCAAGATGCCGAACATCAAGCATGCCGCTGCACCCGAGGACAAACTAGAGAACAGGAACAAGATTGGCAGTACTGGATTGTTTAGCATTGGGTAAGTCTTCAATGCAGACAATAGAAAGCCAGTGTACGCTGCAAGCACGATGGCTAAGAAGCCCAAGAACAATTCAATGGCGTTGTTGGCTTTCCCCGCCTTAATCAAAATGCCATCGGCAAAATCCAGCAGTTTGCTTGGTAACTTCCCTTCACAGAAGCTGATGATTTGATGGCGGAAGATAACGCCAATCCAAACAAACAGCACCAGCATGTACACTTGGAACAAGATCACGCCCATCGACATCACAGACGTTGGGTTGTAGTAGATCATGATCTTCCAAAACTCTAAAGGCTTGGTTAAATGGAAAATCAAAATTACCAACCCAGCAATGATGCCAAATGGCGCAAGCCAAGCCATAGCTTTCATGATGCCGTTGTTTGCGGGATCACCTTCAATCACTTTGCGTTTTAAATAGATAGAAATCATCACCGCACCTGCTGACATCCCAGCAAGGAATAAGTAAATCGCGATGATCCAATCCCAGACTAACGAGTCAAAGTGGAATGCACTTTCGAAGCCGTTCATGATGACACCTCCCCTTTGCTATGCGGAATTTTGTACAGTTTAGGTTGCGTACCTAAATGCGATTTATCGCGATAGACAACATGGCTTTCGATAGCTTTGCTCACCTCGCTAGTTGGGTCATTCAAATCACCAAAGATGAGTGCTTTTGTTGGGCAAGATTCCACGCAAGCTGGCTGCTTACCTTGCGCTAGGTTGGTATCACGGCAGAAGTTACATTTATCCGCAGAGTGATCGACTGGATTAAAGAAGCGCACTTGGTAAGGGCAAGCGGCAAGGCAATAACCACATCCGACACATTTCTCTTTGTGCACATCCACGATGCCGGTCGCTTCATCTTTGTATGCAGCGCCTGTTGGACAAACGTACACACATGGTGGGTTATCACAGTGCTGACAGGATTCGCGAGTAAACTGGTATTCCACATCTGGAAATTCGCCAATCGGTTCACTGCGATGAATTTTAAGTCGCGTTACGCCTTCAGGGACTTTATTTACTTCGCGACAAGCATCGGTACAAGCGGTACAGCCAATACAGGCATTTTCATCATGAACCATACCCATGCGTTTCGCTTGTTCACTGTTGCTGGCATAGAGAGAGGAGCTAACAACGGAAGTGCCTGCAACGCCTGTAGTTAAAATCAACGCGCCGCTGCCGGCTAAAAAGTTTCTTCTCGAACATTTCATGCTATCTCTCCTCTTCTTTGGCAAGTTCAGGTTCGACGGCAAATTCAGAGTGACAATCCACACACTGCTTGATCAGTTGTTTTCTGTCGTACGACAACGCTTTGGTTTTCGCTGCGTGTACATCGTGGCAATTTGAACAAGTGAGGTTTTTGGCGTGCACATCGTGCGTCCAGTGGCTTTCTCTCAGCTGTGTCGGTGCGTGGCAATCCACACATTGGCTGTTCGCTTTGAGGATCAAGCTTGGGTCTAAGAACACTTTGTCGTGCACCGCTTTCGATTGAGCCGCTGAAAACTTAATCACATCAGGCGCGCCTTCACGGTGATCAGGGCCGATGTTGCTATGGCAGTTAGTGCAATTGAGCTGCTTACCTTGACTCAATAACGCTTGCGAATCATGCGATAGATTCAGAGTCTCTTTGGCGTCCTTATGACATTGAAGACACTTGTAGTCTCGGTCACGGATCAACTCGACTTGATGACGCTCAGCTTGAGCACCTTCAATCGGCTCTGAAGAAGTCGCATGGGCGGCGATGGAGAAACCATAGATGGCAAAGACGAAGAGAAGTTTCAGCATTGTCTCTATGGTCAATTTTATATTGCCCATATTGTTCTTTCCTTAGCTCGATAATAATTGATAACTATTCTCAATTATTTATTTGAGCGACAATTAATTTCCTCTGAAGATATTTTTTAGATCTTCAAATGACATCAATTCTTATTTCGGAAAGCCACAACGCTAAACCTATATTTATAATACCTCTATTATTCATAAGGGGTAGAAACGCCTGCTCAAAAAGCGAACTAAATCACCCTATTTTTAAAAAGGTAAAAACCCCAAAGCATTGCAGAACAATGACTTAACAACTACCACTTTAGGGGTATATAAATTCAAACATGACTGAGATCACTGGTGTAAATTGATCTAAAACAAGACAAGATTCACTCACTATTTCATCTATCCAATTAAGCAATATTATTAATCGTAGATCTCCAGTTCTTATTTGGAATAGCTTCTCACAACGCTGCTAATAAAAACGAATATGGAGATAACACCGTGAGCATAAAACACTGGATGAGCGCACCTATTGCGGTTGCGACCTTATTCGCCAGCCAATTATTTTTGGTCGGCGCTCCGTTGGCGGCAGAAGAAAAAGGCCTCATCGATCCTCGTAACGATGTCTTTGAACAGAACCACCCTGATCAATACCATTCTTGGAAAGCAACATCCGAAAGTGAGCACATTGAAGATGCTCTAAGTGAAGACCCAAACATGGTTATCCTGTGGGCTGGTTATGGCTTCGCGAAAGACTACAACAAAGCGCGCGGTCACTTTTACGCAATTGATGATGTTCGTCAAACCTTACGTACCGGCGCACCGACTGATGAAAAATCCGGCCCTATGCCGATGGCGTGCTGGAGCTGTAAAAGCCCAGACGTTGCTCGCGTGATTGATGAACGTGGTGAAGACGGTTATTTCGAAGGTAAATGGGCACGCTTAGGCTCAGAAATCGTCAACCCTATCGGTTGTTCCGATTGCCACAACACAGGCTCTGAAGCCTTCAAGAAAGGCGAACCTGCGCTAGCACTGACTCGCCCATACGTCGAGCGTGCTTTTGATACTATTGGTAAAAACTTTGATGAACAGTCTCGCCTAGATAAGCAAGCATCGGTCTGCGCTCAATGTCACGTTGAATACTACTTCACCGGCCCAACTAAAGCGGTTAAATTCCCATGGGATATGGGCACCACCGTTAATGACATGGAGAAATACTACGACGCGTTGAATTTCAAAGATTGGACGCATGCCGTATCTAAAGCGCCGATGCTAAAAGCGCAACATCCAGGTTTCGAAACTTGGAGAGCGGGTATTCATGGTAAAAACAAAGTGGTGTGTGTGGACTGCCACATGCCTAAAGTGACCAAAGAAGACGGTACGGTGTACACAGACCACAAAGTGGGTAACCCATTTGATCGTTTTGAAGACACCTGTGCGCAATGCCATACCCAAACTAAAGAGCAGCTACAAGGCATCGTCTCGACTCGCAAAGCGCAAGTACTGAACATGAAGCTAACCGCCGAGAAGCAAATCGTAGCGGCACACTTTGAAGCAGGCGCAGCGTGGAAAGCAGGTGCAACAGAAGCAGAGATGGAACCTATCCTACAAGATATTCGCCATGCACAATGGCGTTGGGACTACGCGATTGCTTCTCACGGTGTTCACATGCATGCTCCTGAGGTAGCACTTGAAGTACTAGGTACTGCAGTTGACCGCGCTGCTGACGCCCGTACCAAATTGGTTCGTTTACTGGCAACCAAAGGCATTACTGACCCTGTTCAAATTCCAGATATCTCGACCAAAGCGAAAGCGCAACAAGCACTAGGCATGGATATGGATAAGATGAACGCAGACAAGAAACACTTCCTAGAAACAGTAGCGCCAGAGTGGGATAAAGCAGCAGCTGAACGCGAAGCCACGTATTAGTCTAACTGGCAACGGTTAACTTATAGATACAACAAGGGGCGTACTGAACGCCCCTTTTCTTTCTTTATTATCTTTATCTCTTCATCCTGATTCTATCGAGAGACAAAAATCGAATGTACTAGCGACGAGGAAGCCTAGGTCTAGGTTGAATATTTGGACGTGCTTTAGGTATCTGCACATTTGGACGAGCAACTGGACGCTGGATCTTCGTTTCCGGTAATGCTTTTCTTTGTTGAACCTTTTCTTTCACCGCCTTGCCTTGTAAAGTCGCTGGTTCAATATGCTCCGGACGATTCTCCCATTGGGTTCGAATCTCTTGCTTTTGCTCGTCAGGCAATGATTGCCAATGATCATCAAGCTGGCGTTTCATGTTATCGATATTGGCGGACATATCGTCGTCTTTCCAATCTTCGACTTTGTCTTTGATGGATTGCTGTTGGTCTTCATCTAAACCATTCCACCACTCTTCCAGTTTCTCTTTGTATTCATCGTCGTTATCGCAACAGCCCGGATAGTAATAAATCCAGTAGTCGTCATGATCGTACCACCACGGGTCGTAGTAACCCGATGAATAATAAACCGTAGAGGAAGAGCCAGAATGATCGGAAGAGCTACAACCCGCCAGCACAGAGCCGCACAGCAAAACCAATATGCTTAGTGCTTTATTTTTCATTCGTTGCCCACCTTTCCCTCTATTGCTTGTTAAATTGTACGCTTACAACAGCTCTTTTGCTTTGTTAATAGAGTTAATGATTTTCACCCTATCTAAATTTGGATCATTAGAATCTAATAATAGTACCCAGGCATCAATCGCTTCCTGAAATCGGAATGACAGAAAATGATCATTTGCGATCAAAGACAAAGCGGCTTCATTGTGCGGTTCTATCTGCAAAGCTTGCTCCAAAAGCAAGCTAACTTCTTGCGTCATTGATTGCTGGTGAATGTAGTACAAGGTCGTCGCTTTTGCGGCAAGTTGCGTGGCACTGACTGGCTCAGTCAGTTGGATCGCGTAATCAAAACAAATCAGCGCGCCATCAAATTCCCCCTCTAGCAGGTAGCCCTGCCCGAGTTGGAACCACAATTCAGCGTTGTTCGGATCTTCACGCAACTGGTCTTGAATCTCTTTCATGATGTCACGAGCAGTCATCATTCGTGACATTTCCGCTTGTATTGGTTTAGGCGGAGTTTGATGCAGCAATAAGAAACTGGCACTCGTCACGACAAGTACTAACAGGCAAAAGCCAAACCATTGAGCAGGTTTAACTTTTGATGCACTCAGTGATAAGAGTACGATAAACAATCCCATCAGAGTGATGGCAGCGAAAAACCAAACAGACATAACACGTCCCATAAACAAAGATAACGTCAGTGTACGCATTTCTTACTTTAAATGCGTTGATACAGATACAAAAAAGCCGAGCAACTAAGGCTCGGCTTTTCATATCAGGATAACGATGTAAGATTACTCTTCGTTACCTTCCTCTGCATCATCAGCAGCTGGAGCTTCTGAAGCGTCTTGCTGCGTATTTTCGCCTGTTGACTCTAACGCTTCTGCATCTTCATCAGTAGGCAGCTCTTCATCATCAACTTCTTCAATACGTTGCAAACCAACAACTGATTCATCTTCCGCAGTACGGATAAGCGTTACACCTTGTGTGTTACGACCAACCTGGCTAACTTCACCCACACGAGTACGTACTAACGTGCCAGCGTCGGTGATCATCATCATTTCATCACCTTCAACAACCTGGATAGCACCAACTACCGGGCCATTTCGCTCAGAAACTTTGATAGAAACTACACCTTGAGTGCCACGACCTTTTGTCGGGTACTCGCTAAGTGCTGTACGTTTACCATAACCGTTTTCTGTAACCGTTAGGATATCGCCTTCGTGCGAAGGAACAATAAGTGATACAACTTGGTCATTTTCAGCCAGTTTCATACCACGAACACCAGAGGCGGTACGACCCATAGGACGAACACCTTTAAACTTGATCTCTGGCTGACCATTCTCATCAAGAACTGGTTTACCATTTTCATCAAGTACTGGAATCTCTTCTGCTTCTTTAAAGCGAACCACTTTACCCGCTTTAGAGAACAGCATGATTTCGTTTTCGCCGTTAGTGATATCCACACCGATTAACGAATCGTCTTCACGTAGGTTCACAGCGATTAGGCCGTTTGAACGTACGTTTGCAAACTGGTTCAACGGCGTTTTCTTAACCGTACCGTCACCTGTTGCCATGAAGATGAATTTGTCTTCAGAGAATTCATCAACACGCAGAATCGCGGTAATGCGCTCACCTTCTTCGAGTGGAAGGATGTTCACAATTGGCTTACCACGCGCAGTACGGCTCGCTAGAGGCAATTGGTAAACTTTCAGGCGGTATGTCTTACCACGAGTAGAGAAACACAAGATGTTATCGTGGGTATTCGCCACTAGAAGACGCTCGATATGGTCTTCATCTTTCATCTTAGTCGCACTCTTACCTTTACCACCACGGCGCTGTGACTCGTAGTCGCTCAGTACTTGGTACTTAACGTAACCACCGTGAGATAGAGTAACTACAACGTCTTCACGTGCGATCAGCTCTTCCATGTCAATATCATGGCTCGCAGCTGTGATTTCTGTACGACGAGCGTCACCAAAGCCGTCACGAACCGCTTCAAGTTCTTCACGGATAACTTCCATCAAACGCTCAGTGCTCGCAAGGATATGCATGAGTTCAGCGATTTCTTCTAGAAGTGTTTTGTATTCGCCTAGAATCTTCTCGTGTTCTAGACCTGTTAGTTTATGTAAACGTAGATCTAGGATAGCTTGTGCTTGTTGCTCAGTCAGGAAGTACTGACCATCACGAATACCATATTCAGGCTCTAGCCATTCAGGGCGCGCAGCATCTGTACCAGCACGCTCTAGCATTGCTGAAACGTTGCCTAAATCCCAACCACGAGCGATAAGACCCGCTTTTGCTTCAGCCGGTGTAGGTGCCTTACGGATAAGCTCAATGATTTCATCAATGTTAGCAAGCGCTAGAGCTAAACCTTCAAGGATATGAGCACGTTCACGCGCTTTACGCAGTTCGAAGATAGTACGACGTGTCACAACTTCACGACGGTGATCAACGAAGCACTTCAACATATCTTTTAGGTTGAATAGCTGTGGCTGGCCATTGTTTAGGGCCACCATGTTGATACCGAAAGTGGTTTGCAGCTGAGTCTGAGCGTAAAGGTTGTTTAGAACTACTTCGCCCACAGCATCGCGCTTACACTCAATAACAATGCGCATACCGTCTTTATCTGACTCGTCGCGCAGTGCACTGATGCCTTCTACTTTCTTATCTTTAACTAGCTCAGCGATCTTTTCGATCAAGCGAGCTTTGTTTACCTGGTAAGGAATTTCAGTGACGATAATGGTCTCTTTACCATTCTTCTCCACTTCGATGTCCGCTTTCGAACGCATGTAGATTTTGCCACGACCTGTTTTGTACGCGTCTACAATGCCTTTACGACCGCTGATAAGCGCCGCCGTTGGGAAATCAGGACCAGGAATGTAATCCATTAGTTCATCAATAGTGATTTCTTCATTATTGATGTATGCAAGACAGCCATCAATCACTTCGCCAAGGTTATGAGGCGGGATGTTGGTTGCCATACCTACTGCGATACCAGAAGCACCGTTAACCAATAGGTTTGGAATTTTAGTTGGAAGAACCGCTGGGATCTGCTCAGTACCGTCGTAGTTTGGTACGTAGTCTACGGTTTCTTTATCTAGGTCAGCCAATAGTTCATGGGCAATTTTTGCCATTCGAACTTCGGTGTAACGCATTGCCGCAGCAGAGTCGCCATCGATCGAGCCAAAGTTACCTTGACCATCGACCAGCATGTAACGAAGCGAGAACGGCTGAGCCATACGTACGATTGTGTCGTACACAGCACTATCACCATGTGGGTGATATTTACCGATTACGTCGCCGACAACACGGGCTGATTTTTTATATGGTTTGTTCCAATCGTTGCCTAGTACGTTCATCGCGAATAAAACGCGGCGGTGTACTGGTTTTAGGCCATCACGCACATCTGGAAGAGCACGACCCACGATGACTGACATCGCATAGTCTAGGTATGAACCTCTAAGCTCATCTTCAATGTTTACGGGCGTGATCTCTTTAGCTAAATCGCTCATAGAGCCATTATCCCTCTATTATCTGATCGTAATTACGATACGTGTAAGGTGCAAAAATATAACACACAATTCATCACTTCGGCATCACTTTCCCTCTCCTTTTATCAGGTTGTGAGCTTGGTTATGAATCAAATGTCGAGAATTTGCACACTCATCCCATATCTTTCTGATTAGTGGTTATATTTCGGTCAATATTGAGCAAAATCGGACTCTTTACGCGGAAAAGCGAGGTAAATTCCTTTAACTACACAACGCGAAAATGCAGGTTTTAGAGTTATTGTCACTGGCACCAGTTCAAGAATGAACCAAAAACAATAGCTAGCGCTTTCAAAATTACAGGCACCTGTCTCGATTGCCGCGCCAATGGACTCTGTCATTGTCCCTTAACTAAGCACATCGAGGTTGTTTGGGTGTAAAACGTTGGAGTATACTGGCGCCCTCTAAAGGACTCAGATTGAATGCAATAAAACCAATTATGACTAAAGCACAAAACGTCGACCCAAGTGAAATTAAGAAATTCGAGGACATGGCTTCTCGATGGTGGGATTTAGAAGGCGAGTTTAAGCCGCTTCATCAAATTAACCCACTTCGTTTGAACTATGTACTTGAAAAAGCAAATGGCTTGTTTGGCAAGCGCGCACTTGATGTCGGCTGTGGTGGTGGCATTCTTGCTGAAAGCATGGCAAAAGAAGGCGCTATTGTGACTGGACTTGATATGGGTAAAGAACCATTAGAAGTCGCGCGACTACATGCATTAGAAACAGGTACTCAACTGACCTACATTCAGAGCACAATAGAAGACCACGCTATAGAAAACGCAGGAACTTACGATGTCGTGACTTGTATGGAGATGCTTGAACACGTTCCAGATCCTCTCTCCGTTATCCGCTCTTGTGCTGCGCTAGTCAAACCCGGTGGTCACGTGTTTTTCTCAACTTTGAACCGAAACATTAAGTCGTACTTATTTGCTATTGTCGGTGCTGAGAAGCTTCTTAAGATTGTTCCTGAAGGCACTCATGAGCACGATAAGTTTATCAAGCCAGCCGAAATGATGAAGATGATAGACCAAACTGACCTGACGGAAATGGGCATTACTGGGCTTCATTACAACCTTCTAAATGATAGCTACAAACTCGGTCGTAATGTAGATGTAAACTACATCGTTCATACTAAAAAATACTGAACGCTATTAAGTTAAAAAATGAGTTTTGTGATTGACATTTTTTAAAGAAAATGAATCGGAAGCGGTAGCACAAAGTTGCCGCTTTTTTTGTCTTTTTATGGCTAAAATTCGTGCTCTAGATTCCATTTTGACCAAGCCATTTTTCGTAGATAAAAACGGCCAAAGATCAAGGAAAATATTTTTGCATGCGGTTATTTCTAAACCGATCTCGAAACCGTACTTTTAACCATTCAAGTCTGCCCTTTTCTCATCGGTTAGTGTTCACTTACTGATTTTTTTCATTTTGTCAGTTATCCACAAGTCATCCCCGATCTGTACCTTGATAAATCAGTGTAATAGCACTATCTTGTAACCCGCAAACAAATGAACCCCTATATGTTGTGTTTAAGCGACAATATATAGATAGACTTTGATCACAAAGCCGCCGCAAGCTTTACTCATATTGCACATAAACAAACAAAAATACGGCTTTTATCAGTTTTCTTAGGGAAATAAAGCAGAATGAACCAACAACTTACCGTCACCAAGCGTGATGGCCGTAAAGAAAGTATCGATCTGGATAAAATCCACCGCGTTATCACTTGGGCTGCAGAAGGTCTAGATAATGTTTCGGTTTCTCAAGTAGAACTTCGCGCTCACATCCAGTTTTACGACGGCATCACAACGACAGATATTCACGAGACAATCATCAAGTCTGCGGCAGACCTGATCTCTGAAGAGACTCCGGATTACCAATACCTAGCTGCTCGCCTAGCGGTATTCCATCTGCGTAAAAAAGCGTATGGCCAATACGAGCCACCAACGCTTTATGATCACGTGTCTCGCCTCGTCGATATGGGTAAGTACGATCAACATATTCTAGAAGACTACACAAAAGCAGAACTCGACGAACTTGATGCGTACCTCGACCATAAACGCGACCTAAACTTCTCATACGCGGCAGTTAAGCAGCTAGAGGGTAAGTACTTCGTACAGAACCGTGTTACGGGCCAAATTTACGAAAGTGCTCAGTTCTTATACATCCTTGTAGCAGCGTGCTTATTTGCGAAATATCCAAAAGCGACGCGTCTTGATTACATCAAACGTTTCTACGATGCGACATCGACATTTAAGATTTCTCTACCTACGCCAATTATGTCTGGCGTGCGTACCCCTACTCGCCAGTTCAGCTCATGTGTTCTGATCGAGTGTGGCGATAGTCTTGATTCTATTAACGCAACAGCAAGCTCAATTGTTCGTTACGTATCTCAGCGCGCTGGTATTGGTATCAACGCAGGTCGTATCCGTGCATTAGGCTCAGAGATTCGCGGTGGTGAAGCATTCCACACTGGTTGTATTCCGTTCTACAAGTACTTCCAAACAGCAGTAAAATGTTGTTCACAAGGTGGTGTACGTGGTGGCGCAGCTACTGTGTTCTACCCAATGTGGCACGGTGAAGCACGCTCACTAATGGTACTTAAGAACAACCGTGGTGTTGAAGAAAACCGTGTTCGTCACATGGACTACGGTGTTCAGTTAAACAAACTGATGTACCAACGTTTAGTTGAAGGCGGCAATATTACGCTATTCTCACCATCTGATGTACCTGGTCTGTACGACGCATTCTTCGAAAACCAAGAAGAGTTTGAGCGTCTATACGTGAAGTACGAGAACGATCCTTCAATCAAGAAAGAAACGGTTAAAGCGATTGAAATGTTCACTCTGCTAATGCAAGAGCGTGCATCAACGGGTCGTATCTACATCCAGAACGTGGACCACTGTAATACTCACAGCCCATTTGATTCTGAAGTTGCTCCAGTTCGTCAGTCGAACCTATGTTTAGAAATCGCACTACCAACGAAACCATTAACTAACGTTGAAGATGACTCAGGCGAGATCGCACTGTGTACGCTTTCTGCATTCAACTTAGGTGCTATCAAGTCTCTAGATGATTTCGAAGAGCTATCCGATCTTGTTGTTCGTGCGTTAGATGCACTGCTTGATTACCAAGATTACCCTCTACCAGCGGCATACAAATCGACTATGAACCGTCGTACGCTAGGTGTTGGTGTGATTAACTTTGCTTACTACTTAGCGAAGAATGGCGTGAAATACTCTGACGGTAGCGCGAACGGCCTAACTCACCGTACGTTCGAAGCAATGCAGTACTACCTATTGAAAGCATCTGTAGCACTGGCGAAAGAACAAGGTAAGTGCCCTTCATTCGACGAGACGAACTACGCGAAAGGCTTACTGCCGATTGATACGTATAAGAAAGATATCGACCTAATTTGTGACGAAGCGCTGCACTACGACTGGGACAGCCTACGTAAAGAAATTATGGAGCACGGCCTACGTAACTCAACACTGACTGCGCTAATGCCTTCTGAGACTTCTTCTCAGATTTCAAACGCAACTAACGGTATTGAGCCACCACGTGGTTACGTTTCAGTAAAAGCTTCGAAAGACGGTATCCTGAAGCAAGTTGTACCAGAGTTCACAGAACTTAAAGACAGCTATGAACTGCTTTGGAATATCGGTTCGAACGACGGTTATCTACACCTTGTGGGTATTATGCAGAAGTTTGTTGACCAAGCTATCTCTGCTAATACTAACTACGACCCGTCACGTTACGAGACTGGCAAGGTTCCAATGAAGAAACTACTTCAAGACCTGCTAACAGCGTATAAGTTTGGTGTGAAAACGCTTTACTACCACAACACTCGTGATGGCGCGAAAGATGAACAGAAAGACGCTGTTCAACCACAAGATGACGATTGTGCTGGCGGCGGTTGTAAGATTTAATCTTCCCGTACCTAGCGAACCCGTAAAGACAGACTATCGATAACCTCCCCCTTACGGGGAGGTTTAAAAGGAATTGAGGCATTATGGCTTACAGTACTTTTAACCAAAAAAAGAATGACCAATTGAAGGAACCAATGTTCCTAGGTCAATCAGTAAACGTTGCACGTTACGACCAACAAAAGTTTGAGATTTTCGAAAAACTTATCGAGAAACAACTTTCTTTCTTCTGGCGTCCAGAAGAAGTAGACGTATCTAGCGACCGTATCGATTACAACAAACTGCCAGATCACGAGAAGCACATCTTCATCTCTAACTTGAAGTACCAAACGCTTCTTGACTCTATCCAAGGCCGCAGCCCTAACGTGGCACTGCTGCCGCTTGTGTCTCTACCAGAACTAGAGACTTGGATTGAGACTTGGTCTTTCTCTGAAACGATTCACTCTCGTTCTTACACACACATTATTCGTAACATCGTGAACGACCCTGCTGTAGTGTTTGATGATATCGTTGAGAACGAGCACATTCTGAAGCGTGCAAAAGACATCGCGCACTACTACGACGATTTGATTCAAGCGACGAATGATTACCATCGCTACGGTGAAGGTGAGCATGTCCTTAACGGTGAAACGGTTCAGGTTAGTCTGTACGATCTTAAGAAGAAGCTGTATATCTGTCTGATGTCTGTTAACGCATTAGAAGCTATTCGTTTTTACGTAAGTTTCGCATGTTCTTTCGCTTTCGCAGAACGCGAACTAATGGAAGGTAACGCGAAAATCATCAAGCTGATCGCTCGTGACGAAGCACTTCACTTAAATGGCACGCAGCACATGATCAACCTGCTACGTAACGGTCAAGATGACTTCACTTTCATGCAAATCGCAGAAGAGGCAAAACAGGACTGTTTTGACCTATTCAAAGAAGCGGCAGAGCAAGAAAAAGAGTGGGCAGAGTATCTATTCAAAGATGGCTCTATGATCGGTCTAAACAAAGACATCCTAAGCCAATACGTTGAATACATCACAAATATTCGTATGCAAGCGGTAGGTCTACCAGCAGCGTATCCAGAAGCAACAACTAACCCAATTCCATGGATTAACGCTTGGTTGTCTTCAGATAACGTTCAAGTTGCGCCTCAAGAAGCAGAAATCTCTTCTTACCTTGTGGGTCAAATTGACAATGAAGTTCGCGCAGATGACTTCGAAGGATTCGAGCTGTAATGGCAACACTCAAAATCAACAAACTGATCAGCATTGAATCCAACCCTTCCAATACGATTTTGGAAACAATGGAGCAAGCTGGCCTATTACCAGAATACAACTGCCGTGATGGGCACTGCGGCGCCTGTCGCTGCAAATTGGAGTCTGGTGAAGTGGAGTATGTTGGTTTTGCCATGGCTTACACACAAAGTGATGAAATATTACCTTGTATCTGTAAAGCAAAATCAGATTTGTCACTTAGCGGCGTTAACTACGCGATGAAAGAAAAGCAGCGCGCATAACGTTGACTCGACGGTATAAAATGCAAAAGCCAAGGTAATCACCTTGGCTTTTTTGTCTCTGTGTTTTGTCTCTCAGACTACTGTATAGAGCTTTGGTTATAAAGCACTGCTCGGGAGGTGCATCTCTTTAACTTTCTCTAAAAATGCATAATGCGCAAACATCGGTTTACGTTCTAGGTAGCGACGCAACAAGTCTAGTGCTGCCGTGCTGATCACTTTAACTTGATCATTGCGCTGATACTTTTTCGAGAGTTTATATAATGCTCCCCACTCGCCTGACGGTGTCGATAAAGCGACGGAAAAAACACCCTCTTCAATATGGCCAGTAACGAGTGATAAATCCGTCCCACACTTCTCTCGCGTAGCGCCAGCCAGAGCAAACGTCTCTGCTAATGGATCTCCGCTGTTGGCCATCGCTTGAGTCAGGCTCGGTAGTATCCAACCATGCCCTAGTTGCTTTTCAGCGTTTTCATCACCGTTTAGCCAGTACGTTAAGTATCCTCCGCTACTTTTTTCGGAGGTCGACACTGTTAGTCCTTTATCGACCAACAACTGGCCGACATTTTCAACCATAGGTAAGTCAATACTAACGGTATTACTCTCAAGGTGTTTATTAATTATCTGTACTAGTTTCAAACGCTGTTCAATCTGATCTGAAGGACCAAAAAGTTTCACTTCAATAAAAGGCAAGTAAGAGCGATACCCTAGCTCATAGCCTTGAGGAAGTTTTAGCTGATCTAGCTTATCTGAAATACCGGATTCAGACAGACCAAACGTGTAGATTCGGCTACAACATGAACCTTGAACATCTGGAAACACTCTTCTCAGATCGGGAAGAATTTGCGTCTCTGCCATGAGCTTAAATTCACTTGGTACACCCGGTGTGAAATAAAAAATGGCATCATTAATCAGCATTTTGAAACCGCAAGCAGTGCCTATCGGGTTGTCCAATATCTCTGCCGTTTCTGGCAGCATTGCTTGCTTTAAATTACTGTCCGGCATAGGGATGCCACGTCGAGCATACAAACTTTCTAGATGCTGCAACCACTCTCTGAATAGCACCAGTTTACAATCGGCGGCTCTCGCGGCGGCGGCAGCACTCATGTCATCCGTTGTAGGGCCTAAACCACCATTAACAATAACCACATCGTTGTTAAAGCTGAGCATTAAAAACTCTTCAACCAAACTCGATAGGCTATCACCAACCGTTGAGCGCTTTGTTAAGCCAAATCCATGTTGATAAAACAGGCTAGACAACCATGCCGCATTAGTATCAACAATATCACCTTGGAGGACTTCCTCACCAGTACTAAGCATTGCTATTTTCACAACTGACTCCTGAACGTAAGCACAATCCTATTTTCGTTATAGCGCTTATTTTTCTTTTTATTTGGACAAATCTCGCCGAGGTTTGTTGGGACTAAATAAGGGTCAAGTGTTTAAATGATTGATGTTTTGAGGGATAATTACGAGCCCGAACATACACCATTAACTCGGAGACCTTTGTGTCAAAATCATCCATGTTCAAGACGACTCTAACAGGCCTTTGCTTGGCTTCGTCAGCGCTTGCGCAAGCAAGTCACTATGACCTAAGCCGTCATACAGAGTTTTCTTACACACCTGATTGCTTGTCAGGTTACTGCGAAACGACGACTCTGTACACCTTCGAGGCTCAAAATCGCGGTGTTATGTATGAACAGAATAATGATGATTCGCTAAACCTTGACGCAGGGCTTCAGCCTAAACATCTCATCATCCCTCAAGATAAAGACTGGGATTATCTGATGGGTCAAACCTACACCATTCTAGGTCTCAGTATCGCGACCGTAGGCATGATGACTTTTCTTCCAGAAAGTATCACCAAATGGGACGAAGAAGACCGTGACATGAGTAAGTTGGGGCAAAAGTGGAAAGATAATGTCTCTGACGGCCCCGTTTGGGATCGTGATGAACATGTCCTCAACTACATCATGCACCCATATTTTGGCGGCGTTTACTACACGGCAGCACGTCACGCTGGCTATAATGAATTTCAGTCGTTTTTGTACTCCGCAACTATGTCGACGTTCTTTTGGGAGTATGGCGTAGAAGCGTTCGCAGAAGTACCGTCTTGGCAGGATATTTTTATCACACCATTCTTTGGTGCTGTTGTCGGTGAAATGATGTTAACGGCTGAGCAAGACATTATTGCCAACGGCGGCGAAGTTATGGGCTCTGAAACCGCAGGTGATGTTTCGCTCTTCTTCTTAAACCCTGTTGGACATATTCATTATTGGGTAACTGATGCATGGGGCGGTAGTGCAGAACTACAATTCAATTCATCACCTTGGTTTGGAAATCAAGATGTTGCAAAATTCGCCATGGACGCAGGCGCAAACTACGACAGTCAATTTTATGGTGTCGAGTTAAAAGTAACCTTCTAATCCTAAGTTGATACTCGGTAAAAAGCAGCCTTACGATGGCTGCTTTTTTGTGCTCTGAACATTGTTTTAATTATTTGCATCACGAATTAGTGTTAAAAATTGACTTTCATCAAACATTACCTGCCCTTAGCACCTACACTAAATAAAAGGATTTATTCCAATAACTTAAGTAGCACGTTTATTCGTACTGCGTCCAAACCTTGATTCCAGGAGGGGACATTATGAACACCGTATTTATTGTTAATTTTGTCGGACAAGCGTCACCCGCCACGATTAAAGAGCTCGCTGCAATCACACACGAAAACGGCGGGAAATGGCTGATCAGCAAAGTAAACTTTATCGAAGACCAAGTTGCAGGTGTCATCAAAGTAGAGCTTCCAAGAGAAAATGCCGACATCGTTAAACAGGCGTTCTCTTCTTGTCAGACTCTTGTTGTTAGGTTCGTCGACTCTGAGCCTCATTCATATCGTGAAGACACTATCTTCCAACTTCGTTTAGATGCCAACGATAGAGCGGGTATTGTGAATGAAATTACTCACGTTCTCGATAATCAAGGTATCTCAATTTTAGATATGGATTGTCAGCGTGTATTCATTGCTGGAGGCGGAGGGGTAAGCTCTAGCTTATTCAGCGCTAAAATGGCGATAAAACTACCTAGCGAGCTAGAAATTGAAGACATAGCCAATGAGTTAGAATCTCTGAGTGAAGACACTCGTGTAATTGTAGAAAGCTAACTGCATACCTTTAACGCTTCCCCAATAAAAAGAGCAGCAATTCAGCTGCTCTTTGTCGTTCTAATACTCAATACATTTTATATCACTGACCACTGAGACAGTGAACGTTTGAAATCAGAGTAGTCAAATTCATTCAGTTTTTGAATGTCACCATTCGAGCGTTCACAGTAGACCGACGGCATACGTAGACCGTTAAACCAGTTCAGTTTCACCATGGTGTAACCGGCACTATCTAGAATATGCAGACGCTGTCCTATCTCTAGAGGCTGTTCGAAGTTCGCCACGCAGAACTGGTCTCCAGCCAAACAAGAGCACGAGCCGATCACATACTCGTGTTCACCATTTTCAGATGCTTCAAGAATTGACGCTGGCTCATTGTAGATCAACGTATCTAAGCGGTGAGCTTCTGTGGCTGAATCGACAATCGCCGTCTTCTTTACGTTCTCAACGATATCAACCACAGTGACCACTAGGTCAGTCGTCTTGGTAATGATCGCTTCGCCCGGTTCTAGGTACATTTGCACGCCGTGTTTTTCAGCAAACGCTTTCAGCGCTAGGCCAAGCTTTTCGATGTCATAACCCGGCCATGTGAAGAACACGCCGCCGCCCATGCTTACCCAGTCCAGCTTATCTAGGTACTCGCCAAACTGAGCTGAAATAGCATCGAGTAAGCCGATAAACGCATCCACGTCTTTGTTCTCACAGTTCATGTGGAACATTACGCCATCAATACCATCAAAAATTTCCGGTTTGATGTGATCAGCCTGAACACCAAGACGAGAGAATTGACGCGCTGGGTTTGCTAAGTCTTGCCCTGCATAGCTCACACCTGGGTTTAGGCGCAAGCCAATCGATGCTTTGCCTTCGACAATATGACGATAAGCCGCTAGCTGTGACTGAGAGTTAAAGATCATCTTGTCACAGATGTCCGCCACATCGCGAACGTCATCTTCGCTGTAACCCACACTGTATGCGTGTGTCTCACCACCGAACGTTTCGTAGCCAAGCTTCACTTCAAACGGGCCAGAACTTGTTGTTCCGTCTAGGTAAGGCTTGATGATGTCGAATACACCCCATGTTGAGAAGCACTTCAGTGCTAATACAAGCTTCACACCAGAGATGTCTTTTAGCTGTTTTGCTTTCTCTAGGTTCTCAATCAGCTTGTCTTCATTGATCATGAAGTATGGCGTTTTTAGTTCGTTTTGTTGCATTTTGATACCTTACGTCCCTTCGCCTTAGCAAAGACACTATAAAATCGAACAAAGCCGACGCAAGTGCATCGGCTTAAACGTACAAATAAGAGTCGCTAAATTCTTACTTCAATTTATGGATAACAGGTTGTCCTGGCTCCAGTTCTTGAACATGCCAATCTAGACCAATAGATGGCATGGTTTCTAGGAATGGGTCTGGATCTAGCTGCTCCATGTTGAACACGCCTTTGTCTGCCCATTTGCCACGGAAGAACTGCAAAGCCGCAGTGATCGCTGGTACGCCAGTGGTGTATGAGATAGCTTGGTGTTCAACATCTTCGTATGCGACTTCGTGATCAGCGTTGTTGTAAATAAATACACTGCGCTCTTTACCATCTTTCTTACCTTGAACCCAAGTACCGATACACGTTAGGCCAGTGTAGCCTGGCGCGAGTGATGTTGGATCTGGTAGTAGTGCTTTTAGCACGTGCAAAGGTTGAACAACCGTACCGTCATGAAGCGTTAGTGGAACTGGGCTGAGTAGACCGATGTCGCGCATCACATTGAAGTAGTTTAGGTAACGGTCACCAAAGCCCATCCAGAATTCGATGCGTTTCGCAGGGATGAACTCTTGCATAGATCGAACTTCGTCGTGCGCCATTGAGTACACTTTGTGTGAGCCACAATTCGGGAATTCGAACTCAAGCATACGTGAGTGACAAGGTACTTGTTTCCACTCGCCGTTTTCCCAGTAGAACGAATCGCCTTGAATCTCAAGCATGTTCGTTTCTGGATCAAAGTTAGTTGCGAACTTCTTACCGTGGTCGCCTGCGTTTACATCCATTACGTCGATAGTATCGATTTCATCGAACAGATGCTTCACTGCGTATGCGGCAAACACCGATACTACGCCCGGATCGAAACCAGCACCAAGAATACCTGTAATGCCCGCTTCTTCAAACTTCTCACGGTAGCCCCACTGCCAATCGTAAGCTTGAGGTACTTGTTGGCCTTCAGAGCACAAGTCAACCGCAACAGATGTATCAAGGTATGACACTTTAGCTTGGTAACATGCTTCCATAATAGACATGTTCACCCAAGGAGGACCTGCGTTGATCACTAAGTCAGGTTGTACTTCTTTAATTAAAGCAACTAAAGAATCTACGTCGTCCGCGTTTACCGCTCGCGCTTCTAATTTCTTAGTTGAATCTTTCAGATTGTTTTTCTTCTGAATCGATTCGATGATTTTCTCACACTTACCTACGGTACGTGATGCGATTGTGATATCACCCAGAACGTCGTTGTTTTGTGCTGCTTTATGTGCAACTACCCAGCCAACGCC
Organism: Vibrio sp. YT-17; assembly: GCF_033337375.1. Lineage (NCBI taxonomy): Bacteria > Pseudomonadati > Pseudomonadota > Gammaproteobacteria > Vibrionales > Vibrionaceae > Vibrio > Vibrio sp. YT-17. Next base: position 82,025 of record NZ_JAWOQP010000014.1, read on the forward strand.
GCCTGCACCAATCTGTAGAATTGCCATAGTTTTCCGTTACCTTTGTTAAACTAGCTCTGCCGCTAGCGTATTGATTTTTGAGAGCAAAGATTCAAAGTCCGCCGTCGTCAGACACGGGTTCAAAATCGTAAATTTCAATGCAGTTTTATCGTCGACAATGGTTTCACCCAATACCGCGATACCGCGTGTTAACGCTTCTAAGCGCAACGTTTTGTTCAGTTCATCAAGATCCGCTGATTCATGTGTCGCGCGGAACAGAACCGTAGATAGTGATGGTTCAGCCAACAACTCAAAGTGTTTGTTATCTCGAATCATGTCCGCCACTTCAAGCGTCTGTTCAAGCAAATGATCATACATATCGCCTAGGGCTTTTGGCCCTACGCTTTGCATCGTCATAAACACTTTGAGCGCATCAAAACGCTTAGTTGTCGCAATAGACTTATCCACCAAGTTCGGTAGTTCGTCGTGTTCGCGGTTCAAATAGTCTGCATGGTGAAGCAGGAATTTAAAGTTAGACTTGTCATTTACCAATAGCGCACCACAACTGATGGTTTGGTAAAACAGCTTATGGAAGTCTACGCTGATGGAATGTGCACGCTCACAACCTTTCAGACGCGCTTTTTGGCTACTTAGAATCAGAGCTCCACCGTATGCACCGTCGACATGCATCCACATGTCATGTTTCGCTGCCATATCGGCGATAAAGTCTAAGTCATCAATAGCACCGTGGTCCGTTGTGCCCGCTGTGCCAACAATGGCAAATGGGATCAAACCTTCTGCTTTGGCCTGATTGAGAACTTCGTCTAATTTAGTGACATCCATCGTTCCATCGGCATTAGCATCGACAGTCATGACCGCTTTTTCACCCAACCCCATCCAAGACGCTGATTTTTGAACCGTGAAGTGGGATTTTTTCGAACATACAATACGTAGCTTGTCTGCGTATTCAGGAAGGCCAAGCTTTTGAATTGAGTGTGCACTGAGTTTGTCAGCAATCCAATCTCGCGCAAGCATCAAACCCATTTGGTTACTTTGCGTGCCGCCGCTCGTGAAGATACCGTCCGCTTTTGCACCTAACTCATATTTATCGCATAGCCAGTTCACAACTTTCTGTTCAACATAAGTCGCTGATGAAGCTTGATCCCATGAGTCCATCGACTGGTTCAAAGCCGCAATCATTGCCTCTGCCGCGATCGCTGGCATCAACGGTGGAGTATGTAGGTGAGCAATACAATCTGGATGTTGAGTAAAAATTGCGTTTTTCGCGACCAGCTCAGCAGCATCGTCGATAACGGATTTAAGAGGTGCATTTCCATTATCAAGATCAACGTCGTGAATCGCTGCTTCCAATGCTTTTGGATCCATACCTGAATACGGTGCAGTCACTTGTTCAAACACTGACTTCATTGCCGTAGTAGTGTGATTCATCACCGAAGCAAATTCATTGCTGCCCATCTCTCCAGTGTGGATGAAATGCTTCTTCCATTCATCTTGTGGCTGAGTTTCGATGTGACTACCGCCAGCGGCTAAAATCGCGTCTTCAAATACACGTAAAACAAAGTCGATTTGCTCAAACGAGATGATAAGAGGAGGAAGGAAACGAATTACTGCGCCTTCGCGTCCACCTTTCTCAACGATCAAGCCACGCTCGAGTGCTGCGCGTTGAATGGAAAGTGTGAGTTCACTATCCGCTTGAGGTTCACCAAATTTATTGAGCTCACCTTCTGGGTTTTTAATCTCCACGCCTAGCATCAAACCTTTGCCACGAACCTCTGCGATACAGTTCACACGCTTTTGAATACTTTCAAGGCCGTAGCGCAAGTACTGACCCGCAATATTGGCATGCTCAACAAGATTATCACGCTGGATAATTTCTAATGCTTTCGTACCAGAGACCATGGCTAACTGGTTACCACGAAATGTACCTGTGTGCTCGCCCGGCTTCCATGTATCATGTTGCTTGTTGATAACCAATAGCGACATTGGTAATCCACCGCCAATTGCTTTTGATAAACACAGAATATCTGGAACAATGCCCGACTCTTCGAACGCGAAATTGTAGCCAGTTTTACCAACACCACACTGGATCTCATCGAAGATCAGTAAGATACCGTGTTCATCACAAATACGACGTAACTCTCGTAGCCAGAATGCTGGCGCAGGAACAACACCACCCTCACCTTGCACTGGCTCCACGATAATCGCGGCAGGCTTCATAATGCCTGACTCATCATCGTTTAAAAGACGATCGATATAGCGAATACTTGCTTTTGCACCTTCATCACCGCCAAGCCCAAAAGGACAACGCAGGTTGTATGGGAAAGGCATAAAGTGCACATCCGACATCAAACCAGTTCGACGAGCTTTGGTGCCTAAGTTACCCATCATCCCCATCGTACCATTAGTCATACCATGGTATGCGCCACGGAAGGCAAACATAGTGTTGCGACCGGTAGTCTGTTTCGCGAGCTTGATAGCAGCTTCAACCGCATCAGCTCCAGACGGGCCACAAAATTGGATAACGCTGTTCTCGCTTAACTCTTGAGGAAGAAAAGACTTAACAGATTGAATAAACGTCGTTTTTGCTGATGTTGCAATATCTAGCGTCTGATATGGCAGTCCTGAATCTAATTGTTCTTTCAGCGCTTGGTTTATTTCAGGATGGTTATACCCCAAAGCTAGAGTGCCTGCCCCCGCAAGGCAGTCTAGAAAGATCTGTCCACGCGTATCTTCAACCAAGCACCCAAAGGCTTGTTTAATTGCGATCGGCAAACGACGTGGATAAGAACGTACTTCAGATTCATGCTCAGCCTGATCAATCAATACTTGATCTGGCGTTAAGTCATACGTTCCCTCAACGATAGGAACCTGAGACGAAAAAATGTTTGCGATATTGCTATCGACTTCAAAGGCAGTGCTCATACTACATAATCCCTTGAATTATAATAATTCTGTATCCTGTATTAATAATCATTAGAATGAAATTACAGGAGGTGTGAATACCCCTCCGCATTTGTCAGTGCATAAATGACAAATACAGATCATCCGCCACGATACTCGCGACTTTACATGTAAAAGGGATTAATCAAGGTTCTGTAATGCACCCGTTTTGTAAAACAGGACATTTCGGCAGTATGAAGCTGATTAGTGTGTGTTTATTCAAAGGTTTCAATGTTGGGTTTCCCATTAATATGCCGCGTTTACAGCATTAGTATCCCGTCTATCGACAAAAGGCTTTGCCGATACCTACCCTACGCAGTGTCACAATCAGCTTGAATGGTCACTACGCGTATCCCCCAGAGATCAAACGTTGTTAATTACGCTCCGAGATTGCGCGCGAATTTATCACAAAATAAAATCTTCTGGCAACGATTTTTCATATTAGTAACAGTGATGTAAATCACAACAAAACATACCCCATTGCAACTCACATGTTCATATTCATGAGCTATGCTTTTCTGCTTCTCTCAAATAGCTGTTATTTAAACAAATATTCTTGAGATATCATCACCTCATCTAAACAGAGGTTTAAGGTTGTGCTGCTTAATCGTAAAACATTCCTTTCTATATCCGGAACATTTAAAAAGATAGCATTCTCGTCACAGCTTTGCCTGGAGTAAGAGTGGTTATTCACCACAAGTGATGGTTTAAACATAGACTAGTAGGAATAGCTAAGATGTTTTGCAATGGCAGAATTAACAATCACTTGAGTCAATGAGACAAAGGGTTCGCTACTTAACGAAGTCTGTGACAGAAAAGAAGTTTGAGATTTTCAAAAAAATACGAAAAAGGCCTAACATTTTCATGTTAGGCCTTAAATCTGGAGCGACACACGAGGTTCGAACTCGTGACCTCAACCTTGGCAAGGTTGCGCTCTACCAACTGAGCTAGTGTCGCATTTAATATGAGATGGTGCCCCGGGCCGGACTTGAACCGGCACAACGCGAACGTCGAGGGATTTTAAATCCCTTGTGTCTACCAATTCCACCACCAGGGCACACAAATATTCTTTGTGATGCCTTTACAGAAAAGTAAAACACCATCTGATATCGCCAATGCCATATCAATAAAATTTGGAGCGACACACGAGGTTCGAACTCGTGACCTCAACCTTGGCAAGGTTGCGCTCTACCAACTGAGCTAGTGTCGCATTTTTCTCGAAAGCCATTCGCTCTCAAAAGAATAATGGAGGCGCCTCCCGGAGTCGAACCGAGGTCCACGGATTTGCAATCCGCTGCATAGCCACTCTGCCAAGGCGCCTCATCTGTGAATAAAGCTAAGCTTTTTCACCACCCTTTCGAGTCGTGCTCTCTTGGGTACGGGATGCATTCTACGGATTCGAGCGATCGAGTCAACACTATTTTTATTTTTTTAAATCGTTTGACTAGAATTTGTGCGAAAGACGATGGATTGCTTAGTTTTAATACTAAAAATCGCTTAAATACACTTGTTTATCATAAAACTTTGGCTACGCCTTACACTGCTGGCCGTGCGTTGCGTGCATTGAAGTATTAATAATCAGAAGACTCGCCTCTCTAAGACTCTCCAAGGACAAAAACAAGACTTAGATCACAAATAGAACTCTATCGAAGCAAAAGCCCCAGATACAAATTGCAAACATGGCCATTAGCAAGCATTGAAAAGCGAGAGAAGCCAAAAAATGCTGTAGATTGTCTTAGATACAAAAAAGCAGGCTATTAAGCCTGCTTTCTAACATCAGAATTTAATGGTGCTCTTCATTCAACAGATCGTCTTTCGCAGCAGCCAAATATTGAATCATTGACCAATATGTCAAGAAAGTTGCCACATACAAGGCCGCAAAGCCTAGCCAAACCATCCATTCATCGTAACGCCATATCAACACCCATAAGGCGAACATTTGCGAAACAGTTTTTACTTTGCCAACCCAAGATACCGCAACACTCGCTCGCTTACCGATTTCAGCCATCCATTCTCGCAATGCTGAGATAATGATTTCTCGCGCAATCATCGTTACCGCAGGAATGGTCACCCAAATTGAATGATAATGTTCCGTGATTAGAATCAATGCCGTTGCCACTAGCACTTTATCAGCGACAGGATCAATAAACGCGCCAAAACGAGAAGTTTGGCCAAGTTTACGGGCCAACATGCCGTCAAGCCAGTCAGTAAAACCCGCTACCCAAAACACCATTGCTGCTGCAAACGGTGCCCATGAATAAGGTAGATAAAAGACAACCACAAAAACAGGGATTAGGAACAGTCTAAGAAGAGACAGAATGTTCGGGATATTCAAACGCATTTTATTATTCTCTTACACATTGCGGCTTAATGTTGCGCGATTTTCCTTATTGTTTCAATGCTTGGAAAATAATTTCTGCTAAAGAGTGACTTATTCCCGGTACTTTGGCGATTTCTTCGACACTTGCACGTTTAAGTTCTTGTAACCCACCCATGTACTTGAGTAACGCCTGACGTCGTTTAGGGCCGATTCCCTCAATCCCTTCGAGTGCACTCGTACGTCTGGTTTTACCTCGCTTAGCACGGTGCCCCGCTATAGCATGGTTATGGCTTTCATCACGAATATGTTGGATAAGATGCAGCGCAGGAGCATCGCTTGGTAAATGAAACTCGTCCCCATCGACTGTAATCAGCGTTTCTAAACCTGGTTTGCGAGTAACGCCTTTTGCAATACCAATCATGATAGGACGCTTTGGCCAATCCCCCCAGTACTGCGAAATGATGTCATGCGCACGATTTAACTGACCTTTACCGCCATCGATAAAGATGATGTCGGGAATTTTCTCTACGTCCAATTGCTTCGAATAACGGCGCTCTAATGCCTGTCCCATCGCTGCGTAATCATCACCACCGGTAATCCCAGTAATGTTGTAGCGACGATACTCTTGCTTTACGGGGCCTTCGTTGTTGAACACCACACATGACGCAATCGTGCTTTCCCCCATCGTATGGGAGATATCAAAACATTCCATTCGAGCTATAGACTCCAACTTCAATGTTTCGCGAAGCGCATGAAAACGCTGATTAATTGTCATCTTGTGATTGATTTTGGTGGTAATCGCCGTTAGTGCATTCGTGTTCGAAAGCTTGAGATACCTTGCTCGAGAGCCAGTTGGCGACGTATGAAAATGAACCTTACGGCCTGCCACTTCACTTAACGCTTTCTGTATTGGCGCAATATCTTCTGCCAACTCTTGATTCAAAATAATACGAGAAGGAATTGTACGTGCTTCGTTATGGCTCAAATAGTATTGAGTCAGAAAACTATCGAACACTTCCTGCTGGCTTGTATTTTGTGGGATTTTCGGAAAATGGCTACGGCTACCAAGCACTTTGCCTTGGCGTATCATCAGGATATGGATACACGCGATACCATTCTCCTGAGCAAACCCGAGTACATCCATATCATCCATGCTGTCTTCTGAGACGTACTGCTGCTCTTGAACACGCCTAATCGCTTGGATTTGATCGCGAAATTTAGCGGCATCTTCAAAGCGCAATTGCTGACTGGCAACTTCCATTTTCTCAATCAACTGTTTGAGTACTTGCTGATCTTTGCCTTGCAAAAACATGCGCACAAAGCCAACCAACTCTGCATATTCTTCATCAGAAATGATGGTATTAACGCATGGTCCTGCACAACGACCAATTTGGTACATCAAACATGGGCGCGTTCGGTTGGAATAGACAGTGTCTTCACACTGGCGCACAGGAAATATCTTTTGCAGCAAATGCAATGTTTCTCTTACTGCACCAGAATCTGGGTAGGGGCCAAAATATTCACCTTTGCGCTTCTTGGCGCCACGGTGGATAGAAAGCCGTGGGTGCTTATGACCGCTAATAAAGATATAAGGGTAAGACTTATCATCTCGCAGCAACACATTGTATTTCGGCAAATACTGCTTGATGTAGTTATGCTCTAAGATCAGCGCTTCTGTCTCAGTGTGAGTCACCGTGACGTCTATTTTGGCGATATTACTGACAAGCGCGCGAGTTTTCTCACTGTCTACTTTTTTTCGAAAGTAGCTTGAAAGGCGCTTTTTAAGGTCTTTGGCTTTACCTACGTAGATTACAACAGCTTCGGCGTTGTACATTCTGTAAACGCCGGGCTGATGAGTTACTGTCTTGAGAAAGGAAGCCGAATCGAAAGGAGGATTCACGCTAAAGGGTCTCGGTGTCCAGCATTCCGTGGCGAATCGCTAAGTGAGTTAACTCAACGTCACCATTAATGTCCAATTTACTAAAGAGTCGGTAGCGATAGCTGTTGACTGTCTTTGGACTTAAATTAAGTTGCTCAGAAATATCCGTTACCTTTTGGCCTTTGGTGATCATAAGCATGATCTGCAATTCACGTTCGGATAAGTCTTTAAAAGGGTTCTCAGAGGCTGGAGAAAATTGACTCAATGCCATCTGCTGCGCAATCTCTGGTGAGATGTAACGCTGACCACTATTAACTACACGAATCGCATTCACCATTTCGTCAGGGCCAGCACCTTTGGTTAAATAACCAGACGCACCTGCCTGCATCACCTTGGTTGGAAACGGGTTTTCTGTATGAACGGTAAGTACGATGATTTTCACATCAGGATTCACGCGAAGAATTTTTTTAGTGGCTTCCAAGCCACCAATTCCTGGCATGTTCATGTCCATTAAAACGACGTCAGCATGATTACTGCGACACCATTTTACTGCATCTTCACCGCTGTCAGCTTCTCCTGCTACGTTCATTCCACGGACGTCTTCAATAATACGTCGTATCCCTGTGCGAACCAGCTCGTGATCATCTACAAGGAAAACATTTATCAAACTTGTATCTCCACACTTTGTATTGGTTCTGCACCCACATAACCATTATTTGTTAAATGTGGATATCAGTATGACTGCCTATATACTAACGTAATCGACAAAAAATTGCTTTCTATGAATATGTGCTGAAACGCAAACTTTAGCAAGAACTTATTCATAAACCACTCTATTATTTTAGAGCGTGATGAGCAGAACCGAAATCTAAGAAAAGACAATTAACAACATTAAGTACAATAAATCAAGTAACTAGGTTTCATATTGCCCAGAGAAACACGCTATAACTTAAAATGACACTGTCCCTCTTGCACCAAAGACTAACTTGTAATCACTAATTCCAGCAAAAATTTGAGACGCTTTCTTTACTGGTTATTTTTACAGTTCTTAGTGTTAAACTAACGTTCTTCAAGTTTTCTAAGGTTTCTCACATTTGAATATTCAACAAGGCTTCCTGCTAACTCGACAGGCACGAGACATCAAAGGTCAAACTCAAATCGAGCTGTGGCTTTCGACAGAAGCAGGTCCTACTCAGTTAATTATTAATGGTGAGAAGCCAGTATTTTTCATCGCTCAGAAACACTCAGAGCAAGCAAAAACACTCGCACGAGAAAAAAACATATTCGTCGACATCCGCCTTTTGGATCTCAAAACGTTTGAACATACGCCTCTTGCTGCCTGCTATACCAATGTAACCAGAGACGCTCTCGCACTCAAAGACACATTCGCTCAAAAAGATATCACTACGTATGAAAGTGATATTCGCCTCGCCGATCGCTACCTAATGGAGCGTTTTATCAAAGGCAGTATCGAGTTTACAGGCAATGTGACTCGCACCAATGGCTACCAACGCGTCCAGAGCGCAAAATGCCGTGCGGGGCAATATGAGCCGAAGTTAAACGTTGTCTCGTTAGATCTAGAATGCTCTGAGAAAGGCATTCTTTACTCAATCGGATTAGACAGCGTCATGGATTCCCGCGTTATCATGATCGGAGAACCAGAACCTTCGGAGACACCGATACAGTGGGTTAAGGATGAAAAAGCGCTTCTAGAAGCACTCATCGTTTGGTTTAAACAATTCGACCCCGATGTCATTGTCGGTTGGAACGTCATTGATTTTGACTTTCGTCTGCTACACAAACGAGCAGAATGGCACAACATGAAGCTAATGCTTGGTAGAGCAGACCAAGCCAGCTTTTTCAGAAGTTCATCTCAAAGCCAACAAGGGTTTATTTCCATTCCAGGGCGAGTTGTAATGGACGGTATCGATACGTTAAAAACGGCGACTTATCACTTTCGGTCTTGGTCATTAGAGTCTGTATCTCAAGAACTCTTAGGGGAAGGGAAAGAAATCCACAACGTTCATGACCGCATGGATGAGATCAATCGTATGTACCGCTCCGACAAACCATCGCTGGCTAAATATAATTTACAAGACTGCATGTTAGTGAATAAGATTTTCAATCACACTCACCTGCTCGACTTTGCAATAGAGCGCTCTCGTCTCACTGGTGTCGAACTGGATCGTGTCGGCGGTTCGGTTGCAGCATTCACAAACCTATACATGCCTCAGATACACCGAGCAGGCTACGTTGCTCCGAACCTACACCCTGAAAATTGGATTGCCAGCCCCGGCGGTTACGTGATGGACTCCATCCCTAACCTATATGATTCTGTTTTAGTATTGGATTTTAAGAGTCTATATCCATCGATTATTCGCTCTTTCTTGATTGATCCTATGGGTTTAGTTGAGGGGTTATTGCTCGATATTGGAAAAGAAGAAAATCAGGCTGTACCTGGCTTTCGCGGTGGGCAGTTCCATCGTACGAAACACTTTTTACCAGAAATGATTGAAAAGCTTTGGGCAGCACGTGATGTGGCAAAGAAGAACAATGAAAAAGCTTTTTCTCAGGCAATCAAAATCATCATGAACTCCTTTTATGGCGTACTGGGCTCATCGGGATGTCGTTTCTTTGATACTCGGTTAGCTTCTAGTATTACCATGCGCGGACATGAAATCATGAAGCAAACTAAGGTGCTGATTGAGGAGCAAGGATATCAAGTGATTTACGGCGATACGGATTCCACATTCGTGTCGTTGAATCGACCATACAGTCAAGTAGAAGCTGACGCTGTTGGAAATCAACTAGTTGATTACATCAACTCTTGGTGGCAAGAACACCTGCGTTCTGAGTACAACCTAACATCTATGTTGGAAATCGAGTATGAAACCCATTATCGCAGATTCCTTATGCCAACGATTCGTGGCGCAGAAACTGGCTCGAAAAAGCGCTATGCGGGTTTAATCGGTGAAGGAAAGCAAGAACGGATTGTATTTAAAGGGTTAGAAAGTGCCCGTACTGACTGGACCTCGTTAGCACAGAAATTTCAAAATACACTCTATAGCATGATTTTCCATGGTGAAGATCCAAGCGACTATGTCCGAGAGATGGTTGAGAAAACTAACAACGGTGAATTTGATGAACAGTTGGTGTATCAAAAGCGACTGCGAAGAAAACTGCATGAGTATCAGAAGAACGTCCCGCCACAAGTGCGTGCAGCTCGTTTAGCCGATGAGATAAATGCCAAGCTTGGCCGCCCATTACAGTATCAAAACAAAGGGCGAATTGAATACATTATTACCGTGAACGGCCCTGAACCTTATGAGTACCTCAATAGCCCGATTGATTATCAACATTACATTGATAAACAACTCAAACCCGTTGCGGATGCGATTCTCCCTTTCATTGGGACGGACTTTGACAGGCTTTCAGCGCCACAAATGGGGTTGTTTTAGCCGATACGAAACTCTGTTTTCTGGTACTGTTTGACTAACCAATCACCAAACGCATCAATTAGCCCGATAACAGAACGCTTGGGAATACCCCGGCCAGAAAGTAAAATTTCTAGCCGCTCGATCTCAAGCTGCTTTTCAGGATGATAAGTTAAGAATACCTTGCCACATTGTATAGGGTCATCAAACCAACGTTTATCTCGATACATCACCAAAGAGTATGACGCTCTTAGTAACTTTTTTGCAATCACGCGCTGGGCGGCCACCTGCTCTTCTATCGTCTTCGCTTGTACGATTTTTTTGCGATACACCGTAATCCAATCTTCCACATCCATATTCCAGTGCTTAGCAATTTCCCAACTTGGGACGTAATCACCGAAGCAGTCTGCTAGATCATCACCATAAACACAGACACAGCAATGCTTAAGCATAAAGCCCCAAGTAAAAATACTATCTAAATTAGCCACTTCGCTCACTAAGGCTGTACGGACCGATACACCATTAACGTGAGGGTAACTCTGCTGCGCACGCCACTTAATTGTGTTGAGCAAAGTCGCGCGATTGTGCTCAAAGGATGATTGAGTAACGACAACCAAGTCTAAGTTCGACTTCCCAACGATCGCTGTTTTGCGAGCAACACTACCGTATACATAAACGCTGTGTAAGTTTTGCCCCAGTCCACCTTTGAGACAAGCGGTGACTTCCCTAATTAAAGGCGCAAACTCTGGTTGAAATGGTTGTTTAGGATCGATAACAGGCAGAGACATGACTTAAAACGTGTTCTCAGATGGTTCAAGAAGTTGGACTATATGTTCTCTTAGCCGACTCACTGAATCAAGTCCATTCAGGTGTTTAGTCATGGGAGTAACAACAAATTTCTGCAATGAATTTTAATGCTAGGCGGCTAACTTAGCGCTATAATCACCGAGTTTTGCTTAATAAGTATGAATAGGAATATACAATGCCAAAGGCAAGTGAAATCAAAAAAGGCTTCGCAATCGAGTCTAATGGTAAAACTCTTCTAGTTAAAGACATCGAAGTAACGACTCCTGGCGGTCGTGGCGGCGCTAAAATCTACAAAATGCGTTGTACAGATCTAAACACGGGCGCACGTGTAGATGAGCGTTACAAGTCTGATGACGTTGTTGAAACGGTAGAAATGAACAAACGTGCAGTTGTGTACTCATACGCTGACGGAGATGAGCACATCTTCATGGATAACGAAGACTACTCACAATACACATTCAAGCACAATGAAGTTGAAGACGACATGCTGTTCATCAACGAAGATACACAAGGTATCCACATTATCCTTGTTAACGGTGCTGCAGTGGGTATTGAACTACCATCTTCTGTTGAGCTAGTGATTGAAGAAACTGACCCTTCAATCAAAGGTGCTTCTGCATCTGCTCGTACTAAACCAGCACGCTTCGCTTCAGGTCTTGTCATCCAGGTTCCTGAGTACATTGCAACTGGTGACCGTGTTATCATTAACACAGCTGAACGTAAATACATGAGCCGAGCATAAGCATGTCTGATTTGATTTCTTACGACGACGTCATCGACGCAGCGTACGACATTTTCCTTGAGATGGCTCCAGATAACCTAGAGCCTGCTGACGTGATTCTGTTTACTGCGCAATTTGAAGATCGTGGTGCCGCAGAACTTGTTGAAACCGGTGATGACTGGGTTGAACATGTTGGCTTCGAGATCGACAAAGAAGTATATGCAGAGGTTCGTATCGGCCTAGTAAATGAGGAAAATGACGTTCTTGATGACGTATTTGCTCGTATGCTAATCAGCCGAGACCCTGAACATAAGTTCTGCCATATGCTTTGGAAACGCGATTAACGTTTCTTCATCATGAACAAAGATACCAGCCTAGTGCTGGTATTTTTTTATCTGCTGTTTTTGTTTAGCTGAGATATTTGTTTATCCAAAACACCCTGCTCTATATCGGCTTTAGATCCTTTTGTTATGTAACAGATAAGAAAAAGGCTTGCCGAATTGGCAAGCCTTTCTGATGTTTTGCTATCGATTAACGATGCTTGTTGCGTGCGCCTTGGTCACCAGCAGTCTTCTTCGGCTTACGACGAGAAGGGTTGTTGCTGCGACCTTTTGGTGTGTTAACACGCTCTTCATGGCGCTTAACTGCGCGACGAATTTTTTGGCTGCGTGCACGCTCACGTTTGCGTGACGTGTTGTCTTTGTTCAGATCAAGCATGGTTTCTTTCTCTGGACGAAGCTCTACAAGCTCACGCAAGTAGTTTACTTCTTTCAGGTCAAGCTCCATCCAACCGCCACGAGGCAGTTTCTTGTCTAAGAAGATGTCGCCGTAACGAACACGTTTCAGACGGCTAACGGTACACTCTTGCGATTCCCATAGTCGACGAACTTCGCGGTTACGACCTTCGTTTATAACAACGTAAAACGTGTGGTTCATGCCTTCACCACCCGCGTAAACAACATCTTCAAAGCGAGCTAAACCGTCTTCCAGTTCAACACCTTTTACTAGATTACGAACTTTCTGTTCAGTTACTTCACCGAACACACGCACTAGGTATTCACGTTCAACTTGGCGGCTTGGGTGCATTAAGCGGTTCGCCAGTTCACCATCCGTTGTGAAAAGTAGAAGACCAGAAGTGTTCGCATCCAGACGACCAACTGAAATCCAACGAGAGCCACGAATTTTTGGCAGACGATCAAAAACAGTACGACGACCTTCTGGATCGTGACGAGTACACAGTTCACCCTCAGGTTTGTAGTACGCAAGTACACGACAAATCACTTCTTCTTGAATCTTTGCAGAGACAATGTGACCGTCGATACGAACTACGCTGCTCTCGTCTTCAAGTCTTTCACCAAGCTTAGCGACTACACCGTTCACGCTAACGCGACCAGATTTAATTAACGATTCAATCTCACGACGAGAACCGTGACCAGCACGTGCTAATACTTTTTGTAACTTTTCGCTCATTTATCTACCTATGTGTCGTCTTCACAGACGTCTAGACCAGGATTGGTCTGTATTTTGCTATTTACCCATTTCAGTGGGATTTTTCGGTCGGACATTATACGTAACTTTCTTAGTTAATGTAAGCTAAATCGGCGCCATTCTCCACACCAAAATTCACTTCAAAAATGACCGAAATATTTGTCCTATTCTGCAACTTTTTTACTACTTAAAGCAGGCATTGCTCAACGAGAATCCCACTAATATCGGTCTTCCTGAACCACTTTAACCACGCGGTACCTGATAAAATTGTCAGGGTTACAACAATAACCACTTGGGGTGTGTTTACTGTTCGTATTGCTAGAAAGCAACGAAGAATAAGCCGTCCCTGTTTGCTGCTAAGTAATACCAATCACCGCAGACAATGAGCACTCATAGCAAAACAAGGTCATGGGTAACAAGACAAAAATTGTCTTTAAGTCATTAGTTCACATCAAAAATAACACTAATGCTATCGTGTACTCTGACTCACTAGGTTCGCTCTGCACTCTCGGCGATTGGCATAAATCAGACAAAAAGGAATAGAACAATGTCTATGCTAAATCTCGACCTAAATTGGATTTTTGGGACATCTCAAGATGACGATATGACAGGCACAAAAGGCTCTGAAACAACCGATATTTTCTTCGGTTTCTGTGGTGATGATAAGTTTGTAGGATACGGAGGTAATGATATTGTCTTCGGTGGCTGGGGAGACGATACCTTGCTTGGTGGCCGAGGTAACGACTTTGTTTCTGGCGGCTTTGGAAACGATTTCCTATCCGGAGGATTAGGAAACGACAAACTCTTTGGTGGCTGTGGCGACGACACAATTTTTGATTATTCAGGCAACAACTACTTGAGTGGTGGCTGGGGTAACGACACACTCGTTGTTGGTGATGGTGAATCAGTACTGAGCGGTGGCTGTGGAGACGACACCTTCGTGCTTACAAACCGCCTGGCTATTGGTGTACCTGATCAGCCAGTATCTTCCAACGATATTGATGTCAAAGCCGACATTGTCGATTTTAATATTTTCCATGACAAACTTGTCTTTGATATGGGCCGAGACACTGATAACGATGGCATTCGAGATACGTTCTTGGATTCAGCGGATGATCTGACTTTATCTTACAATGAATGTGGCTGGGCAGTATTCTCAAGTGATGAATACAATGTTGAAGTGACACTAAACGGTGTGAGCTCTGCATACATCAACTATGCAGAACAAAATGGTATCGACATTTTCGATTTCGCTTAACCTCAATCAGTTAAGTTCAATGAGATATTCGATATGACAACTAAAATAGGAGGCGCGATGCCTCCTATTTTGTTTGACGGTGGTGTGCGTCTACTATTCGAATGGTGCAGGGTCACCAGATCCCAAACGAACCACAACAGGTTCACCTTCGCTAAAGTCAATTACAGTCGTAGGTTGTTCACCTAGGTAACCGCCATTAAGAATCACATCAACCGCATGTTCTAGTTTATCGCGAATATCCTCTGGATCAGATTCTGTTACGTCACTGCCAGGTAGAATCAACGACGTAGACATCATCGGCTCACCTAATGCTTCCAACAAGTCCAAGGCAATTTGATTGTCTGGAACACGGATACCGATGGTCTTACGTTTTGCATTCATCAAACGACGCGGCACCTCTTTTGTGCCTTTGAAGATGAAGGTGTAAGGACCTGGTGTGTTATTTTTCAGCAGTCGGAATGCAGAGTTATCCACTCGCGCATAGAGAGAAAGCTCCGACAAATCACGACACAGTAAAGTAAAGTTATGCTTATCATCCAGACGACGAATCTGACAGATTCGTTCCAGTGCCTGTTTGTTCTCCAACTGACAGCCAAGTGCGTACCCTGAATCAGTAGGGTAAACCACAACGCCGCCGTTACGAATGATTGCTACTGCTTGATTAATCAAGCGAGCCTGTGGGTTTTCTGGGTGAACGTAAAAAAACTGGCTCATTGTAATTCCTCATTATCGAGCCTCTCGGCTCTATATTTTTATGGGTTCTCGACTTCGTATTACTGAGTATTATTCAACGAAGGATCTATTCCCCAATCTTTCCAAACTGGTTCGACGCCAGCAGGCAACCATAGGTTCCTTCCTAGCTCCATCCACGGTGATGGGTAGTGAAAATCACTGCCTTGAGAGGCTAATAGTTTGTATTGTATAGCATAATCAGCCAAGTTGCGCCTTTCTTGTTGCGCTTGCTGTGGCTGTGCAACTTCCATCGCATCACCACCCGCTTCGACAAACGCTGCTAGAAGACGCTTAATCCACTTCGCTGTCAACTTATATCTACCAGGATGCGCTAATACCGCCATTCCACCAGCCGCATGGATAGCGTCAACCGCATCCTTCATCGAACACCAATTCGGTGGTACATAACCTGGGTTATTACGCGTTAGGTATTTTTTAAACACCATTTGCATGGTTTTTGCGTAACCATTATCTACCAACCATTTCGCGAAATGCGCTCTTGTCACTGGAGCATCACCGGCGATTTGCCTTACCTCTTCAAGCACACCTACTCGAGTTGCTTTTTGTAGTCGCTCTGCAATTAACTCAGATCGTGTTATGCGATGCTGCTTCTGCTGTTCTATGAGGGCAGATAATTGTTCATTTTCCGGATCGATATTCAGGCCGACAATATGAATGTCTTTGTTTTGCCAGACGGTCGATATCTCAATGCCATTGATGATTTTTATCGGCAAATTATTATCTTGAACGTATTGCTTAGCTAACGCCAAACCGTCAACCGTATCGTGATCAGTGATCGCCAAAACCTCGATATCAAAACTCAGCGCCCTTTCCACTAAATCTTTAGGCTCTAACCGACCGTCCGATGCAGTGGTGTGACTATGTAAATCAATTCTCATATTTTTATCGTTTTAATGCCGTTTTGGGGTTGACTTTTTACTCTCGCACTAGTTAACTAGTACACAAATACAAAGTACGTAATTTAAGGTTCACCATGTTACAAGAATTTAACCAAAACCAAAAAGCGAAAGTTGCGGTTTGTCTTAATAAGGCAAATTCATCAGATCTTGCTTGGTGGCGCACTTGGACTAGTTCTTGGTGGGCAAACGTATACTTCTAGTTGATAGAACCAAACGTTGTAAAGCCCGCTACTTAAGCGGGCTTTTTTGTTTTGTTGCTCATTTCACATTCAACTGCCTAAACATTAATCGAATATAGCCAACTCTAGATTGGGAGAACGTTTGCTTTATGCGACTATGTACGGCAGGAAGATTTAAACAGCTACAAGGAGGTCTTGTGAACAAGGCCATTGAAATTAAGAAACTTGGACAGCTTGAAGTGCTAACGGCTTCCGTCCCTTATACTCAAGACCCGACTCGCTTGTTCCACACACTATGTGAGAACAAAACTGACAGCCTATTGCTGGAATCTGCTGAGATCGATTCAAAGCAAAATTTAAAATCCCTGCTGATCGTAGATTCAGCGGTTCGCATTGTTTGCTTCGGCCATACCGTTAGCATGCACGCCTTGACCAATAACGGTAAAAACCTACTGTCTCACCTAAACCAGAACATCCGTGGTGACGTTGAGAGCAAGTTCGATGGCGAAACGCTAACTTTGCAGTTTAACCAGCCATGCGACACGTTAGATGAAGACTCTCGCCTACGTGAAGCCTCTTCTTTCGATGCGCTGCGTTTGGTTCAGCATAGTTTTGATATTTCACAGCAAGACAAACACGCAATTTTCCTTGGTGGTCTGTTTGCCTACGACTTAGTCGCAAACTTTGAGCCGCTTGGTAATGCCGAAGCAACAAATCAGTGTCCAGATTACGTTTTCTACGTCGCGGAAACACTACTTGTTGTCGACCATCAAACGGAATCTTGCCAGCTTCAAGCGACGTTGTTTGTTGATGGTTCAGAGAAAACAGCGTTAGAGACTCGTATTGCAGAAATTAGCGCCCAATGTGCAGCGCCAAAACTGTTGCCGAGTGCAGAGCAAATAACAGATGTAACGGTAGAACCTAGCGTGTCTGATGCAGACTTCTGCCAAACCGTTCGCGACTTAAAAGAGTTCGTAGTGAAAGGCGATGTATTCCAAGTTGTACCGTCTCGTAGATTCACTCTACCTTGTCCTTCTCCACTGGCTGCTTATAAAGAACTGAAACAAAGTAACCCAAGCCCTTACATGTTCTACATGCAAGATGAGCTGTTCACTCTGTTTGGCGCATCACCAGAAAGCGCGCTTAAGTATGAAACCGATACCAACCAAATTGAAATCTACCCAATCGCAGGCACTCGTCGCCGCGGTAAGCGCCCTAACGGCGAGATTGATTTCGACCTAGACAGCCGCATCGAACTTGAACTGCGCACCGACATGAAAGAAAACGCAGAACACATGATGTTGGTTGACTTGGCACGTAACGACGTCGCTCGTATTGCTCAAGCTGGTACTCGCCACGTAGCAGACCTTCTAAAAGTCGACCGCTACAGCCACGTAATGCACTTGGTGTCTCGTGTGGTTGGTCAACTGCGTGAAGACCTAGACGCGCTGCACGCATATCAAGCATGTATGAACATGGGTACGCTCACCGGCGCACCTAAGATTCGTGCCATGCAGTTGATTCGCGATGTAGAAGGCGCACGACGCGGTAGCTACGGCGGCGCTGTTGGCTACCTCACTGGTGAAGGCACACTCGACACCTGTATCGTGATCCGCTCAGCGTACGTTGAGAACGGCATTGCTCAAGTTCAAGCTGGTGCTGGCGTGGTGTTCGACTCTGATCCGCAAGCGGAAGCAGACGAAACGCGCGGCAAAGCACAAGCGGTAATCTCTGCTATCCAAGCAGCGCATAAGTCACAATAAGGAATAGGGTTCAGAGATGGCTAATATCATTTTTATCGATAACTTTGACTCGTTCACCTACAACCTGGTGGATCAGTTCCGCTCGTTAGGTCACTCGGTCAAGATTTACCGAAACAACATCCCAGCAGAAACCATCGAACAAGCGGTAAACGAGCTTGAAAACCCAGTGGTTCTGCTATCGCCAGGCCCTGGTGCTCCTTCAGAAGCAGGCTCAATGCCTGAGCTTATCCAACGCATGAAAGGCAAAGTGCCGATGATCGGCATTTGTCTTGGTCACCAAGCGATTGTTGAAGCGTACGGTGGCACCGTTGCTGGCGCGGGCGAAATCATTCACGGTAAGGTCTCTATGATGGAGCACCAAAACCATGCGATTTACCAAAACCTACCATCACCACTTGCAATTGCACGTTACCATTCGCTGGTTGCGACCAAGGTTCCTGAGAGCCTAACCATCACAGCAGAAGTGGATGACTTGGTAATGTCTGTTGTACATGAAGAAGATAAAGTTTGCGGGTTCCAGTTCCACCCGGAATCTATTATGACGACCTACGGAGCAACACTGTTGGCCAATGCCATTGAATGGGCACTTGAAGAACAGACTTCAGCGACCCCACTCACTGCTTAAAAAGCACTTGGCACATAAGAAATTTAGGAGAGGAAATATGGAAGCAATCATCAACCCTATTATTACCAAACTGTACGAGCAAGAATCGCTTACTCAGGAAGAGAGCCAACAGCTATTCGACATTATTATCCGTGGTGAACTAGATCCAATTTTGATGGCGTCAGCGCTGACTGCACTAAAAATCAAAGGCGAAACGCCAGACGAAATTGCAGGCGCGGCAAAAGCACTGCTGGCAAACGCAAACCCATTCCCTCGTCCAGATTATGATTTCGCGGATATCGTAGGTACTGGCGGCGACGGTCACAACACCATCAACATTTCAACCACTGCGGCGTTTGTTGCTGCAGCATGTGGTCTAAAAGTAGCGAAACACGGTAACCGCAGCGTTTCAAGCAAATCGGGTTCTTCTGACCTTCTTGATTCATTTGGTATCAACCTAGCTATGAGCGCAGAAGATACGCGCAAAGCGGTAGACGATATCGGTGTTGCTTTCCTATTTGCACCTCAATACCACGGTGGTGTGCGCCATGCGATGCCAGTGCGTCAAACCATGAAAACACGCACCATCTTTAACATTCTTGGCCCACTGATTAACCCTGCTCGTCCTAACATCGAATTGATGGGCGTTTACAGTGAAGAACTGGTTCGTCCTATCGCAGAAACCATGCTACAAATGGGTATGAAGCGCGCCGCTGTAGTACACGGCAGTGGTTTGGACGAAGTAGCAATTCACGGTGAAACAACCGTTGCCGAAATCAAAGACGGTAAGATCACAGAATACAAATTAACGCCTGCAGACTTCGGTCTAGAAGCGCACCCACTAGAAGCAATCAAAGGTGGCGATCCTGAAGAAAACAAAGCGATCATTACCAATATTCTGACGGGTAAAGGTACAGACGCACAGTTGGGTGCAGTGGCAGTAAACGTTGCTCTGCTAATGCGTCTATTCGGCCACGAAGATTTAAAAGCCAACACGCAACAAGCGATTGAGGCAATGAATTCAGGCAAGGCGTACCAATTGGTACAACAACTTGCCGCACACGCTTAAGGAATTGAAGAAGATGACTGACTTCAACACTCAGCAAGCTGACAACCTGTCTGAACACGTTTCTAAGAAAGAAGCAGAAATGGCAGAAGTACTGGCGAAAATTGTCCGCGACAAATATCAGTGGGTAGCAGACCGTAAGGTGTCTCAACCGCTAAGCACATTTCAGTCTGATTTGCTGCCATCGGACCGCAGCTTCTACGATGCTCTGAGTGGCGAAAAGACGGCCTTCATCACCGAATGTAAGAAGGCATCTCCTTCTAAAGGTTTGATTCGTGATCACTTCGACTTGGATTACATTGCATCGGTTTACAACAACCATGCTGATGCGATTTCAGTCCTAACAGACGAGAAGTACTTCCAAGGTAACTTTGACTTTCTTCCTCAAGTGCGTGGTCAAGTCAAACAACCGGTTCTGTGCAAAGACTTCATGGTAGATACCTACCAAGTTTACCTAGCGCGTCATTACAGTGCTGATGCTGTCTTGCTAATGCTGTCTGTCCTCAATGACGAAGAGTACAAAGCGCTAGAGGAAGCAGCGCACAGCCTGAACATGGGTATCTTGACCGAAGTCAGCAACGAAGAAGAGCTTCATCGTGCAGTTAAGCTAGGCGCACGCGTTATCGGCATTAATAACCGTAACCTTCGCGACCTAAGTACTGATTTGAATCGTACTAAAGAACTGGCACCGACCATTCGCGAACTGGCTCCTAACGCAACAGTAATCTCAGAATCTGGCATTTATACACATCAACAAGTTCGTGATTTAGCGGAATACGCAGACGGCTTCTTGATCGGTAGTTCACTGATGGCGGAAGACAACCTAGAACTTGCTGTACGTAAAGTGACGTTAGGCGAAAACAAAGTGTGTGGCTTAACGCATCCAGATGACGCAGCAAAAGCGTATCAATCTGGCGCAGTATTTGGTGGCCTGATTTTTGTCGAGAAGTCGAAGCGTGCGGTTGACCTTGAAGGTGCTCGCTTAACCATGAGCGGTGCTCCACTGAACTACGTGGGCGTTTTCCAAAATCACGATATCGATTTTGTTGCTTCTGTCGTCACCTCTTTGGGTTTAAAAGCGGTGCAACTGCACGGTCAAGAAGACCAAGCTTACGTAAACCAACTCAAAGCCGAACTGCCAGCAACGGTAGAAATTTGGAAAGCTTACGGCGTGACTGATGCCAAGCCAGAACTGCTAGCAGACAACATTGATCGCCATTTATTAGATGCGCAAGTTGGCACTCAAACTGGCGGAACCGGTCAAGTGTTCGACTGGTCACTGATCGGCGACCCAAGTCAAATTATGCTAGCGGGCGGACTGTCGCCAGAAAATGCTCAACAAGCAGCGACACTAGGTTGCTTGGGATTAGATTTAAACTCTGGTGTAGAAAGCGCACCAGGCAAAAAAGATTCACAGAAGTTGCTCGCGGCATTCACTGCTATTCGCAACTACTAAAGCTGGATATCAGCTAAAAAATTTAAAGCTATTCGTAGCGAAAAATACGAGAAGGAATATAACGATGGCAAAACTGAATGCCTACTTTGGCGAATACGGCGGTCAGTACGTTCCGCAAATTCTAGTTCCAGCACTGGAGCAACTAGAGCAAGCGTTTATCGACGCGCAAGAAGATCCAGAATTCCGCAGCGAATTCATGACGCTTCTTCAAGAGTATGCGGGCCGCCCAACGGCTTTAACTCTAACTCGTAACCTAACCAAAGGTACGAAAACCAAACTGTACCTAAAACGTGAAGACCTACTTCACGGTGGCGCGCACAAGACCAACCAAGTGTTAGGTCAAGCGCTACTTGCAAAACGCATGGGTAAAAACGAAATCATCGCAGAAACAGGCGCAGGCCAACACGGTGTAGCAACTGCACTAGCGTGTGCGCTGCTTGGCCTTAAGTGTCGCGTTTACATGGGTGCAAAAGACGTTGAGCGTCAAAGCCCGAACGTATTCCGTATGAAGCTAATGGGCGCAGAAGTTATTCCTGTCCACTCGGGTTCAGCAACGCTTAAAGACGCATGTAACGAAGCGCTACGCGACTGGTCTGCAACTTATGAAGACGCGCACTACCTACTAGGTACAGCGGCAGGTCCTCACCCATTCCCAACGATCGTGCGTGACTTCCAACGCATGATCGGTGAAGAAACGAAGAATCAGATTTTGGCACGTGAAGGTCGTCTTCCTGATGCGGTTATCGCATGTGTGGGCGGTGGCTCAAACGCGATTGGTATGTTTGCTGACTTCATCGAAGAAGAAAGTGTTCGCCTAATTGGTGTTGAGCCAGCAGGTAAAGGTATCGATACTGACCAGCACGGTGCACCACTTAAGCATGGTAAAACAGGCATCTTCTTCGGTATGAAAGCGCCATTGATGCAAGATCCAAACGGTCAAGTAGAAGAGTCTTACTCGGTATCTGCTGGCCTTGATTTCCCTTCAGTTGGCCCACAACACGCACACCTAAACGCAATTGGCCGTGCTGAATACGACAACGTGACAGACGATGAAGCACTAGAAGCATTCCAAGAGATTGCACGCCATGAAGGCATCATCCCTGCTCTTGAATCTTCTCACGCCGTGGCACACGCACTACGTATGGCACGTGAGAATCCAGAAAAAGAGCAATTGTTGGTTGTTAACCTATCAGGTCGTGGTGATAAAGATATCTTCACTGTACATGCCATCCTAGAAGAAAAAGGAGCAATCTAATGAGCCGTTATGAGAAGATGTTTGCGCGCCTAAACGAAAAGAGCCAAGGCGCATTTGTACCGTTCGTAACGGTTTGCGATCCAAACGCAGAGCAATCTTACAAAATCATGGAAACACTGGTTGAGTCTGGCGCAGATGCCCTTGAACTTGGTATTCCATTCTCAGATCCACTAGCCGATGGCCCAACCATCCAAGGCGCTAACATTCGCGCGTTAGAGTCAGGTGCAACACCAGATATCTGCTTTGAGCAAATTGGTAAGATCCGAGCTAAGTACCCAGAGCTACCTATTGGCCTTCTGATGTACGCGAACCTTGTTTACTCTCGTGGTATCGAAAACTTCTATGAGCGTTGTGCAAAAGCAGGCATCGATTCTGTTTTGATTGCAGACGTACCAACTAATGAAAGTACTGAGTTCGTTGCGGCTGCAGAGAAGTTTGGTATTCACCCAATCTTCATCGCACCACCAACGGCAAGTGATGAAACACTGAAGCAAGTATCAGAGTTAGGTGGCGGCTACACTTACCTACTCTCTCGTGCAGGTGTTACTGGCGCAGAAACCAAAGCAAACATGCCTGTAGGTCATATGCTCGATAGACTGAACCAATTTGATGCGCCACCAGCGCTACTTGGTTTTGGCATCTCAGAGCCTGCACAGGTGAAACAAGCACTAGAATCTGGCGCCGCTGGTGCAATTTCTGGTTCAGCCGTGGTCAAAATCATTGAAGCGAACGTTGATCAGCCACAAATTATGCTCGACAAGCTAGGTGAATTCGTTTCTGCAATGAAAGCTGCCACTCAAAAATAATTTCAGTTTGATATGACATAACAACGCCCGCTTAACATTATGTTTAGTGGGCGTTTTCTTACTATCGCGTTTATACCACGTCATTTTTTGTTCAACGCCCGCACTTTCCAAATCTATCTCAAGCAGAGCACTCAAAGAGTGTTAAGCTTGGGTAACTTAACTAACTCAATAAAGCAATGTGCAGTAAGGTTGCTACATGGAAGAAGTCAAAACACTGCTAGCCAAATGTCCTATACTATCAGGGCTGCCAGATAAAGGGCTTAGTGAAGCAGCGCAAATGACTAAGGTTCGCTGCTTCGACGAAAAAGCACTGATTTGCAATAAAGGTGCGCTTCAATCTTCTCTTATGGTCATAGCTCAAGGTGCAGTGAGAGTGAACTCAATTAGTTCAAAAGGCAAAGAAGTCACACTGATGATTTTCGAAGCTGGTGGCTGGTTTGGAGACAATGTTTTTTCTCCCGGCATGCCTCGTATTTTTGGTGCGACCGCGCATTCGGACGTGACTGTAATGGAGCTTCCTGGAGATAAATTTCGCCAATTACTCGCCAAATACCCTCAAAGTTACCCCACTATACTCGACTTACTTAGCCGCCGCTTGTGGTCTGCTATTTCTGTTATCGAAGATGACGCGATTAGAGGAATTGAAGAACGAGTCGCCAAAAGGTTGCTGCTACTTGCTGAATACCAACTTAATCAAGCGATCGATACTCGACCATGCGTTGTCAGGGTAACAAGAGAACATATCGCTAACATGATGGGGCTAACTCGTCAGAGCGTACACAAGATACTAAAACGATTAGAAAGTATTGGGATGCTAGAGCTAAACTATGGCTCAGTAACCATTACCAATCCGAAACGCTTAGAAGAATACTTTAAAGAACTCGAGCAATAGATCCATTCAACAAACGGTAAGTATTGTCTAACGATAGCTAAAAACCTTATGCATCTAATTGGTCAAGAGCACAACACCATTTGCACTTAGGCAAGTGGCGCTGTGACACAAAAACCATTGAATTGACTAAGCTATATTCAATTCAGATTTCAACTCACGTTTCAAAATCTTTCCTGTCGCACTCATCGGGAGGTGTTCACGAATTTCGACATAACGAGGATATTTAAACGAGGCTAATTGCTCTTTACCCCACTTTTGTAATGAATCGGCGTCAATGTATTCTTTTGGTTTAAGTACAACGTAGGCTTTTATCTCTTCGCCATACTCTTCATTTGGAATCCCTATCACCGCGACCATTGAAACGGCAGGATGAGTCATGAAAACTTCTTCAATTTCTCTGGGATAAACATTAAATCCACCTCGAATGATCAGATCTTTCATTCTATCGACAATAAATAAATTACCTGAACTGTCAAAGCGGCCCACATCACCAGTATGGAACCAACCATTTTGTAGCGCAGATTCAGTAACTTCTGGGCGGTCAAGATATCCCTTCATAACATTATGACCACGCACAACAATCTCACCTTCTTCGCCTATCGGTAGTGCATTGCCTTCAATGTCGATAACTCTTACTTCGACGCCTTGAACCGGTTGACCTACCGAGCCTGGTATTCGCTCCTGATCTAAATGATTAAAACATGCAATAGGACTTGTCTCCGACAACCCGTATCCTTCTAAGATCGGCACATTAAATGTTTCTTCAAAGGTTCGAAAGATTTCGGTTGGTAATGGCGCACCACCGCTTACTGCAACACGCAATGACGAGGTATCAAATTGATGCTGCACATGAAGCAGACCGATGTACATCGTTGGCACACCAGCAAATATCGTCACCCTATGTTTTTCCACCAGCTCAAGAACATGTTTAGGCTCAAACCTAGGCACTAACACCAATGTTGCCCCGCCCAAAACACTAGCATTTAAGTGGACGGTTTGACCAAATGTATGAAATAAAGGCAAAGTTACTAAGTGAATATCATCGGCCTGGCTGCCCATAATGTTTTGTGCCACCAGAGCGTTCATTATGATGTTCTGCTGAGTCAGTTCAGCGCCTTTTGGTAAGCCTGTCGTCCCTGATGTATACAAAATCACACATGTATCATCCGCATTACGCGGTATATAATCCGGCAACGGTTGGACATCGGCTATAAACGCATTGAGAGTTATTACACCATTCCAATAGCTTTCATCTTGAGATTGAGTCAATACGACTATGCCTTCGCATGTATCGACTTGTTCAAAGGCTTTGACACCCTCTTTTGCCATTGGCAGTTCTTTCGTCCCTTCAAAGCAGAAATAAAACTTCGCTTTTGAATCTTCTAAGTGATACTTAATTTCTCGCGCTTTCAAAAGCACATTTAATGGGACTGCAACCGCGCCAGCTTTTTGTATTGCATAATAAACAAACGCGAAAAAAGGAATGTTTGGGCATGAAATCGCAACGCGGTCACCTGGCTTTACGCCTTTATTGATTAAAGACGCTGCGATCTTGCCGGCGATCGCATCAAACTGCGCATAATTTATCTTTTCAGTGCCACATATCAACGCCGTTTTATCTGGTTTACTCGCAGCATTTCTTTGTAACGCAGCAGCAAGATTCATCATAGTCTCTTCACCTCTTACTTGTCTTTCTCGTCTAATCAGCTCAGGAGCATTAACTAAGCAAGTTATCTCTAACACTGGATCGTCAGCATTTGAGTCTCACCAGTCATTACAATTTAACATTATGTTTACAACGCAATTAGAGCCAAGAATGTAAAGCAATTAACATTTCAGAAGGCAAATTAATAAAAGTGTGAGCTTGAAAGAGATGAATTGTTATAAATATCAACCCAAGTCACTAAAAACTCTGACTGCAATAGCAAATACAAAAGCGGTTAAAATTAACAAAAAGAAAACAAATAAAGAAAAATAAACTTGAACAATCCTAAGCGCGACCCTTATAAGAAAAATCAATAGCAAACGTTTGCTATTGAACAAAACTTTATCGTTCGTCAATAAAATATCGATTAATCCATCAATAATACCTTGCTGCATATTGCCAATTGTAAACGATAAGTGTAAAAAGCAAGGCGAGATAATTATCCGTAAATCCATTTATGGTTAGTGGGTAATTTTAGGATTTTACATTTTATTAGCACAGAGGTTATGGAAGTGTTAAAAGAAAAGAGTTTGCTAAACAACATTGGCGTACAAGTCGTAATCGCCATGATCGTGGGCACAGCCGTTGGTGCCATGATGGGTCATGATGCGACAGTGTTCGCTCCTTTAGGTGCTATCTTTATCAACTTAATCAAAATGTTGGTTATTCCTTTGGTCGCTGTAGCCTTGATTTCTGGCGCCGCTGGTCTTGGGAACAGCCAGTCAGCAGGTAAAGTTGGCATCGTCACTCTAGGTTATTTTGGTTTAACATCCGCCCTAGCCGTTGCGCTTGCACTATTTATGGGTGAAGTATTCCAACCAGGCATGGGTATCGACGTCTCTGGCGTTGAAGGCATGTTCTCAGCAGAATACGCTTCAAAAGGTGAACTACCTACTTTCTGGGCAACCATCACTGGTATGATCCCAACCAACGTTTTCCAATCACTAAATGAAGCAAACATCCTACAGATCCTCGTTTTCTGTATGTTCTTTGGTATTGCGATTTCTAAGCAAGCAAAAGAGCGTCGTGAACCAATCATCAATGGTGTTAACTGCATCGTTGACGCAATGGTTTGGATGATCAACAAAGTAATGATCATTGCACCTATCGGTGTATTTGGTCTGATGGCAGAAGCCGTCGGTACGTTTGGTTTTGGTGCGCTAATGGTGGTGTTTAAACTGTTCGTTGTTTACGTTGCCGCCATCCTAATCTTCGGTTTCGTTGTTTACCCAGCAATGGTGCATGTTTTCACGAAGACATCTGCGAAGAAATTCCTGTCTTCAATGAAGAAACCGCAAGCAGTTGCGCTTTCAACAGCGTCTTCTATGGCAACACTGCCTGTCACAATGGACACCTGTGAAAAAGAGCTTGGCGTAAAAAATTCAACTGCATCATTTGTTCTGCCTCTAGGCGCAACGATCAACATGTCAGGTAATGCGATTTACTATGGCTTGGTTGCTATCTTCTTTGCTCAACTGTTCAATATCGATCTAGGCATGGGCGCTTACATTGCAATTATCGTAACGTCTACATTGGGTGCTGTTGGTCAAGCGGGTGTTCCTGGCCCTTCTTTCCTAGTGGTTGCCGTGCTTCTTGCCGCTGGCATTCCAATTGAAGGTCTACCGCTGCTATTCGCTCTTGACCGTATTTTCGATATGATTCGTACAGCACTGAACATCACAGGTGATGCTGCATGTGCAGTTATCGTTGATGCGCTAATTGAAGAAGAAACGGCAGAAGCTGAGCTAAAAAAGCAAGAAGCCTAACCCTTTCTTGAATAGACCAAAAACCGCTCATAATGAGCGGTTTTTTTGTCTTTTCTTGCATTACGTAACTATACAAATAGAAACCGATGGCATAAATTTTTCAAAATGATATAAACCATTACAAAATATAACAAAACGTTAGAACTAGGTTATATCATGAGTCTTGAGCAATCTTTGGAATATCTCACCAAAACAAATTTGCCGATCGAATCAAAGCAGCAGGCACTGGTTGACTCAGTTATTCTTACCCTAACGAAACAAAAACGAGATGCTCTTTTTCAACAGGTTGCTCTGTATCGAATAAAACTGCTTAAATCTCTCTTTCCTAAACACGCATCAAAAAGTCTTTCTGCACTATTTGAGTTAATGGATTATCGAGATTTAGTGCAACAGTATCCGACAGGTTTCTCCAAAGAGATTCGTTTACTTGAACAACTTGCCGCAGATTGTTACCCGCATTGGATGGTTTTCTGGTGTCAATGCGAGATCGAAGCAATCAAGCAAAAATATCCTTCAAACGAAGCTGCGATTCCTACTCCGCTTCCGTTTGACGACCACAGCTATACTAGCGTGTTAATTGAAGATATCGCAGATTGCGATCTTGAGGTAATGCTGCCAAATCATGCAGCGTTAATGCCGATTTCCAAAGCGATCACACTGAGTAATCTTGAGCTTTTCGTCCAAACTGAACAATGGTTTGAAATCTTGCCTCTTTTATCACTCTCGCAAAAAGGGCAGCACTTTGCGCTCTTGCTCAAATCGTCATCTTCACCAATCATGGTCTCCTCCGCTTTAGTGCAAGGCTGGCATCAGCGAAATAACTGGCTCAGTTACTCACCACAGTTTAGTAACGAACAATGGCAGTTTTGCTTTCCTAATCATGGGTACAGTGTTCTCAATCAACTGGGTATTTTGGAGTGTCGTGCTCTAACTCATGAGCACACTCTTATTGGGTTTGATGCTCAGTTTCAATCTCATGTAAAGAACACTGAAGCGGTTTGCGAAGTGCTGCGCCTTACGGTGGGAGGCAACATCCAACAAAAGCTGTATTTTTTGTATCTGGCGCAAAAAACTATGATGAGCGAGCTCTATAAAGCAGGCTATAAGCTCGGCTTTACCATTATTGAGCAAGTATTTATGTTAAATTTCTATCAATCTATTGATTTAAGTGCCTACTTTCACTCAGGATACCGCGACATTAACGGTGACGGTACCAAGACATACCGCGGTTTCTGGAATTTAGGTATGATGGTTGAAGCATTTCAAGACATACAATTTCGCGACTACAAACATTGCGTACGAACAAAAAGAATGGATAAAAAGGTGAATGAGCATGCTTGATGTTCATTTGCACGGTCTCTTTTACCCAAAAGCAATGGCATTGTACGCGACTGTACTAATAGTATTCGCTTGGCTACTGTATTACTGCTATCGCCTAAAACAGAAGAGTGAATCAATCTTAGGCTCGCATCACGCGCCTTACATCGCTTATTCCAGCTGTATCATTGTTTGGATAAGCAGTAACGCCTATTTCCATACCGATTTATTGCCAGAATTAGGCTCTGTTGGTGGCATTTTTATGGCTAAGTTAGCGAACTTAGCGTCTTTTTTCGCCTTTGCGTTTGCATTCTATTTTTCTTGCCAGTTAACCGCAGATGTTAAAAAAACAGCGGTCAAAGTCTGGCAAAAAGTCGTCTTTGTCGCACTAGCAACGTATTCACTGTACATCAACTTAGTGCCGAATCTTACTGTCGAAAATGTCACCATTAGTGGTCCAAGCCAGTTCGTCATTGAATTTGGCCCACATACCTCATATTTTTTCATTAGTTTGCTAGCTTTCGTGGTACTAACGCTGCTTAACTTGATTGCCATGCGCGCTAACAGCAGCAAGCTCACGCTAGCAAAAAGCAACTATATGATCGCTGGCATTTTGGTATTCATGTTATCTACGGCAGTGATACACCTTGGAATGACGTATTTCCTTGGCGACTTCTCCCTAACTTGGTTACCACCAGCACTTTCAATCAGCGAAATGTTGTTTGTGGGCTATGCCCTACTTACCTCTCGCTTCTACAGCGCTAAATATCTCACGTACTTAACGGTAAGCGCGCTCTTAGTCTGCGCCATTTTTGTTCTGCCGCTAGGGGCGATATTTATTCCTATCTCTGAAGATAACCAATGGCTTGTTGCGGTACCTTTATGTGCGCTTATCGGTATCACTTGGCACTTGCTTTTTAAGCGAGTCAGTCGTTTCGCTTCGTATTTTATTTATGGGAAACGACACACTCCCGTTCAGCAAATCCTTGGGTTAGAGGAAGAGTTTAAACGCTCAATAGATGATGCTATGCGTCAGTTGGCATCGTTACTTAACATACCAAACAACAAGCTACAGCTAGTCACTAGCAATTACACAGAAACGTTTTACGAAGAGTACCTGCCGTCAAGCAAGTCAGTTCTCGTGCTAGATGAGTTGTCTGAAGAAATTGATTATGCCTCCTCTTCTAAAGGGTCGATGAGAAAGCTCTACGAGCGCATGCGCTCAAGCAATACTGCGCTCGTTATGCCTCTCTTCGGTCGTGGAAAGTCTGTTACTCACTTACTAATTTCTTCACATAAAATAGATAATAAGCTGTTTTCTAATGAAGAAATCTCAGCTCTGCAAACGTTATTAGTTCGCATCCAGAGCACCATTGAAGCCGATAGAAAGGTACGCCAAAGCCGTGCGCTGGCTAACTCCATTGCACATGAAATGCGTAACCCTCTCGCTCAAGTACAATTACAATTTGAAGCTTTAAAACAGCATATAGAGTCAAACGCCTCACTGGATACGCTAAAAAGAGAAATTGATAAAGGTGAAGCCGCTATACAACGCGGTAGACAACTTATCGATATTATTTTACGAGAAGTTAGCGACAGTTCACCAGAGCATGAGCCTTTAGCTCTCACTTCCATACATAAAGCCATCGACCAAGCAGTAAGCCGTTATGGTTTTGAAAACGATCAAATAATAGAGAGAATTAACCTGCCACAGGCACACGATTTTGTCGCGAAGTTAAATGAGACCCTGTTTAACTTTGTCATTTTCAATTTGATTCGTAACGCTATCTACTATTTTGATTCTTATCCCGACAGTCAAATTGAGATTCGTACCCAGACGGGGGCTTACGAAAACATTCTGATCTTCCGAGATAGTGGGCCAGGTATAGATAGCAGTATCTTACACAAGATATTTGATGACTTTTTCTCGTATCAAAAAAGCGGAGGCAGTGGCTTAGGTTTGGGCTATTGCCAACGTGTTATGCGCTCCTTCGGAGGACGAATAGAGTGCCAGTCTGAATTGAACGAGTTCACAGAATTCTACTTGTATTTCCCAGTCGTACCAAACGCACCAAAACCAGAGACATTAAGAGCACCGGACTTTGATAGCTGGAAAGCAACTGCATCACATTCTGAAAATCATTCAGCTCAACACGTACAAGTATGTAAAGATGCACCAACAGTGCTCATTGTAGATGACAAAGAGGTGCAACGCACCTTGGTACAGATGTATTTAAAAAGATTGGGAGTCAACAGCTTACAAGCAAATAATGGAGCCTCTGCGGTAGAACTATTCCACTCTCACAAGATTGATCTCGTTCTTATGGATGTCCAAATGCCGGTAATGAATGGATTTGACGCCAGCCAGCGGATTAAGCAAATCACATCCTCCGTTCCAATCATTGCCTTATCTGGTGAGTCTGGAGCTAGAGAGTTGGAGCTAATTTCGACACTCATGGATGACAGGCTCGAAAAGCCCACCACGTTAAATGCACTTCAAGTCGTCATCCAAAGATGGTTACAGAACGAGAATTTTGCACCTTCCAGCACTTTTTAATTTGCAAATATAGAATTGGCACTAGATGTGCATTATTGGAGTAAATCGAATTATCCAGAAGGTCAAGCAGGCTGCAAATGAGTAGCGTATGAGCTTGATAAGGAGATCGCCATGTTACTTCATCGACATACATACTACGGCTTGATTCATCATGGAATCAAAACACTGTTACTTGATCGCTTAGGCCACTATACAGAAGAAGAGTATCATCAATATCTGACCCTGATGACTGGTAAATCCACTTGCTTCACGATGTCCCTCGAAGAGCTAGAAGCAACGGTCGATAACTTACTGCGGGAAGGCTATTTAGAAGATGTAAAAACGCTTATTTCCCAATATCAACGTGTGGCTTAAGGTTTAAAACTCTCAACTCTATTGCCGCTTCACGCGGCAATTTTTATTCCTTCCATTTGCTGTTTCGACGTGGAAGAAGCTTGCGGGCTGTACGATATACTAAGCGTTACTATTCTTACCTTAACTTCCTCAGTATTCACATCTTGTCAGATTCCGTTAGACTGTCTTCAATTCAATAATTAGGTAGATTTTGCCATCATGAAGCAGATCCTAGACTTTATACCACTCATCGTTTTCTTCGCTTTATACAAGCTGTACGACATCTACGTGGCGACAGGTGCACTGATCGTAGCAACAGCCATTCAACTTGTCGTCACCTATGCGCTGTATAAGAAAGTCGAAAAGATACAGCTAATAACATTTGTTATCGTCACTATCTTCGGCGGCATGACCCTTTTCTTCCACGACGACAATTTTATAAAGTGGAAAGTCACCATCATTTACGCGATTCTGGCGATTGGCTTAGCAGTGAGCCACGCATTGGGAAAATCAGCCATCAAAGGTATGCTAGGCAAGGAAATTACGTTACCTGACGCTGTTTGGGCAAAGATTAACTGGGCTTGGGTTGGCTTCTTCTCATTCTTCGCTGGCCTAAACATTTATATTGCTTACGAATTGCCGTTGGATGTTTGGGTTAACTTCAAAGTATTTGGAATGTTGATCGCGACATTTGCCTACATGATTGCGACTGGCTTTTACATTTATAAACACATGCCAAAAGAACAAAAAAATAACTCATCCGATGTGTCCACTGATGATTAAAAACTCAGTTTTGCTATAATCCGCGACTTCACAGCGACCTTAGGGTCGCTGTTTTGCTCCATGTATCAGTAAACCGCTCAAACAACGTACCGTTTTCAGACCATTCTTGCTGCTGTAAACCAACTTTCTCTGGTCCGGTATCTGCGGTTTTTTAAGGACCTTTGGTTCTAGGTATTTACTATGTTGGCGCTTAGTTTGAGCGCCTTTAAGATTTAGGATGTCACAATGAGTCAAGAAATTAGCTCTCCGAAAGGTCAAATGCTGCTTCGTACCCTTGCAATGCCTGCAGATACAAACGCCAATGGCGATATTTTTGGCGGTTGGATAATGTCTCAGCTCGACTTAGCGGGCGCGATTCTAGCAAAAGAGATCTCTTGTGGTCGCGTTGTCACCGTTTCGGTATCAAGCATTACGTTCAAAAAACCTGTTGGTGTGGGCGATGTCGTATGCTGCTACGGCGAATGCACTAAGATCGGCCGCACATCCATGAGTGTCGATTTGGAAGTATGGGTCAAACCCGTCAAAGCTCACGGTGTTGGCGAACGCTTCATGGTTTGTGATGCGACCTTCAACTACGTAGCCATTGACAGTGAAGGTAAACCACGTCCGGTTCAGAATTAGTCAACCTACAACGCTAACAGTTAGAAAGGATCTCACATTTTCTGTTGTTCACTTGTGAGAGACACAAAAAAGGCGTTAAATTAACACTTTACCCTACCAATTAAGGAACTATGCTATGTGGTATGTCATCTTTTCACAGGACGTTGAGAACTCGTTGGAAAAACGCATGAGCGTTCGCCCACAACACTTGGATCGCTTACAAAAGCTACAAGACGAAGGTCGCCTTCTTACAGCTGGTCCGATGCCTGCGATAGATTCTGACAATCCTGGAGAAGCTGGATTTACGGGCTCAACTGTCATCGCTGAATTCGCCTCTCTAGAGGATGCTAAAGCGTGGGCAGAAGCCGATCCTTATGTAGCGGCTGGTGTTTACGATCATGTAATCGTGAAACCGTTCAAAAAAGTGTTTTAATTTATGAAAAAATTACTGTGTCTTTTCTTGGTATTTGGTGCTCTGGCTGGCTGTTCATCAACCGATGATAATCAGCGCCAACTTGAGCTTATGGCATCAAACCGAGCAGGAGTCTTGTCTGCGGGCCTCCCTTTAGAGTACGGTCCACTGCAAATAATGCGTGTCTCATCCAACAAAAATGTTGTAGAGATGATGATGATTTATAACGATGGCGCACTCGGTGCAAAGCCGTTAAATCAAGTACTGAATACCAGTATCTATACCTACTGCAGCAACCCAGAAGTTCGCAAGCAAATTGATATGGGCTTGATGTATCGTATTAAGGTACGTAATTCTCGCGGTCAGTTGATGGCAGATGAGTTGGTTTCCGCACAGACTTGTACTCAGGTGAAGTAGCTACAGTAATTTTTGTTGCTTTCGGCATGAGACGATGATTCGCTATTATTGGATAATCTGAAAACGAAAGTTAACAATTAAGAATAGAAAAACGGAGACCACAGTCTCCGTTTTTATTTGCTGTAACGATGTGTTACGCCAGCTCAGCACGGAGCTTCTTCGCCGCTGAAACCAGATTTGCCAATGCGGCTTCTGTCTCCTTCCAGTTTCGTGTTTTCAGACCACAATCTGGGTTTACCCACAAACGTTGAGCCGGAATTTTTTCTGCCGCTTTCTTGATTAAACCTTCAATCCATTCTTCCGTAGGAATGTTTGGTGAGTGAATGTCATAAACACCAGGGCCAATTTCGTTCGGGTAATTGAACTCTTCAAATGCTTTCAGCAGCTCCATATTTGAGCGAGATGTTTCAATGGTAATGACGTCCGCATCGAGTGCCGCAACCGAATCAATGATTTCATTGAACTCGCTGTAACACATATGAGTGTGAATCTGAGTTTCTGGTTTTGCACTTGCCGCAGAGACCTTAAACGCATTTACGGCCCATTCTAAGTACGCTTTGTGATCGCGTTTTTTGAGTGGTAAACCTTCTCGAATGGCTGGCTCATCAATTTGAATGATATTGATGCCTGCATCTTGCAGGTCAGACACCTCATCACGCAGTGCCAAAGCAAGTTGCTGCGCAATTTCTTGACGTGTGATGTCTTCACGTGGGAACGTCCAACATAAAATCGTTACTGGTCCAGTCAACATGCCTTTCATCTGTTTGCTGGTTAGCGATTGTGCGTACGTCGACCATTCAACTGTGATCGGTTTTTCACGTTCAATGTCAGCAACTACAATGGCAGGTTTCACACAGCGAGAACCATAACTCTGTACCCAACCAAATTTGGTCGTTTGAAAACCCGCCAAGTTCTCAGCGAAGTATTCCACCATGTCGTTACGCTCTGCTTCACCATGAACTAGCACATCTAGGTCGAGCGCCTCTTGACGTTTTACTGCGTCAGCAATATGTCCTTTAAGTGCTTGGATATATTCAGACTCAGATAATTGACCTGTACGATAAGCGCTGCGCTGCACCCGGATTTCACCCGTTTGAGGAAAAGAGCCGATTGTCGTTGTTGGCAACAAAGGCAAGCCCAATACTTCAGCTTGATGCGCAGCACGCTCTGCATAAGGTGCGCTGCGCTCGGCAAGTGACGCGGTAATGTTGTTTAAACGCGCTTGTACTTGAGGTTTATTCACATGTGTTGCTGTCTTGCGCGCTTTGATTGTCTGGCTATAGGTATCACAAGCGAGAATCGCATTTTGATCACCATCGAGCGCTCGGCCAAGCAAGGCGACTTCTGCCACTTTTTGTTTTGCAAAGGCAAACCAACTTTTTACTTCTTCGCTTAGTTCTGTTTCCAGTGCTAAATCAACAGGGCTATGTAGAAGAGAACATGAACTGGCAACCCAAAGTTTGTCGCCCAGTTTCTCTTTGACTGGCTGTAGACGCTCGAGTTGGGCACTTAAATCCGAACGCCACACGTTACGACCATTCACAACGCCAGCAGAAAGCACCCACCCCTCCGGTAACTTGGCAACCACATCGTCAAGCTGCTGAGGGACGGCAGATAAATCGATATGCAAACCATCCACCGGTAGCTCTACAATTTTGTCTAGCGTATCGCTTACGGAGTCAAAGTACGTCGTTAGCAGCACTTTTACATCGCTTCGAATCACTTGGTAGGCCAGCTTAAACGAATCAGCCCATTTGCTTTCTAGCTCCAGTGACAAAATTGGCTCATCAATCTGAACCCACTCAACACCTTGACTTGCTAGCTTTGCCAAAATAGCTTGGTAAGCAGTAAGTAAGCGTGGTAGCAGGGTTAAGCGGTCAAACCCTTCTTCGACCTCTTTGCCCAAGTAAAGGTAACTGACTGGGCCAAGCAAAACAGGCTTCACTTGGTGGCCAGCTTGAAGCGCTTCGTTGACTTCTTCAAACAGTTGCGGCCAGCTCACTTCAAACGTATCGTCCTTGCTGAATTCAGGGACGATGTAATGGTAGTTTGTGTTGAACCATTTGGTCATATCCGATGCCGCAGCGCCCGCACAGCTGCAACCCGCCTGAGATTGACCGCGACCCACTTTGAACAACGTATCCAGGTTAGGGAAACCATCAGCGTGACGCTTTGGCACATGACCCAATAGCAACGTGGTCGTCAGTACATGATCATACCAAGCGAAGTCGCCAGCAGTGGCAAAACTCAAACCTGAATCCGTTTGTGTTTGCCAGTTTTTGGCGCGTAGATCTGCCCCAACCTTTTTAAGCTCAGCTTGATCAATTTCTCCTCGCCAGTATTTCTCCTGAGCGAATTTTAATTCTCTTTTTTCACCAATGCGTGGATAACCTAGTATGTGAGTCGTTGTCGCCATGTCCCTATTCCTTTCTCAATTTTGTTCAATTTGTTTGGATCAGAGCATCTTTCGGTAAAGAATAAGATGTCTGGATGGCTAAACTATCGCTCTCATCTGATATTAGAACAACGTCCATTTATTCAACTTGTTTATTAAAAAAATTCATCATGAAGCGACATGATTCGCAAATAAAAACAACAAATAGACGTCTAGACGTTTACATATCCATTTTTTGTCGTTAAGTTATTTACACGATTGCTATTCTGTTCATAGCGAGCAACAAAGGATGAAAGGAATTCATGATAGAGCTAAAACATTTGCGGACACTCACTTCGCTTCGAGACACTGGCTCTCTAACGGCGACAGCGACCGCTTTGCATCTCACTCAGTCGGCACTGTCTCATCAGATCAAAGATTTGGAGGCGCGAATTGGAGGGCAACTGTTCCTGAGAAAGACTCGTCCGGTGAAGTTCACTTCAGAGGGAGAAATCCTATTGCGTCTTGCAGAAGATATCCTTCCGAAACTCGCAAGAGCAGAAAATGATTTAGCGAGCTTGAAAGAGGACGTCAATGGCCGATTACATATGGCCATTGAATGTCACTCTTGCTTCCAATGGCTAATGCCTGCACTTAGGGAGTACCAACTTGCTTGGCCTAGCGTAACATTGGACTTTTCCTCTGGTTTTGGCTTTGAACCACTCCCAGCTCTATTGGCAGGCGAACTCGATCTCGTTATTACTTCCGATATCCAACCTCGATCCGAAGTCCACTACGAGCCTCTATTCGACTTTGAAATGCGTTTAATTACCGCAACCAACCACCCATTGGCGGAAAAAGAAATTATTGAGCCGCAAGATCTCGCAGATCAAACCATGCTCTCTTATCCGGTTCAAAAACAAAGGCTAGACGTCGTAAAACACTTTCTTCAGCCAGCAGGAATAGAACCTGCGAAATGGAAGCAAGCCGACAACACTCTCATGTTAGTTCAGATGGTCTCTGCTGGATTAGGGGTGGCGGCACTACCCAATTGGGCGATTTCTGAATTTTCTCGCCAAGGTCTTATTACCAGTAAACCTTTCGGCCAAGGCTTATGGCGTCGCTTGTTTGCTGCAACGCGTCACTCAGAGAAAGAAAAGCGTTACTTACAAGCTTTTTTCGCAACCGCGAGGCTACAATGTAAAAGCCACCTTGACGGAATCAAGGTGGCTTAAAAGATTTGGGTTATGAAAGGCTTAGCGTTGATATGCTTTAAATTGGTTAGTCAATGGATCGTACTGATAACCGAGCATATCAAGCTTGCCGACTACAGACTCTACATCCATCTCATACACTGATACTAACTCGTCAAAACTGTCGCACTCTAAACGTAGCTTTTCGTTGACGATACCTAGCAAAATAGTGCTGTCCAGATTACCTACATTGCTTAAATCCATCGCGACTCTCCTCTTCGACAAGGTATATAAACAAGCGTAGTAGTAATCACGCGAATTTAAAGTGAGTGCGCTCTAAAACGTGATCACCTTATACCCAAGCACCAAGAAAGCACTTGGATATAAGCTGTCTAGCTTTGTCTTTAGAATAGAGGTTAAGCCGCGAGAGAGAATAAACCTTGCAGGCTCGTCATCGACGCGAGTGCTAGCAACAAGGCAACGCTCAGCTGCACCTTTTCTGGTTTCTTATGCGTAAAAATATGCCAACACCACACAATAATTGAAGAAATTAGCATAGCTAAAGACAGCAAGATCGGCTGTGTCGCAGCGTTTAGTGTGGCTTCATTTAACTGGTAAGAAGCAAACAACGTTGCGATGACTAATAGCATTCCAGACACAATGCCCGTAACTGGTAAAATACGGTGAAATGCCTGTAATCTGCTGCGAGCTATCGTAAGCAGCAATTGAGAAAATGACGCCCCAAGGAAAAATATCATTAGCGCCATCGCTATCGATGCTGGCCAGCTTGATTGCTCAAATACTTGAATACTCACATACGCAAAGGCCAAACCATTCGCTAAATGCATCGCCCATAGTGGCCCTTTTTCACGCGTTTTCTTGGTTTGAACCTGAGAATAGAAGTAGAAAATAGCAAACACGATCATAAATGCTTCAATGCGAAGTGACGCAACAGCGAGCCACAATACAGCTACTGCAGGCAACATTTTATGAAGACGTCCTCGCTGACCAGGACAAATATCGCCCTTGATTAGAAGCAAAGTCAGTAGCGCTTGTGCGCCAAATAGCATCGGAGGGAAATTAACCAGCAATTGTTGAATCATGTTGAATGCACGCTCAAAAGTCATTTTGGGGGGCGATAATATCAAATCAACTATCGCCAAACCACCGAAAGTCGGCCCCCAAATGAGCTAAAACGGTAAGACAATTTTATTCACAGAGAAGCAAGATACTTCAACGCGTCTTCCTGCGTTAAAACTCCACGGTACTCTTCTTTGGTATTACACAATACCCAAGGGAAACGAATGCCGGTTTTAACCAACTCTCGAATAACAGAGACAGGTAAATCCTCATCAACCAACACAAATTCGGTGCTCATTATCTGATTAACAGGACGCTTCCAAATTCTGCTTTCTCGTTCAGTTTCTCGCTCTGTGCCCATCGAGGGCGTTAGGTGTAAATTCACCGTCTCTTTCGTAATTAACCCAACACAACGATTTTCATTGAGAACAACTAAAGGCAAGCTTGGATTCAAATTCATGTACTCCACTGCCAAGGAGAGCGGTTCTCCAGGGTCCATAGACCTGACTTGTTCATGGCTCAAAGATTGCAACACATCACTTTGCTTAGGCTCAATCGCGATGTCAGAGAACAGATGCTCATAACTGTCCGCTTTATCCATCAAATCGACAGGCACGGCAGCAGAAAATAGAAAGCCCTGCATGTAATCGACACCGATTTCTGCCAATACTTGAAGTTCTTGCTTAGATTCCACGCCTTCAGCAACCACTTTTACATTCATTTGCTGTGCAAGCTCGGTGACCATTTTCACAATGTTATAGCTGGTGCTCCCTTTATGAATGTTCTTGATGAATTTTCGGTCTATTTTCAGTAAATCAAACTGCCCTTTTTCTAGATAAGAAAAAGAAGAATACCCAGTACCGAAGTCATCAATCGCGATCTCAATGCCCTCTTTCCGCACTTCCTCTAGAGCTCGAGTATGCTCCTCATCTTGTTCAAAATACGCGGTTTCTGTTAGCTCGATAGTTACTCGCTTAGGGTCTACACCACTGGCTTTAATCAAATCATGCGACCGCTGAAGGATCTGAAGAGAATCCAATTTCGTATTGAGGGAGCGATTGATGGTCACGCCCACTTCCTCGCCATAAATTTCTTGTAAGCGCGGAAAGTGCTTCAACGCAGCTTGGCAGACCACATCATCAAGTGCCGCTATGAGTTCTAGATCTTCAATAATAGCGATCATCTTTTGCGTGCAATACGCATCATTTTCATCATAGAAGCGTGCGAGAGCCTCGAACTTAACCACGCTTCCGGTTTGAACGTCGATAATCGGTTGAAAGTAAACGTCCACTAGCCCACTCTCTATTTGCGCCTCCAAAAACGCCTCGAGATGTTGGCGCTTCACTAATTCAGAGTGAAGTTCACTGTCGTAAAAGTTGAAATAGCTACCTTCACCGGAAATAGAGGACAACATCGCTTGCGCTGCATGTGCTAGCGCTTGTCTTGGTCGGTTCGTATCATAGCCAAGGATTGACACACCAGTTTGGCCTTTAACGATAGTGGCATGCATTTTTGTGCCCATTTCATTTCTAAGCTCATTAAAGAACCCTTTCATGGCAATTTGG
This sequence comes from Vibrio sp. YT-17, assembly GCF_033337375.1. Taxonomy (NCBI): domain Bacteria; kingdom Pseudomonadati; phylum Pseudomonadota; class Gammaproteobacteria; order Vibrionales; family Vibrionaceae; genus Vibrio; species Vibrio sp. YT-17. The sequence continues at coordinate 122,647 of NZ_JAWOQP010000014.1, forward strand.
ATCAAACGAACCGGGCTCAACCATTGACAATGAGGGGTCTGCAAGCATACGACAAACACATCCCGAGATAACTGCCCCGCAATACTGGTGTAGCGACTTCGCATAATAAAATCTGCAAAACCTAATTGCTGTTCAAGCAAGTATCTCTCCGAAAACTTAGGTCTTAGTGTCATAACAATGTTGAGTTCTTTATTTCTGCTTTCATTCGCTAAGGTAGCTAATTGGAGTTCAAATTCTTTCCTCGTCGGTAAAAAGGCAGCCCAATCATGCTGTTGTTCACAACGATTTTTCATCCACAACAACGAAGCAGAAATATCCGTAGAAAATCCGAGATAAAGAATTCGTCCAGAATGAAACGTAAGTCGGTAAATACAAAGATGATGAGCTTGGTTGCTACCGTTTGCTGTTTTGCTCAGCAAGTTACCACACCAACATCCTTCATCATTAATTTGCTGCCACAGCTGATCATAAAACGCTTGGCTATGGTGAGAGGTACTGAATATATGAGTTTTAAGCCCAACCAGATCTCGGTTTTGATAGCCCATTTGTAACTCAAAGGCACGGTTACAACCTAAGATGCGCGTATCTTCATCGGCAACTAAAACGCCTACATTTGGCAAATCAAAAATCGTTTCGAGAATTTTCGCTAACTCCTCGCAACCAGTGATTGTTAATTGTGGAATGATAGTGCCTTGGATAATGCGCTTATTGAGCCTTTCAAAACTAATAGTAACGTGCACTAAGTTAACGTTTTTTAGCATCATGCAACAAGAAAACCGCCCCCGTCCGCCAAAGAGTTCCACTTCTAGAATTCGTTGTTTTAGCGTTTCTTGTTGCCCCATCAGCATATGATCAAACAAGTTATTTAGGCTGGTTACTGGCGTACTTATCCCAAATGCCTTTGCCATTCCTTGCTGATCACATTCGAACTCGCGAGTATCAATATCGTAAGACCACTCTATAACAGGAGTTAGACTGGAAGTCGTTTGCATTTTTGGATGCACTGTTGTCGTAGATTCACTCATACCCTAGCCCCTTTTTTTGTAATTAGCCCAAGGCTCAAAATTCACAGTCAATTCGCGACATTCCAGTTGGGACCTGCCGATCCTCTTTATAGATGGATTGTGTCAACGATAAGCCTATCGACTTAGAACTATTTCCAGAGCAGCTCAGCCTTTTGCATTTAATATGCACTAATTTGATTATAGGCTTTACCCCATATAAGCACACCATTGCTTATGCTTTGTATTAAGATTGCGACATTTTTCATGAACCGATCTATAACCATGAGGCTTTCAAGGTGAAATTAGACAGAAAATCGCCGATAGAGCATTGATATTTTTACAAACCAAATAAAACTCGATGAACTAAGCTTGAATAGATGAGTTTGTTATAGATACCTGATAATCAAATCGCTATAATTCGCGCTCCCTGGAACAGAGAGCAAAATATGACCAATAACATCACTCCTATTCATGAGTACAAAAAATACTGGGCAGAGTGTTTTGGTACGGCACCTTTCTTGCCGACCAGTCGCAAAGAAATGGATGCCCTAGGATGGGATAGCTGTGACATTATCATTGTAACCGGTGACGCTTATGTGGATCACCCAAGCTTTGGTATGGCTATCATTGGCCGCCTGCTAGAAGCACAAGGTTTCCGTGTCGGTATCATTGCTCAACCAGAATGGCAAAATAAAGATGCGTTCATGCAACTTGGTAAGCCAAATCTGTTCTTCGGGATCACTGCGGGTAACATGGACTCCATGATCAACCGTTACACCGCGGATAAAAAGCTTCGTCACGATGACGCGTACACACCAAATAACGAAGGTGGTAAACGCCCAGACCGCGCGACTTTGGTTTACTCTCAGCGTTGTCGTGAAGCTTACAAAGAAGTACCTATTGTTTTAGGTGGTATCGAAGCCAGCCTACGCCGTGTTGCGCACTACGATTACTGGTCAGATAAAGTTCGCCGTTCGGTACTATTTGATGCAAAAGCAGACATCCTACTTTTTGGTAACGCAGAACGCGCACTTGTCGAAATAGCACATCGCATCGCAAACGGCGAAGACATCAGCACCATGACCAATATTCGTGGTACTGCCGTGAACTTGCCAGTCGCGCCAGAAGGCTACACGGTTATTGATTCTTCTCGTATTGAAAAACCTCGTAAAGAAGCGTTCGTACCAAAGAACCCATACGAAGTAGAAACTCAGTGTGAAACTAAAAAAGACGAGCCAGTTGCACAACCAATCACAATTCGCCCATCACGCCACGATGCTGCGACGACTGCGGTCCGTTTACCTTCGTTTGAAAAGCTAAGAAACGATCGCATTCTTTATGCGCATGCAAGCCGTGTACTGCATTTAGAAACGAACCCGTACTCTGGTCGAGCGTTACTTCAAAGCCATGGTGATCGTGAACTTTGGGTAAACCAAGCTCCAATTCCATTGACGACCGAAGAGATGGACTTTGTGTTTGGCCTGCCTTACGCGCGTGTTCCTCATCCTATGTACGGCAAAGCAAAAATTCCTGCGTACGACATGATCAAGACGTCTGTGAACATCATGCGTGGTTGCTTTGGTGGCTGTTCTTTCTGTTCGATTACCGAGCATGAAGGTCGAATCATTCAAAACCGTTCGAAAGAGTCTATCATCAACGAGATTGAAGAAATTCGCGACAAAGTTCCAGGCTTTACCGGCACAATTTCCGATCTTGGTGGCCCGACTGCAAACATGTACCGCCTGGGCTGTAAAGATCCAAAAGCGGAAGCGAACTGTCGTCGTCCTTCTTGTGTATTCCCGGGCATCTGTAACAAGCTAAACACAGACCACAAACACACGATCGATTTATACCGCGAAGCGCGTAAAGTTGAAGGCGTGAAGAAAGTGATGGTTGCATCTGGCGTACGTTACGACCTTGCGATTGAATCACCAGAATACGTGAAAGAGCTCGTTACTCACCACGTAGGCGGTTACTTGAAGATTGCACCGGAACATACAGAGAAAGGTCCTCTTGATCTGATGATGAAGCCAGGCATGGGTACGTACGATCGCTTTAAAGAGATGTTCGAGAAATACAGTGCAGAAGCAGGCAAGAAGCAGTACTTAATCCCTTATTTTATCTCTGCGCACCCAGGCACAGAAGACGAAGACATGCTGAACCTTGCTCTGTGGCTCAAAAAGAACAACTTCGAATGTGACCAAGTACAAAACTTCTACCCTTCGCCAATGTGTAACGCAACGTCGATGTACTACTCAGAGACAAACCCTCTGAAACGCGTGAAGTACAAAAAACGTGAAGATGTACCTGTAGCAAAAGGTGAACGTCAACGTCGCCTACATAAAGCGCTGTTGCGTTACCACGATCCAGCAAACTGGCCAATGATCCGTGAAGCCCTAGTCAGTATGGGTAAAAAACATTTGATTGGTGACAAACAAGGCTGTCTCGTTCCTGCAGAAGACATTGAAGCACAAACACCTGCGCAACGTCGTAAATCTGGTCGTCACGGGGCAAACCGCTTTGCAACCAAACATACCAAAAACCAACCAGGCTTCGGTGGTCATTTGAACAAACGCTCTGAAGGCGGTTCAAAAGATGGTAAACCATCTGGTAACCGTAACGGTTCTGGCAAAGCTACAGGTGGTCAACGCCCTGCAAGCAACGGCCAACGTCCTAGCGGCAACGGTGCAAACCGCCCGGCAGGTAGCAAGCCGCAAGGCCAAGGTCGCCCACAAGGACAAGGCAAACCAGCTGGTCAACGTAAACCAAAGCGTCGCTAATTATTTAGAGCTTAAATACTAGAAAGGGCTCCAGAGTTAACTCTGGAGCCCTTTTGTTTTGTCAGCTCATTGAAGCATCACTAATAACTCAAACTTTGATTCAATCAATACAAAAAATGGTAAACACCAACCAACTTATTGGAAAAACAAACAATTATTTGATTGAAGCAAAACCATAAAAGCATAACTTATTGATTTTTAATTGCTTTATTTTGGTGCGATATTTGCGTAACAGAGTAAAACTCTTAAACATGGGCTAACGATGAATAATCCACTTCCCCCAAAAACTTCTATGTTCTGGTATGACAACAGCTATACCTATGAGGAGGCCGTTCAGGCATTTGAAAGCGATGGTACACTGAAATCGCTGAATATCGTTCCAACCACGGAATCCGATGATCTTGCTGGCTCACCCCCAGAGCGCAGTATGTTTTGGGAGGGAGAAACAAAAAAAATCGATCCGCCACCGCCGTCTGAACCAGAGCCTCTCAATTTAAAAACTGAGAAAGAAGCAACGGAAGCATCACCTGCGCACTTTATCCCAGTCCGCTATGCCATCGATCAGCTAGAAACAGAAGAGACACAACCTTTTGGTTTGCCTGAAGAATGGAAAGGCCAAGGCCCAGCCAAACTCAATACCGTTGGTTACACCCTGCGTCAACTGCGCGACGGTTGGCTGTATGTCTATGATGCAATCAACAAAAGCTTAGACGAATACGAAATCAAAGGAACGCAATTCACGCTCTATAAGTTGGGAGAATCAGAAAGCCCAAAATCAGAGCAGCGTGGGACACCACAAGATGCAAAGGCCTTCCTTACTTACGTCAACGGAAGCGTACTATCGATTTGCTTCTCTGAGCACCGCTGGACATGGCACACGTTCATGCGCGTACTTAACAATCCGAGTAATCATATCGATCGCATGCAAACCATTGTTCTGTCCTCAAACGAGAATCAGCACAACATTGCACCAATAGATAAGTTAACCCAAGTCGCTGATATTGAATCTTCTGCCGTCGATGATGGTCGCTTTGCGGATTCTGGCATCGCCACCAAAGCAGATGAAGATGGTTCTGTTTTTAAACCTGTCGCAGTCGAAAGCGATTTAACCTCTGCGATTCCAGAAGAAGAATCAGGCTACTTCGTCGCGATAAAAGATTACGCCGCAGACATTCAAGATATGTCACTGCATTTTGTTGGTGCCGCAAGCCCTTACCGCCTTTTCACTGACCAGTTTTCAAACCAGTGGAACTTGATGCAGACCGCCATGCAACTGTGTATGTTTGGTGCAAGTGACGAGATAGACATGCCAGCTAGCGTTAAGCGTAACGGCGAAGAGCTGTCGTTTTATACCGACATGGCTGACTATTATGACTCCTCTCACCAACTTGATTTGGCAGAGCAGAACAAAAGCTCAGTTCAGTCCGGCTATCCTGCTAAATTTTCCGCTGGAGCGATTGAATCACACCAACATACCCAAAGTGACATTGCTAAAGCGATACAGGACAAATATCGAATTTCTGCGAGCCGTTTTGGTAAATACGAACAATGGATAGCGACTGAACGCTGGCGTCAGCAGCTCAACTGGAAGCAAATGCTGAGCGAGATGCAAGAGCTGTCAGAACAAAAAGAAAACATGCTAACCCAAGTGGTTTCGGTCAAACGCGACTTTATCGCAGTAATGGAGTCCTTAACGCCGCATCACCTTGAAAGAACCTTCGACCTATACAGCGAAGACACACAGTACAGCTTGTATCAACTGCACAAGCAAGCGGTTGAGTCATTTACTTTGGTGATGCAAGAAGAAGACCGCCAATGGGCAGAAAGCCAATGGGAGAAACCAACCAGTTTACTCGCACTCTATGCCTCTGGGTTTAGTCGTAGTTTATTTAAAGTGATGGAGAAGAATATTACAGAGGCGCTTGATGAACAGTCGATCGTCTCAGAAAATCCTGATCCTGATAATCAGTTGATGGACCAGATATCTGATACCAGCAACCGCGTGAATATGTACTCTAAGATCATGGACTTTGTTTCCAACCCAAACACTGCGGAAACAGCTTTTCTCAAAGATATCGCCAAAGGTTTCCAAGAGCTGGATATTATTTTTAAATCTGCAATAGGTGCGCTTGCAAAAGGCGTTGTAGAGTTTGGTGTTAGCATGACCTCACAAGTATCAATTTCGCTGATGCCTGTTTTCGCTAAACCTCTGAACCGTCATAGCTATTATTTATTTGCCGTTATTGCAGAACATATGGCACACAATATGCCCGTAACAATAAAAGAAGGTTACGCTCACGATTTTAAAAAATGGAAAACACGCGTAAATGATTATCTGATTAAGCTCGAAAAAAACAATGCCATCATTGCTGACTTCCAGAAAAATAACCGCAAAGCTGACTCTAAATACACAACAGCTTTAGAAAATAGAAAGACTATTAAGAAGGCTCTCGCTGTAGCTACATTGGAGTACCCGCAGTACATTGAGTTACCTGATGATCTAACGCAAAGAACCGTCGAGCTTAGAACGCGGATCGCTATGAATAAACTCGATGATTTGAATAAACTGTTCGAGAATGCCGGTGGTCTAGGCTTTCTGGCATTAATATTTAACTGCATCGCGCTTGGTGATGCCATGAGCAGTATTCAAGACACGGGGTTAATGTCCTCAGATGAATTTTTGGATATCCAGCAAAAGTTATTTTACACAGTCAACGCTTGGACAGGTGTTCGTACAGGTAAGTTATGGGAGAAAGTGAAGGGTGAACCTAGGTTAAGGTCACATTCATATAATGTCTTAAAAAAGTTAGTGAATAGAAACGAAGATACCTTTAAAAACTTAAACCTTGATGACCTAAAGGTATTCAATAAATGGCTAGCAATCACAGGGGCTTTAGGTGCGTTAGCTTCGGGTATTGAGGCTTACCGTTCTTGGCAGAGTGCTGACAAAGTTTATAGTCAAGAAAAATATCTGCATGTAGCAAATTCCCTAGTATTAACAGCAATGTCAGCTGTCGGTATATTCCAAGTATACGGAGGGTTAACTGGACAATTTGCATTAAACTTATCCTTTGGCGGGCTTATAACGGCCGGCCTGGTTATTCTCACGATTGCATACCTAGCCATCAATTATAAGTTGAATAAGCTGAAACAAGATGATTTCCAAAAATGGTTAGATAAACTGCCTTGGGGTTATCACCCGACTCGCACTCAGTGGAGCCAATCTTCGAGCTTACCCGAAAGAGAGAAGCATAATTCAGCATTGGTTCAGCAAGCGCTGTTTGACTTACAATCTATTATTCAACAGCCTACGGTATACCATCAACCTATTGAAAAAGTACAAGCTTACCCAAGTTACACACATCGTGTGTTAATCGGTTTGGAAGTGCATATTCAACTGCCAAGGCGTGCTGCAACGAATGGTATTACGTTGAGAACTAACAGCAAGGCAACAGAAGATGATTTGATGTCAGGCTCGTGGCATCAAAACGCAGATTTAGTCACGCTACAAACTCAAGATCAAGCGAGCAAAGAATCACTGGTGTACAAAGTAACCTTGCCAATTGAAGAAGCAGATCATTACCTTACAATGCAAGTAGCTTACGATGTGGAAGATGATGCCCCTGCTAAGCGTGAGTATTGGTTCCAAAACGGCATAAAACAGAGTGCAACTTATGGCATTATTTCAGACAATATCAAACAAGACATAATTAAAAAAACACTCACCCCCGCTGTTGGCACACTAGGTTTTCAGGAGTAACCCTTGGCATATTCACCGTTTTATATCACCCCAGAAGAATTGGCGGTTTATCAAGAAGCACAAGAGCAAGAGATTCTCAAAGGGGACAATTTAACAACATGGCATAAGTATGATGTAGAAGAGCCATTTCGCTACCATTACAAGTTAACGGCTTTGCCATTTATGAGCTTCTTATTTGTAATTGTATTTTTGACACACTCAAGTGATACGCTTGTCGTGACCTTTTTTGGCCTTATCTTGTCAGTAATGATGGCCGGGATCTTTTATCTTACGATTGGCCTCGACTATCGCTATGACTATATCTTTTCTGACAAAGGCTTTGTGATGAAGAAGCGTCGCAACATGCCTAAGTGGGCGAATACCGCCACACAAGCCGTTGGCTGGATCGGTGCGGTAGTTTGCGTTTTGATGGTAGCGGTAGTTGGCCCGATGGCGTTAGCTGGATCGGGCGCTCTTATTTTATTCTCATTTGGTATGTTAAAACGCAAGCCCGATGAACCAACAGAAGTGAGAATTGGAGAGCGTGAAGATTGGTTGTTTGCCGACTACAACAAAAAGCGCAAAGTGATCCAGTTCTACTTTAAGCAGGATAAGTGTGAATATATCGATATGGAACACAACACTATTGTCCGTTCACATAGCAGATCTGATTGCTACGTATTTTTCAAAACTGAAACGGACTTAGAATCGATGGTAAATCAGTTAGCTACTGAATATAAGCTGGATTGTACAGAGGTAGATGACCACAAAAAGCTGTTTGAATCGAAGCCAGAATCAAGGCTCTTTAGTATTCCAGTTTGTAGTAGAGAATATCAAACCGAAGAGGTATTTGATTTAAGGGCGTCAAATGCCCCACTTCCTGAGCGTGAATACCTTTACAACGGCAAGTGGCAAACCGAGTCTGAAATCGAACAATCAAAATCTGAACCAACAGCAGCCAAGGTATAAACATTGGCTTATTCACCTTTTTACATCACCCCAAAAGAATTGGCGGTTTATCAAGAGGCTCAAGAGCAAAGAATCAGCTCGGTTAGCAATGTTTTACGTTGGAGTGTTGTAAACGTCGAGATGCCTTCTCGATACATTCACCTCTATTTTACTCTCGTAACCTTGTTTGTCTGTATTGCGATATTTTTTGCCTTAGCAAACTTTGACCAAAACGATGACACCATTTTCTTAGCATGTGTACTTTCATTTTGCGTGGCACTTTTTTATTTCCTAATGAGATGGGGGCTTTTAAAGCAGTACCATTATGTTTTTTCAGAAAAAGGACTTGTTGCAAAGTCTAGTAGTACCATTCCAAAATGGATGAACAATGCGAGTCAAGTAACAGGCTGGGTGGGCGCTAGCACATGTATATTAATGGTAATTCTTGTTGGTCCAATGGCTTTAGCTGGCGCTGGGGCCTTTATATTGGTTTCCTTTAAAATGCTTAAACGTCAACCAGACGAAGTAGCCGAAATTAAAGTCGGTGAGCGTGAGGATTGGCTGTTCGCCTACTACAATAAAAAGCGTAAAGTGATTCGCTTCTACCACAAGTATGACGAGTGTTCTAAATGGAACCTAGAGAAACACACCGTCTTCAGAGCTCAAACTCGTGGTGATAGCTACATATTCTTTAGGACTGTTCAAGACTTAGATGCGATGCTAGAAACCCTTTCAAACAAGTACGGTATTGAATGTATTGATTTTCCTGACCATAAAGCGTTTTTTGAAGGAAGACCTGAACCTCGAATTGAAGATATCCCTTCTCGCTGCCTTGAATTTCCAGTAGTCGATACCTTTGACCTGAGAGCTCAAAACGCCCCGCTTCCTGAATGGCAACGTATATACAACGGTAAGTGGCAAACCGAGTCTGAAATCGAACAATCAAAGTCTAAACTAACTACAGCTCTGGAGTAAGCCTTGGCATATTCACCATTTTACGTCACCCCAGAAGAGTTGGCAGTTTATCAAGAGGCACAAGAGCAAGAAATACTCGCAGGCGATAACGTCAGAACATGGCATAAGTATGATGTAGAGGAACCATTTCGCTATTACTTTAAACTTTTTGCGCTTCCATTTGTGATCGCTCCATTCCTATTAACTTTGTTTATACACACGAGTGACACGGTTGACGTAACTATTTTTTCTTTTATTTTGTCGGTGATGGTATCTGGAGCCTTTTACCTTACGATTGGCCTCGACTATCGCTATGACTATATTTTTTCTGACAAAGGCTTTGTGATGAAGAAACGTCGCAACATGCCTAAGTGGGTGAATACCGCCACGCAAGCCGTTGGCTGGATAGGTGCAGTGGTGTGTGTGGTGATGGTAGCGATGGTTGGCCCGATGGCGTTAGCAGGCGCTGGTGCTTTTATATTAGTCTCCTTTAAAATGCTTAAACGCCAACCAGATGAACCAACAGAAGTGAGGGTCGGAGAACGTGAAGACTGGCTCTTTGCTGATTACAATAAGAAAAGAAAAGTAATTAAGTTCTTTTTTAAGCATGACACATGCGAATATATTAATATAGAACATACTAAGATTTCACGCTTACACAACCGATTCCACTATTACGTATTTTTCAAAACCTTGTCTGACTTAGAGTCTATGGTCAATCAACTAGCTACAGAATATAAGCTTGACTGTACGGAAGTCGCCGACCACAAAAAGCTATTTGAAGCTAAGCCAGAGGCTAGACTGTTTGGCACGCCAGTTTGTTATAAAGAATATCAAACCGATGAGGTATTTGATTTAAGAGCTTCAAAAGCCCCGCTCCCAGAACGTGAATACCTTTACAACGGCAAGTGGCAAATGGAATCTGAGATTGAAAAATCTAAATCTGAACTAACAACAACCAAGGAGTAACCCTTGGCTTATTTACCTTTTTACATCACGCCAGAAGAATTTTCGTCCTACCAAGAAGAACAAGAGCAACAAATTCTAAAGGGGATGAATCTAACAATCTGGCACAAGCACGATATTGAAGAGCCTTTTCGATACTTATACCTATCGATTGCTATAGCCGCTGTCAGTCCATTATTTTTCCTTACCTATTTCCTACATGACAACAGCGACATGATCTTAACTTACATTTTATCGGGTCTGACTATAATCATGTCTGGTGTATCTTATCTGACATTTGGGTTGGACAATCGTTATGATTACACCTTGTCCGATCGCGGGTTAGTTATAAAAAAGCGACGTGATTTACCTAATTGGGTAAACTCAGCAACGCAGGTCATGGGCTGGGTTGGTGCTATAGTTTGTGTAGTAATGGTAGGTATTGCTGGGCCCATGGTTCTTGTCGGTGCTGGAGGGTTTATACTGGTTTCATTTCGTATGCTAAATCGTCAGCCTGACGAACCTACGGAAGTTCGAGTAGCAGAGACAGAAGATTGGCTGTTCGCCTACTACAACAAAAAGCGTAAAGTGATTCGCTTCTACCACAAGTATGACGAGTGTTCTAAATGGAGCCTAGAGAAGCATACCATCTTCAGAGCTCAAACTCGTGGTTATAGCTACATATTCTTTAGGACTGTTCAAGACCTAGATGCAATGCTAGAGACCCTTTCAAACAAATACGACATTGAATGTATTGATTTTCCAGACCATAAAGCGTTTTTTGAAGGAAGACCTGAACCTCGAATTGAAGATATCCCTTCTCGCAGCCTTGAATTTCCGGTAGCCGATACCTTTGACCTGAGAGCTAAAAACGCCCCACTTCCTGAATGGCGACGTATTTACAACGGCAAGTGGCAAACGGAATCTGAAATCGAACAATCAAAACCTGAACTAACGACAGCCAAGGAGTAACCCTTGGCTTATTTACCTTTTTACATCACGCCAGACGAGCTTTCGGCTTATCAAGAAGAACAAGAGCAAGAAATTCTAAAGGGGATGAACCTCACAACCTGGCACAAGCACGATATTGAAGAGCCTTTTCGATACTTATACCTATCGATTGCTATAGCCGCTGTCAGTCCATTATTTTTCCTTACCTATTTCCTACATGATAACAGTGACATGATCTTAACTTACATTTTATCGGGTCTGACGATTATCATGTCTGGTGTATCTTACCTGACATTTGGGTTGGACAATCGTTATGATTACATCTTGTCCGATCGCGGATTGGTTATAAAAAAGCGACGTGATTTACCGAATTGGGTCAACTCTGCGACTCAAGCCATGGGCTGGATTGGAGCAATAGTTTGTGTCGTGATGGTTGGGGTTGCTGGACCCATGGTTCTTGCCGGAGCTGGTGGGTTTATATTGGTTTCATTTGGTATGCTTAAACGTCAGCCTGATGAACCAACAGAAGTGAGAGTAGGCGAACGAGAAGATTGGCTGTTTGCGGGCTACAACAAGAAAAGGAAAGTGATCCAATTCTATTTTAAGCAGGACATATGCAGATATCGAGATACTGCTCATAAGACTATCTTTCGCTCACAAGATAGATCAGATTGTTATGTTTTCTTTAAAACTGAAGCAGATTTAGAATCCATGATCGCGCAACTGTCAAAGGTCTACAAGCTGGATTGTACAGAGGTAGATGACCACAAAAAGCTGTTTGAATCGAAGCCAGAATCAAGGCTCTTTAGTATTCCAGTTTGTAGTAGAGAATATCAAACCGAAGAGGTATTTGATTTAAGGGCGTCAAATGCCCCACTTCCTGAGCGTGAATACCTTTACAACGGCAAGTGGCAAACCGAGTCTGAAATCGAACAATCAAAGTCTAAACTAACTACAGCTCTGGAGTAACCCTTGGCATATTCACCATTTTACATCACCCCAGAAGAGTTGGCAGTTTATCAAGAGGCGCAAGAGCAAGAAATACTCGCAGGCGATAATGTCAGAACATGGCATAAGTATGATGTAGAGGAACCATTTCGCTATTACTTTAAACTTTTTGCGCTTCCATTTGTGATCGCTCCATTCCTATTAACTTTGTTTATACACACGAGTGACACGGTTGACGTAACTATTTTTTCTTTTATTTTGTCGGTGATGGTATCTGGAGCCTTTTACCTTACGATTGGCCTCGACTATCGCTATGACTATATTTTTTCTGACAAAGGCTTTGTGATGAAGAAGCGTCGCAACATGCCTAAGTGGGCGAATACCGCCACACAAGCCGTTGGCTGGATCGGTGCGGTAGTTTGCGTTTTGATGGTAGCGGTAGTTGGCCCGATGGCGTTAGCAGGCGCTGGTGCTTTTATATTAGTCTCCTTTAAAATGCTTAAACGTCAGCCTGATGAACCAACAGAAGTGAGGGTCGGAGAACGTGAAGACTGGCTCTTTGCTGATTACAATAAGAAAAGGAAAGTAATTAAGTTCTTTTTTAAGTATGACAGGTGCGAATACCAAGATACTGCTCAGGAGATTACTTTTCGCTCACAGGGACGATTTTATTGTTACATTTTCTTTAAAAATGAAGTGGAATTAGAATCCATGGTCACGCAACTGTCAGAGGCCTACAAACTGGATTGTAAAGAGGTCAATGATCATAAAAAGCTGTTTGAAGCGAAGCCTGAACCTAGACTTTTTACGACTCCCGCTTATTATCGTGAATACCCTACCAATGAAGTGTTTGATTTAAGGGATGCGAAAGCGCCACTCCCAGAGTGTAAGTATCTTTACAACGGCAAGTGGCAAACCGAGTCTGAAATCGAACAATCAAAATCTGAACTAACGGCAGCCAAGGTATAAACCTTGGCTTGTTTACCTTTTTACATCCCCCCATGAAAAGCTTTAGGTTTACTCTGATGTACAAAAAGAAAAATTGGTTCAAATAACGAATTTTTAACTCGAGGATAGGATAGTAAGCCCGAACCTTTCTATCCTCAACTAAACACCCATTTTGCACTGAGTAAATAGTTACTCACCATGCCTGCCAATATGCCTAAGATCAAAGCCAAATAGACCATCACCCCTTGCGTTCCTAGCGCGAGCGTTACGCCTTTGAACACAATAAAGTTAGGCAAAGCACTGATACAGGCACTCGCCATAAATTTTTGCCATTGAGCGAAAGGGTTGGTTTTTTCTGCTTGAGAGAAAGTCAGCCAGCGATTGCCAAGCCAAGTCGTGGTTGCTGCAAACAAAAATGCTATCCCACGAGCCAGCATCAGCTCCAGACCAAACCAATGGAACAACACAGAAAAGATAAGGGTGTCGACCATAAAGCCGACACCACCTACCAGAGCAAACCTTGTTAACGAAGCAAACCTATCTAAGGAAGCAAACTTTGGTAATTTGCGCATTCCGTTATCCAACCACACAGGTGTAGAGTGAGCGTTTCGATTTGGCTGTGAACTCATTGGTACAACTCAACGCATTTTCATGAATCATGCTATCCACTTGCTGCGATTTACCAATCAGGTGGAATTTCTTCAGATTGTTTAAGTCATTCTTATCTTCAAGCTTTTTCGCCTGACCATAACTATAGAACTGGCCTGAAAACGGGCGCTTACCAATATAAAAGACCGGAGCGTTGTCATTGATTTGTGCGAAGATGATGCGGTCGCTGCGACTGTCTGCTTTGCCCATATTCAAAACCAACATCGCAATCATAAGCAGGGCTGGCAACACCGCTGCCGTTCCGGTCAGCCATTTGAAATCGTGTTTATCCACCAGCATTGCAATCAAGATACCCAATGCAGGCACACCCGGTAGTACGTAAGCAGGCAAAATATTCCCAGCCATGGTGAACAAGATCATTGGTGAAATCAGCCAACACATTAGGAAGCTAAACAGACCTTGATGATCCGTTTCAATGGCTTTGAGCACCTTACGACGTTTCCACGCCAAGATAGGCAATACAATTGACCAAGGCGCAGCCGACTGCAGCCAGAATACCCAGATCATCCCACGTGGTTGATCATGAGCAGAGCCATACAGATCCCCTTCCCAACCGCTGACAACAAAACGCTTAAAGTGCTCGCCGACAATAAAGTAATCAATAAATCCAGGTGTCGCCATTTCAGCCATGATGTACCAAGGCAGAGCAATCGCTAGCATGAGCGCCAACCCCGATACAATTGGAAAACGCTGCCACAAGGCTTTGAAGGCACCAAAGAAACCGTGCTGAATCACGAGCCAAGGAAACACTGCAATGCCCATGATCACGATCGCCACTGGACCTTTCGCTAACAGCCCGCAAGCCAAGCCAAAGAAACCGAGGTAACCCCACAATCGGCTGTGTTTTTCTTTGCCAAGCCAGCAGTAGTAAAAGCCGACCATCGCCATGGTCATTGCCAACGTCAGTGCCATGTCTGTCATCACCGCACCCGCCGCAATTGAAAAGATGCCACACGTCGCCAGTACCAACGCTGCGATGACTGCATTAAAGCCTGCGCGATGCGCCATGAAAGCAACAAAAACAATCGTCGCAACCCCCGCCAACCAATGAGGCGCGCGCACTGCAAATTCATTCAATCCAAACAGCTCAATGCCATAAGCACTCATCCACGTGAATAGGGGTGGCTTCCCCCAAAAAGGCACGCCGTAATCAAACTGTGGGGTAAGCCAATTGCCAGTTTCCACCATTAAGCGCGCCATTTCGCCGTAGCGGGCTTCTGTGGTGTCCATCAAAGGGTAAGCGGCAAGTGAAATAAGACGGAGTAAAAGAGCAAACGCCAACAACAACCACAGATGGGTTTTATTAATACTCATGATTACGCGGTTTCTCCCAGTTTAAACTTCATGGTTTGGATGGGTTGATGTTTTGCAGGCTGCTCGTAAACAGACTGAACAAGATAAAGAGGACGTTGCTTGGTCTCGACAAAAATGCGGCCAATGTATTCACCCAAAAGGCCAATCGACAGCAGTTGCACACCGCCCAAGGCAAGTTGGACGACCATCATGGATGGGTAGCCAGTGACAGGCTCACCAAACACAACAGTTTTCATCATGATGAATGCGCCATAGATAAAGGCACTGAACGCCACTAACGCACCGGCAAGTGTCGCTAAGCGCAAAGGACGAATGGAAAACGAGGTAATGCCGTCCATTGCAAGGCCAATCAGCTTGAGGTAGTTCCATTTGGTTTCACCACAAAAACGAGCGTCACGCTCAAACTGAACCGTCACTTGCTTGAAACCCGGCCAAGAGAAAATGCCTTTCATGTATCGGTTACGTTCTGGCAGCGCATTGATGTGTTTGACCACTTTTGCGCTCAGTAAACGGAAGTCGCCCACATTCTCTGGCACCTCCAATTTCGCCATGCTGTTAAGCACTTTGTAAAAGCAAGCGGCCGAGAAGCGTTTGAACCAAGTTTCGCCGTGGCGTTCACTGCGCTGCATGTTCACCATGTCATACCCTTCACGCCATTTTGATACCATTTGCGGGATTAACTCCGGTGGGTCTTGCAAGTCGGCATCAATCACAATCACCGCTTCACCTTGGCAGTGTTCCAGACCCGCACTCATGGCGGACTCTTTGCCGAAGTTACGGCTTAGTGCAATACAACGAACGTCGCTAGAAGATTGAGAAAAGTTTTGCGCGATCATTAGGCTCTCGTCTTTGCTGCCGTCGTCCACATAAACGATTTCACAGCGTTCTGGCATTTCATCCAAAACGGCGGCTAAACGACGATGAAATTCAGGTAAGACTTCTTGCTCGTTAAAGAATGGCACCACAACAGACAAAACTGTTTTAGGCTCAGTGTGTTGGCTCACCTTTGAAAAGGTTGCAGCGTGAATGTTGAAGGTTGACATGCTACTCTTCCACTAAATCCGATGAATGAATCCAGTCTACAAACATCAACGTGAAAGAGATGTTATTGACATCTTTTTCACGTCCTTAGTGAATAATGTTCGGTTAAGACGAAGTCTTATTTTCGAACACCTGCCCACTTGGAGAGAAATACATGAAACGCGTACTTTTAGTCGAAGATAATCGAGAAATTGCAGGCATGCTGTTCGATTATTTTGAGTGTGCAGGTATGGAACTCGATTATGCAGACAACGGCGAACTCGGCCTGAAACTAGCGATGGAAAACACCTTCGACATCATCTTGCTCGATCTCATGCTGCCACGCATGGATGGCCTGACCATGTGTAATAAACTTCGCGACGCGGGCAACAACACACCGGTACTTATGCTGACGGCGCTCGATAGCCGTGACGATATGCTCAAAGGCTTCCAACACGGTGCGGATGACTATCTGACCAAACCTTTCGATCTGGATATTCTTGAAGCGCGCATGATGGCACTGATCCGCCGTTACCGTGGCACTGTCGCATCGAGCAAGTTGGAATACGGTGAAGTGTCTATCGACCAAAAAACGCGTAAAGCTTACCGCCAAGATAAACTGTTGGCGCTAAACCCCACCACTTACACCATTCTGGAAATGCTTGTGAAAAGCGCGCCAGACGTAGTAACACGTGAAGAAATCGCCTTCCAACTATGGCAAGAGAACGAGCCGAACAACGACGTTCTGCGCAGCCACATTTACCAACTTCGCAACCAACTTGATAAGCCATTTGAACAACATGTGCTGATCACCGTGCCGAAAGTTGGCTTCCGCTTGGAGACAGTTGCATGATCAATCGCTTACTTGCTAGCACGCAAAGCACACAAAGTATGACAGGGCGACTCGCTCTGTTTTTCTCTTTTGTGTCGGTCGTGATTGGCATCTTCTGCTTTTTGTTGATTACCGGCTCCCTGCTTTGGTCTGAAGACCGTGTCGGCGAGCGTCGTATTATGGTCGACAAAAAAGAAGCGATTGAACATTTCCAGTCCCACCCAGAGCAAGGCAGTATTCAGCTTGACCTGCTCACTACCGCATACAACGACATATCATTGGTTGCCGAGCGCTACCAAAAATACCTAATAGGTCAAAAGCACTTTCTTGATGAAGTAGAAGACGGTGAATACTCGCGCATGGTTTACATGAGCACCTACACCTATAAAGGCGTTGAGCATCCTGTGATTCTGGTTTCCTTGATTGATGAAATCGAGATCACCTCAGAGGAATTCATTCTCGTCGTCGCTATGGTGTTATCGATTGTCGCCGTGCTGGTGTTCCTGTTTGGTAGTCTGTTGCTGCGCCTATCACAACGCTTGATTGAACCCGTCAATGCACTTAAAACCCAACTCGATCACCACCAAGGCGATGCCACACAGACTTTTAGTGTGCCAGAGGGTTCAGCCAAAGAGTTCCAAACTCTTGCGGATGAGCTGAATGAGTACCGCCACAAAATCAACCAAGTCATCAAGCGTGAGCAAGCCTTTGCACGATACGCGAGCCATGAACTGCGTACACCGTTAACGGTGATGAAAGGCTCAAGCAGCTTACTGGCGAGAAGTGCGAACACGGATTTCCAAACCCGCCAAGTGAACCGAATTCAAGATGCAACACAGCAGATGTCGACCATGGTGGATGCCCTACTCGGCTTAGTACGTTACGAGCGTAATGCAGATGATTCACCAGTGCGCAGCATCACCGAGGAAGAGCTCAACCAAATC
This sequence comes from Vibrio sp. YT-17, assembly GCF_033337375.1. NCBI lineage: Bacteria > Pseudomonadati > Pseudomonadota > Gammaproteobacteria > Vibrionales > Vibrionaceae > Vibrio > Vibrio sp. YT-17. Next base: position 140,643 of record NZ_JAWOQP010000014.1, read on the forward strand.
ATCTTCCAAAGCCAAGCTCAGGCGGATGAGAAAGCACTCAGCTTTGATGTCCAGATCGACGGCAACCCAAGAACGCGCGCAACCAATGCCGTGTTGACCATTATTCTTGGCAACCTGATTCGCAACGGCATCGCCGCGACACCATCGGGATCAATTCATATCAGCATGGATGAAAACACCATCTCGGTGCGCGATGAAGGTGAAGGATTTTCGACCATTCCGCACTCAGATGGGCACGGATTAGGTTTGATGATTGTGGACGATTTGTGCCAACGCTATGGCTGGCAATTTAAGATTGGTACACATCCAGAAGGTGGTTGTGAGGCAGTAATTGATCTTGCGTCAGAGCATCAGGAATAACCGAAATGGTTGTACTGAAACACAGACTTTTTATCTGGGTTTAATGGCGTTACACTACGCGCCCTTTTTAACGGCAAGGTCGCGTGGTTGGACACGTCAGCAGTCACATGAAACTCTCTGAAAGCCCGATAACTCAACACAACTTCAACGGTCATACGTTTTTTCTTAAGCGTGATGACATGCTGCATTCTCACTTTTCAGGGAACAAAGCACGTAAGTTTATGGCGTTGATGGAAACGCAGAACAGCGACATCAAAACCCTCATCAGTTACGGCTCTGCTCAATCCAACGCGATGTATTCGCTAGCAGCTCTCGCCCAGATTAAAGGTTGGGCATTTGAGTTTTATGTTCATCACATTCCATCTTGGCTAAAAAGCTCCCCCATCGGAAACTATCGCGGCGCTCTCGATTTGGGTATGAAAATCACCGCCATGCGAGACATCGGTAGCGAACTCCACCCTAGTGAATACATCCACCAGGTACGAAGATTAGATGAATCGACATTGCTTATTCCAGAAGGTGGACGTTCCCACCTCGCTGAAGCTGGCATCAAACAGTTAGCACGAGAAATTCTTGATTGGACGCGATTGAGAGGTAAAGAGCAGTTTGCGGTCGCCCTGCCATCAGGCACTGGCACGACGTCTTTATATCTTCATAAACATTTATGTCCACACGGCATTGAAGTGCTAACTTGCCCTTGCGTAGGCGATGCAGATTACTTAACTGAGCAGTTCAACCAGCTCGGTGAAAATAGCCACCCAACCATTTTAACCATCCGCAACAAACACCATTTTGGTCGCTTGTACGAAGAAGATTACATCACATGGAAAGCACTCTTTGAGCAAACCGACCTCGAATTTGACCTGTTATACGACCCGTATATGTGGCAATGCCTAACACCTTGGTTCGAAGAGAACACAGATAAAACGGTGATTTACATTCACCAAGGCGGGTTACTTGGCAACGAGTCGATGTTGCCAAGATATCAACGAGAATTTGAATAGCGTGTTCAAATAAAGTTGTTGCTGATTACAGCGATTCCACTATTTGATGAGCGCCAGAATTTCTTTGAATTCAGGTGCTCGGCAATCTTCGACCATTTCATACAAACACATTTCTAGCCCAGTGAGCACCACACCGTTAGCGGTTAACTTCGCAAGAGCGAGCGCCTTATTGGCAGCGGTTCGGGAAGATACACAATCCGTGACTAATTCAACGCGATAACCGGACTGACGCAGAGAAACCGCGGTTTGATAGACGCAAATGTGGGATTCAATACCGCAAACCAACCAGGTATCCACTTTTACGTTCTCCACCGCGACGTTAAACGTCGCCTCTTTGCAGCCATCAAACGTGTACTTGGTAATAGGTAAATGCGTGCTTTCAAGCACTTCACGAATCGGCTCCGCGGTTGGGCCCAACCTTTCTGGATTCTGTTCTAGCCACAGAATAGGCAAATTTAGTGCTTTGGCACCCTTTACCAGTTTCGTGATATTTTCAATCAGTGAGTCGCTTTCATGCATTAATGTAGCGAGTTTGCCCTGAACATCTACCACAATCAGGCCCGTGTTTCCTTTCGATAACATTTCCACCTCCTATCTTGTGCGACCACAAACCATACTCAACAAGTTGAGCAACAGTTAATGTATCAGAATCCTTTCATATTAGAGCACTAAAACCTAGAAAGATGACCTTCGCTCACACATTTGCTCTTAGTTAAGAGTGGTTTGAACTGACTATTTAAATTTCTCTCGAATTAGCTCAATCAAGGCTTTGACTTTATTGGGCAGAAATAAGGCCGAGGGATAAATCAGAGTAAGATGCTGCTTCGGATGCGCGAATTGAGGCAGCACCTCGACCAACAAACCGTCTCTCAGTGCAGGCTTGGAGTGAATTTGAGGAATAAACGCGATGCCGTTTCCTGCTATCGCCATCGAGCGCAGCAAGTTGAGGTCATCCGAACGCAACGCGACATGCAAATCTGAATCGAGCAAATCGGCATTGTAACGATTAGTTAAAAGGCGATGTTGCTTAAGATCTTCAACCATTTTTACTGGCGGATGCGATTCTAGATAGGCTTTTGACGCAACAAAGTGACTACGATAAGGCAAAAGACTGAACTGCACATAGCTGTCATCGGTGACTTTGACTACGCTCGGAAGAAGCTGCAAATCAAACGATTGACGCTTGAGATCGACACTCTCTTGATGGTTTTCAATCTCGACCGAAATCTCCGGATACCGCGTTGTGTACTCGGTGATGATCGCGTTAAACGCGGCAGAGCTCATCAATGCGGAAGGAATGGCTAAACGCACCTTGCCCGTCAGCTCTTGTTGATATTCATGCATGGCATTTAAACCTTGCTGAATATGGTCAATAGGCTGCCCCACCAACTCAAACAAGCGTTTCCCGTGCTCCGTCAACTCAATGCTGCGTGTTGTGCGGATCAAAAGCTGTACCCCGAGCGATTTCTCTAATTCTTGCAGGCGACGACTCACTTTTGAGCGTTGTAGTTGATTCGCCTCTGCCGCTGCACTTATACCGCCGTGAACCACCGTCTGAGTGAATAGGTAAATATCATCAAAATTAACGTTCATTGTCCTATTTTTAGGTCATTTATGTTCGTATTATCATTCTACTGAATTGTGAGTAACTTCTCTATAATCCGCTATCCAATATGTTTAACGGAACTTGTAATGACGGCTGACCAAAAATTCAAACACTGGATGCGAACTTTGATTGTCCTGTTCATCGTACTATTTTTGTACATTATCATTGCTGACCGCCACGCCCCCTTAACGACCGAAGGACGAGTGCAAGGATACGTTGTCCAAGTCGCACCCGAGGTATCTGGTAAAGTGACCGACGTTCTCATCGAGAATAACCAGTCCGTTCAAAAAGGCGATGTGTTGTTTACGATTGATGATCGTAAATACAAGATAGCACTTGAACAGGCGGAGCTGTCTCTGCAATCCGCTTATGAAAAAGAAGCAACACTGTATTCTCAACGCGAAGCCGCTCTTGCCAATATTGCCCGCGCACGAGCGACATTTGATAATGCACACCGCGAGTACAACCGCTTACTGACACTATCGAAGCAGAAAGTCATCTCTCAATCGACACTCGATAATGCCTTTGCCCAAAATCAGGTATCACGTGCAGCGCTTAAAGCGGAACGACAAAACTTAAAAGTCATTGAGGCGCAATTAGGCGATCAAAAAGGTCAAAGCACCGCCGTTCGAATTGCCAAAAATGGCATCGAAAAGGCGCAACTTGATTTGGCAAATACCGCGGTACTCGCTCCCAGTGATGGTGTCGTGACCAACCTGCAACTAGAAGTTGGCACGATGGCAAACACCAACATGCCATTGCTGACATTTGTACCAACAGGATCACTCTGGGTAGCCGCTGATTTTCGTGAAAAATCCGTCGCGAACATAGACAAGACTTTCCACGCCTTGGTCACATTTGATGCCAACCCAGGTTCGGTGTACGACTTTGATTTAGCTAGCCGCGATTACGGTGTAGCAGCCGCACAACAAACGCCTAATGGCGCACTAACCAAAGTGGAAGTGAACAACCGCTGGGTACGTGATGCGCAGCGTACACGAGTGAACCTAACCAGCAGCGAAGAGTTACCACCAGCACTGTTTGTCGGCTCTCGCGCTACCATTGTTTTGTACCCAGACAACAGCATTTTCTGGCAGTTGATGGCGCAAGCACAGATTCACCTCGCAAGCTGGTTCCACTTCATTTACTAGGCGGCGACAATGAAAACCTTACGAATTTGGTTCGGCTGCTCTTTAGGGCTCGCGCTAAGCATGATCTTCGGTTGGTCTTACGGATTTTTTGCCATCATGATGCCGCTGTTTATATTGGGCAGAATGGACAACTTTAATCTTTCGGCTTTATTGATCGTGTTTTTCTCTGCGGTGTGGACAACCATACAAGCCACATTTTTGCTGGAATACTTGCAGTTTCATCCAACATTAATGACCGTAGCCGTCGGAATCATGATGCTGTTCAAGTGCATTGCAATGATGAACCAGAAAACCTATTTGTTTGGTTACATGGGGCTGTTGGTGGGTTCAATTGTGTTGAATTTTGCCAGCTATAACTTCATGGATATTGAAGAGTTCAACGTCAACATGTGGGTGATGGCGTTCAGCAATATTTTTGTTTGCACATTCGCGTATTGGTTGTTCCCGGAGCCAAAGTCCCCCACCGAGCACATTGAGATGTCGACCCCAGTGAAAAGCGATATTGACTACATCAGCCAAGTTGCCATGGGTTGGGTAGTGGCGATGGCGGCGTTTATCGTATTCCAAGTAGCGGACTTATATGACTCGTTATCCGCACAAGCTTCCATTTTGATCATCCTAACCCCAATGACTTTAGCAGGCTCGCTCGCCATGGCAAAAATTCGCATCATCGGCACCGCACTAGGCTGCATCGCAGGGATGGCTGTTCAGCTGATATTGGGCAGTTGGTATGGGCATGGGCTACTCTTTTGGCTCGCCTTTACCATTGCAATGGGGCCATTCTGCTTGTGGCTCACAAAGGGGCAAATTAAAGCGGCTATCGCGTTTTCTGCCATGTCTGCCCTATCGGTTCCGCTGACGACTTCATTGGTGCCAGAACAAAAAGACGCGTTCTTTTCGATCTTGTACCGGTTCAGCTCGATTTTCGTTGCTGTTCTGCTCGCCGCGATGGTGATGTGGGTGGTGCATCACTGGATTCGTGTGATATTGCTAAAGCATCCTGAGATGAAGAACGTGGAGTTGAATTAAATCTGGCCGAGGCTGGAAACGGGAAATGTATGTCGCTCACTTTACTGTGAGCGGCATTTTTATTTAAAACGGTCACCCTGAACATTGAGGAACGAGCGTGGTTCAGGATCTACTCACCGAGTGCTGTAAAGTTCTAAGGTTATCGCCATTTTCCAGTGAGTTGTTAGTAGATTCCTAGTCTCGTCTAGACTCGCTGGAATGACCCTACCTTAGAGCTGCTCTAATACCTGAGGGATGGCGAGCAATGTATCTTCCAACATCCGTCATCCTGAACAGCGAGGGACGAGCGTGATTCAGGATCTACCCACCGAGAGCTTTGAAGTGCGAAAGTTATCGCTATTTCCTAGCGAGCTGTAATCCGATTCCTATTCTCGTCTAGACTCGCTGGAATGACCCTCTCTTGGAGCAGATCCAATACCTAGGGTTGTGGCGAGCAATGTATCTTCCAACATCCGTCATCCTGAACAACGAGGGACGAGCGTGATTCAGGATCTACCCACCGAGTGCTTTGAAGTGCGAAAGTTATCGTCATTTCCTAGCGAGCAGTAACCCGATTCCTAGTCTCACTTAAACTCGCTGGAATGACGTTATCTTGAAACTGCTCTAATACCTAGGTGTGTAGCGAGCAATATATCTTCCAACATCCGTCATCCTGAACAGCGAGGGACGAGCGTGATTCAGGATCTACCCACCGAGTGCTTTGAAGTGCGGAAGTTATCGCTATTTCCTAGCGAGCAGTAAACCGATTCCTAGTCTCATTTAAACTCGCTAGAATGACCCTAATTTTAGTTCATGGTGCGGAGCCTAAGTATTAATATCAACCCACCAACTCTTTACGAATGATCTCCGCACCCGCACTTAACGCATTGAGCTTAGCGGTCGATACTTCACGAGACAAAGGCGCCATACCGCAGTTGGTACATGGGTAAAGCTTGTCGGCATCAACGTACTTCAACGCCTCTCGCAGTGTGTTCGCCACTTCTTCTGGTGTTTCAATTTCGTTGGTAGCAACGTCAATCGCACCAACCATCACTTTCTTACCACGAATCAACTCAAGTAACTCAATAGGCACTCGTGAGTTATGACACTCAAGCGAGATAATATCGATATTTGACTGCTGCAATTTAGGGAATACTTCTTCGTATTGTCGCCATTCAGTGCCTAGCGTTTGCTTCCAATCTGTGTTCGCTTTGATGCCGTAGCCATAGCAGATGTGCACTGCAGTTTCACATTTCAGCCCTTCAATCGCACGCTCTAAACACGCAATGCCCCACTCGTTCACATCATCGAAGAACACATTGAACGCAGGTTCATCGAATTGAATAATGTCGACACCCGCCGCTTCAAGCTCTTTCGCTTCTTGGTTGAGGATCTTCGCAAATTCCCAAGCCAGCTTTTCACGGCTACCGTAATGATCATCATGAAGCGTATCGATCATCGTCATAGGGCCTGGCAGTGCCCACTTGATAGGTTGCTTAGTTTGCTGACGCAAGAACTTGGCATCTTCAACAAACACGGGCTTTGTGCGGCTTACTGGGCCAACCACAGTCGGAACACTTGCTTCATAACGGTTGCGAATGGTCACCGTTTTACGGTTTTCAAAATCTACGCCGCTTAAATGCTCAATAAAGGTCGTCACAAAATGTTGCCGAGTTTGCTCTCCATCACTGACGATATCAACGCCTGCCAATTCTTGCTCTTGCAAAGCGACGCGTAGCGCATCGCGTTTGCCATCAATCAGTTCTTCACCTTGCAGTTTCCACGGTGACCAAAGTTTTTCTGGTTCGGCCAGCCAAGAAGGTTTCGGTAAGCTGCCAGCCGTTGAAGTCGGTAATAGTGTTTTCATCGTCATTCCTTTCTAGATTCTCGTTATCGATTACGCGTAGCTTGCAGACCATTGTTCAAGCACAGATTGATAGGGTTTGATGAAATGCTCCTCGGCAAATTTCCCTTGTTCAACTGCCAGTTGGCTGCGCTCTTCTCGGTCGTAAACGATTTGAGTTAGCGAGTGGTCTAGGTTTTTTAGGTTTGGCTGGTAGCAATTACCGGCAACCGCGTTGGCATTGTAAATCTCAGGTCGGTAAATCTTCTGGAATGTCTCCATCGTGCTAATCGTGCTGATAAGCTCTAGGTTTGAATAATCGTTCAACAAGTCACCGAAGAAGTAGAATGCCAATGGTGCAACAGTGTTTGGTGGCATGAAGTAGCGCACCTGTAAGCCCATCTTCTTGAAGTACTGCTCCGTCAACGAAGATTCGTTCGGCTGATATTCAAAGCCCAAAACAGGATGTTGATTTTCGGTGCGTCGGTATACCTTGTTGTCCGATACGCTCAGACAAATCACTGGCAGCTTTTTGAAATGCTGTTTATAAGACTCAGAATTAACGAAAGCTTTGAACAGTTTGCCATGCAAATCACCGAAGTTCGCTGGGATGCTGAACTGTGGCTGGTTTTTGTTGTGGTCCAACAGCAAAACGCTAAAGTCGTAATCACGCACGTATGAAGAGAAGTTGTTGCCCACAATGCCTTCGATGCGCTCGTTAGTGTTGTGATCAACAATGTTAGTTTTGAGCACTTCAATCGATGGGAATGCTTCTCCACTACCTTGGATATCCATATCAACAGAGATGATTTCAAGTTCAACTGAGTAGCGGTCACCTTGCGCGTTATCCCAATATGCCAACGCATTAAAACGATTGTCGATCATTCGGAGTGCATTGCGCAGATTCTCTCGGCGGTAGTTTCCGCGAGCCAGATTAGCAAAATTGGTAGTGATTCGCGTGTTGTCTGATGGTTGGTAATTCTCATCAAAGCGAATGCTTTTGATAGCAAATGTGAAATCGTTATTCATCGTGAGTTGGTATCCTATTTCCTTAGATAAAGCAGACTTTTCCTAACTCTGTGCATGGGGACATTTTTTGTTTTTTGGTTTTCCCAATCGTTAGGTTGCACAGCACTTACGACGAACGGTTCGTATAAAAATGACCGTCGCAGTGCCTAACACCAGAGCAGTCCTTTTTTTATACTTGCTTCACGAGTTGAGTAATATTGGTATTGTTTCACATTGAACATGAAGGAAATTCATGATTTGAGGAAAAAGCCTGTCTCGTGCGTGTTACACATGCAGTCGATAAAGACTTCCATTGCAGGCGTAACACACTTTCCGGCATTGCAGCCACACTGCGGTTTGATCATTTGCGGTGCGTTGGTAAACTCAAGCTCTTGCAGGCTGCCCTCTTGTAGTTCTTTTTCAACAGTGAAGCGAGGCAGAAAAGAGATACCGATATTACTCTCTACACAGTTTTTGATAGTGTTAATACTGCTCAGCTCAATCATGTTATCGATGCTGATGTTTCGCTTTTGGATGATGCTCTCAAAAGTCTTACGGAAAAGGCACTTAGGACCATTGCTGATGAATCCCAAATCAATGTGTTGCTCCCCTTTCTGTAGATCCAACCCTGTTAAAAGCGGCGAAGCAACAAGGACCAACGGCTCTTGTTCAAACTCATGCACCTTGAGTGCATCATCATTACCGACACGATAAAACACACCCAAATCGGCTTTATCAGCAATCAATTCATCACGAATCTTATAGCAGTTTTGTGATTGCAGTGAGAGCCTTACTTTCGGCGCTCGTATTCTGAATTCCTTCAAAACATTGGCCATTTTATAAGCGAGCTGAGTTTCTGCGATTAAAACCTTCAACTCCCCTGTCGGCTCAGAACTCTCTTGTTGTGCCGTGCCTTCAATGTTTTCCATCACTCGTGCGAGCTCATAAACGTACGGAAGGATCTTTTCTCCTGCCTGAGTCAGCACCATTTTTCGGCCGATCTTTTCGAACAACTGCAATGAGAGATCTTGCTCTAACTATTTGATCTTAAAGGTAACTGTCGACTGAGTGCAATAAAGCTTTTGCGATGCTTTAAGAAACGAACCTTCCTCAACAATGGTTTTAAACGTAATGAAACGTTTTAGATTCATGACCAAACTCCTAACTTAATAGTTCAAAAAGTTAAAACTCTTAGTTTAAATGCATTCAATTTTTTAATTGATTAACGCGAAGTATAGTGCACAAAAAACAGGAGAGATAGAGATGAGTGCCATCTACACCGCATTTTTCACCTACGTCATCATTACTTCGATCACGCCGGGTCCCAACAACATTTTGTCGCTCAGTGTTGCAACACAGCACGGGCTAAAGCGATCTACCAACGTCATTTCTGAGATGTTCTGCGGCTATATTGTTTTGATGCTGCTGTGTGGCGTTTTCACTTACCACATGGTCAGCCTGCTTCCTGTGATTACACCTTGGCTCACATGGGTGGGTGCGGCTTACATCATTTGGTTAGCTTGGGGAATCGCGACAAGTGATATCAAAACTACATCAGAAGATTCTGAGGGCATCACTTTCTTGACGGGCTTTGGTTTGCAGTTCGTAAACGTGAAAATCATTCTATACGGCGTAACATCCATATCGACATTCGTGTTGCCTTACACACAAAACATCTACTGGATCTTGGCCACCAGCCTAGTGCTCGCGTTTATTGCTCTAGCCAGCAACTTGATCTGGGCAATTGCAGGCAAACTTCTTCAATCGCAATTCCAGAAATATGGCAAAGCGATCAATATGACCTTAGCGGCGACGCTACTTTACTGCGCGGTACAGTTGTTTGTTTGAGGCTGAGGTTGAGGAGATGAGACGCAGTGATTTCCGCGTCTCGAATTTGTAGATGGAGAAATGGTTGGCTTTGAGTATGCTAACTCAAAGTTGGACAGAAGCTTGTTGAACTTTCTGCTCTATTTTGGCTGACGGTGATTAGGAGAAGTATGGATAGATCCATAAATATAGTTTTTTAAGATATCAAAAATCCACCAAGATGCGCGGTCACTTGACAGTCATTCAATTTATGAGCGCTAAAATACTGAGCAGACGAAATGTTGCTGAAATGAGATTTCCAAATAAGTCGAACTGCCCTGTGGGAGTTAACTGCTCTTGTATGCTTTACGTTTGTTTGAATCACAAAGCCTTTCTGCTACCCAAACGACTAAGTAAATAACTGAAAGGCGTCTCCGACGGTAGCTATATTACCTTCAAAACAAAAGGAAGATCTTAAACATCTCCTCCCGTGCTCTACTGAATAGCTTTTGCATGTGGATCTGTCGTTAATTTTTTACCTTTCAGCAAGCCAAGCTCGTGTAAAAAAGACCCTGCACATTTATGTACTTTCGCCTTTTCGAGACTCATACAAACAAACCGTCAAAAGAACTACTGCCTTTTATTCGGCAGTGCTCGTTTTGTGTGCCTCAATATATATGGTTTCAAGGATAACTTATCAATAGTTGCTATTTACCAGCTGAAGACGACAGCATCCAAAAATAGCTTTAATTCCGCTTAGTTACTACACCAAGATCAAACGCCCATGGGCTAATAGCGCGCACCTAACCAGGAATGATCACACTAGTGATCTCGTTATCAGTAAATGCCTCTTCACCAATGACAGTCACCGAATCTGGAAAGGTTATGCTAGTAAGCTTGTTTCCATCAAATGCCCTCCTCCCAATGGTAAATACTGAGTCAGGTAGAGTTACTCTGGTGAGCTCATTATGGCTAAGTGCCAACTCCCGAATAGTAGTCAACGTGTTTGGAAGGGTTACGTTAGTGAGCTTATTTCCATAAAGTGCCCCCTTCCCAAGAGTAGTCACGGAGTCAGGAACAACGATATCTCTTCTTGCTCCACAGTAGGAAACAACGACCTTTTTGTTCTCAGTTCCATCATCATTACGAGCAAAAATAAAGCCATCTGATGGTATATTGTTTAATGTGGGTAACGCGTTACCATTGAACCCTCCAGCACCGATGGTGGATAACGAATCTGGGAGGGTCACACTATTAAGTTGGTTAAAACTAAACACATTTAACGCTGGTAAGCTTGTTATCGCTAAACGCCCCTTTGCCAATGGCTACCACGGAATCTGGAATGGTCAGGTTGGTGAGCTCATTGTCCTTAAATGCCTCATCTTCAATTGTGGCAACCGAATCCGGTATGGTTACATTAGTGAGTTGGTGACCAACAAACGCGCCTTCACCAATAATGGTCACCGAGCTTGAAATTATGACATCGGTCTCTCTACCGGTATACTCTGCAAGTATTGATTTGTTCTGCGAGCCATCTAATTTTTTAGCATAGACTAACCCTTCCGTTGCATGCTCACAGCCTGTTAGAAGGGCTAGACTAAGCAAGATGCCAAAGATTTGGTCAGTTAGCCTATTGAGTTTTATTCTTGATAATGACATTGCTACTCGCGGGTTTATAATTAGACCGTTATCGGTCTTTCTATGCAAACGCATAAAATGTTCACAGAAATTTAGCTCTACTCAGAGATAAAAGGATGATAACAATACTTTTAATGGATTATCACTCCCAAAAAGATGCTTAGATAGTTTCTCTAACAAAAGAGGCAACTTTGACAAGCCAAACAAGCATATAAAACGCTTAAATCGTGTTGAATTTCATTCTATCGGATAACTTTTTGCAGGGTATTTGATCTAATGAGTATAGGAGCAATAGTTTCCTGTAATAAAGAAAACTGTTGCCTATTTGATCATCCATATTCAAGATGAATATTCATAAGAAGACTAGAGATGGGCAATTTCTGCGGCTATCAAAGTCGAGCTAAAGTCGCGGAAGCGAACAAAAGCTCAGACCAAGCGGAAGTTACGCTCCTCACCCAATTCAATATTATAGGGATGTTCGCACGCAAGCGCCTGAAGGAGCGTAACAGCTGGTAAAACTAATGTATTTCAAGCGATGAGATTGGCTTTAGATTAATCATTATCTACTCCAGTCTGGCTGGAGTAGTTCATGTCAAAAATCGCCTTCGAATAAGTCAAATTAACTTAAATTCAACGCATAGAATCCATCAAACATTCACAGATATATTATCTCAAAGGAATAAGAAAATGCGCTATATTCGTCTAATTATAATCGCATTGAGTGTAGCGATTTTTTCTGTCCAAGCTTTTGACGGAGCTAGGTTTGCTCACAAAGATTGGTATTTGGCATGTGACAATACTGGCACTTGCCGAGCAGCGGGGTACGCGCCAGCTGGTCTTGGCTATGGTATGGCAATGATGTTTAGACGTGAAGCTGGACCTGCAACCCAGATCACGGCAAAGCTTTTTCTGCAGCTACATGATGAGCAGGCGTTGCCAGCAAGTGTGACTTTGTTGATTGACAACCAAGACCTCGGCCCAATCTACACAGATAAAACGAGTCAGCTGAGCGCCATGCAAGTACAGGCATTATTGGCGGTGGTTACTACTAACGCGGTAATTGAAGTAGGCGCTGGAAAGCAGCGCTGGCGCATTTCGAACAATGGCGCCAGCGCTGTGTTTCGCAAAATGGATGAGTATCAAGGGCGTAGCAACACACCATTTGCTGTGGTTGCCAAAGGTAAACAATCTGAGAACGAAGTACCACCCGCTAAAGTACCACCAAGTTTGACTGTGCAAGCACCGCTATCAAACGCTGTTACCCTTGAAATCGGTTCGTCAGCTTATAATGAGGTGTTACAGTTGCTGACCACTAATGTGCCAGCATCTGAGTTGGATTTCGAACTCCAGAGCGCATCACTTGAAACTGCAGAGCTGGGTCAGGGTAAACGATTTATTGGTGCTTGTTGGCTTATGGCTTACAACGCGCTTTGCAACCATTGGTTAGCGGATAAAAATGGCCCCAATCAGTTGGTTGCATTGGACAGTGATGGTTTTTATATAGATGGTATGGCGCGCCAAGACCGCAAGGGACGAGGATATGGCGATTGCTGGGAAAGTCAGGCATGGGTGTTTGATGGGCAATCTATGGTACCCACTTTGATATCCAGCACGGGTCCATGCCGAGGTATTGCCGGCGGTATTGACCCTATGCCGACCTACATCACTGATGTAACTTTTCCTTCTAAGCAATAATTTTGTAAATGAGGTGAGTTTAAATGTCGATCTTGGTGGCGGCTTGCTAAGTTGTTCGCATCAATAAGCGGTGGAGTATAAAAAAGGATTACTTTCAGTAGGGTAAGTACATGCGGCCTCTGTTTTATAGGGTTAAGATTCTAAGCGATTTGGGGGCATTTTCAAGCTAGAAAATACCACGTGTTAAAATTCAGATCGTGATATTTCTGGACAAATGTATGGTACGCCCCGTTTTGCAAGTGAAAAATCCAAATAACGGCGTTGGTTTGCGCTAATGTA
>NZ_JAWOQP010000150.1:0-1168 GCF_033337375.1 Vibrio sp. YT-17
AGGTAATTTATAGAACCTACAATATCAAGGCAGTCCCAACATCATGAAAAACATCGTGGTCCTAATTTCAGGTAACGGCAGTAACTTACAAGCCATTTTAGAAGCTTGTGAAAACAGCATGCCTAACGCACACGTTGCAGCAGTATTTTCTAATAAATCTGACGCATACGGCCTAGAACGTGCAAAACAGTTTAATGTTGATGGCCACTTTGTTGACCCAAAAGCGTTCGAGTCACGCGAGGCATTCGATGCCGAGTTGATGCAACAAATTGACAAGTATCAGCCCGATGTTGTCGTTCTTGCTGGGTACATGCGCATTCTTAGCGGTGCATTTGTTTCGCACTATCTCGGTAAGATGATCAACATTCACCCTTCTCTTCTACCTAAATACCCGGGTTTACACACCCACCAGCGCGCGATTGACGCCAAAGACAAAGAGCACGGCACAAGTGTTCACTTTGTCACAGAAGAGTTAGACGGCGGTCCCGTAGTTCTTCAAGCAAAAGTGCCAGTATTTGAAGATGATGATGCAGCAGCACTCGCTGCGCGTGTACAAACTCAAGAGCACACCATTTACCCTATCGTGACTAAGTGGCTCGTTGAAGAGCGTTTAATCATGCAAGATGGCAAAGCTTGGTTAGATGGCAAAGAACTCGGTCCTCATGGCTACGCAGCCGCTGAAGAAGAATAAGTACTTTTTAACGCATCAAAAAAAGGCAGTCGAGTGACTGCCTTTTTGTTATTTGGAAAACTTGATGTCTAGAAACGTCGCTATTCCAATGGTTCGGTCGTAGCTTGATTACTCGGTTTGGGCGCTGCAAATGGCACATCTTTCAAATCAGATGCATTGTTTTGGATCAGTTCACCAAGGTGAAACAAACCATATTCACCGGGCTTCATTCGATGCCAAGTCTCATTGCCGGTTAAAGGCTGAGTCGCAATGACAGAAACAACATCGTTTGGTGTTGTTTCTTCTTGGAAGTTGATCTCCACATCTTCATCTAGTAAAGCGGCCTTGCCAAACGGTGCGCGACGCGTAATCCAATACAAGTGATTAGTACAATACGTCATGACAAACTCGCCGTCGCTGAGCAACATATTGAACACACCTTTTTCTTTGAGCTGATCGCAACATTTAGCGATGTAGCGAAAAACAGATTCCCAGTAC
>NZ_JAWOQP010000151.1:0-1168 GCF_033337375.1 Vibrio sp. YT-17
TGTTAGTGCCACTTGCGATCAATGCACGCTATAGATTAGGCATCGCGAAAGATGCATCAGTCAGCGTTGTGCGTATGACTTTACAGCTCGTTCTGATCGGGGTTTATCTTGAATATCTCTTTCAATTAAACAGTTTGATCATCAACTTACTTTGGCTTGCGATTATGCTCGTCGTAGGAGCAAGTTCCATAGCAGGGAAAGCACGTTTACCGAAAAAGCCGCTCATGTTGCCACTTCTAACTGGGCTTGTATGTGGCTTGTTTCCACTACTAATTGCGATCACCGCTGGCTTGGTGCGTCCTACTCCGCTTTACAATGCACAATATATGATCCCATTGGCAGGCATGCTGTTAGGCAATAGTCTGAGCAGTAATATCATCGCGCTACAAAACTTATTCTCTGCTTTTGAAGAGCGTAAATCTGAGTACGAAGCTGCTATCTCTCTGGGTGCCGCCCCTAAATACGCTTCCTTTCCTTTCGTTCAGGAGGCTCTGAGAAAATCGTTAGCGCCAACGCTAGCCTCAATGACCACGATGGGCCTTGTCACACTTCCTGGTATGATGACGGGGCAAATCCTAGGGGGCGCAAGCCCATTGGTTGCCATTAAATATCAACTGGTCATCATGCTAGCTATTTTTGTCATGATGAGCGTCTCTGTTGCCATCACGCTTGAAATGACATTGAGCTTTGTACAAACAAAAGAAGGCCGTGTTACGGTCAAAGTACGCCCAGTTGATGGAATGAAGCGAGGTCAGTAATTGGCCACATAACCCCCTAATTGTATGAAATTTTCTGGATCTTCAGAGATACTCACGATCTTTGATACAGGTTATCCACAGAAAATGTGGATAAGCCACCAAAAGATATACGCAACCAGAAACATAGCCACATTTCTGAGTCTCCTGTCTTATCAACATGCAATGGTCACATTTTAGTCAACTCAATGACATCTTCGGCTTCTACATTGTGCTTAGAGACAAAATGGAGCAGATATCATGGACGTATTGATCATGGCGGAAAAACACGATGAGTTACTGCCTGACTTGCCGGTTGAATGGCTTGTGCAAGAGCCACAAGAGATCACTTCTCACTGGTTGCCAAACGAGTTTGGAATCAATGAAGAGCTGATTTAGAAAGCACTTTCACCCAAATACGACGTACAAAAAAG
>NZ_JAWOQP010000152.1:0-1165 GCF_033337375.1 Vibrio sp. YT-17
ACTCATGGGGCAGCGAAGTGCTCGACTCTTACCGCGTGTACATGGACGAGTTCCGTTACGGTTTGACGCTGATGCCACTGCAAGCAGGCGATTGCAACGCACACGTGATGGCAAACCATGATTTCGACAACGCGTTTTTCACTCAAACCAATACTCAACCAGTCAACGAGGCGTAACCCATGATCGTGTTAGACAGCTTAGAGCAATTCAAACAGGTATATCGCAACGGTCGTAAATGGAACCGCTGTGTGGAAGCCATTGGCAACATCGGTAACATCAAAGATGGCGTGATGCACTCGATTGGCGATTCACTGGTTTATATGGTTGAGGATGGCATCGCAAAACAAACCGAAACGTTCATCGGTAACCGTCGTTACTTCGATGTGCATTACTACCTCGAAGGTCGAGAAACCGTTGAGTTCGCGGATAAAACCGCGTTAACCCTAGAACAAGCTTATCGTGATGAAACTGACCGCGAGTTTTTTTCTGGTCAGGGTGAAACACGTGAGCTTTGCGAAGGCCAAGTGGCGATTTTTGAAAACAGTGAAGCGTACCGCTTCCACGGAGACAACCGCGTAAGAAAAGTGGTGCTCAAAGTGACCATCGAAGATGGCTACTTCCTAAATAAATAAAACAAGAGAAGGGCTGTGGTCACAGCATTACAAGCCCTTCCTCCCTACAATTCCAACGTGATTCACCGGAGATAGAACATGTCTGAATCCAAACGTAATACGATAGGCAAATTCGGGTTGTTGTCCCTCACCTTTGCTGCAGTATTTAGCTTTAATAACGTAATCAATAACAACATCGAGATCGGTCTAGCGTCTGCGCCAATGTTCTTTCTGGCGACCATTTTTTATTTCATCCCTTTCTGTTTGATCATCGCAGAATTCGTATCTCTGAATAAAGATTCTGAAGCGGGGGTCTACGCATGGGTAAAAAGCTCACTTGGCGGTCGCTGGGCGTTTATCTCTGCCTACACTTACTGGTTCGTTAACCTATTCTTCTTCACGTCCTTGCTGCCGCGTGTTATCGCTTATGCGTCTTACGCGTTCTTGGGCTATGAATACATTCTGACGCCATTCACCACTACCGTGCTCAGTATGATTTTGTTTGCGTTTGCGACCTACGTATCGACAAACGGCGCAAAAATGTTGGGGCCAAT
>NZ_JAWOQP010000153.1:0-1164 GCF_033337375.1 Vibrio sp. YT-17
CCTTCATGCGGGGATCCGGATCCCTTGTTATTGTGTTTGCGTCTTTATAATGACTAAAGATCAGCCAAGCGAAATACTTGGTTTATGCCGTTTTGATTTCTTCTCGCAAGCCCGTAAATTCAGGCATCAGAGAGATCAATTTTTTGCTGTATTCGTGCTGTGGAGCAGTAAAGAGCTGCTCGGTAGGCGCGACTTCCAATAACGTGCCCATCTGCATTACACCTACTCGGTCACACATCTGACGAATCACCGGTAAATCGTGACTGATAAACAACATCGTTAGGTTCAGTTCACTTTGCAGATCTTTTAGCAAGTTCAGAATTTGTGCCTGTACCGACACATCCAACGCTGATGTCGGTTCATCACAAATCAAAAGTCGAGGACGAGTTGCCAGAGCGCGCGCAATCGAAATACGCTGACGCTGACCACCAGAGAATTCATGAGGATATTTCACGCCAGCCATGCGACCCAAACCAACATGATCAAGCAAATCATTTACGATTTGACGTGTTTCTGCTTCATTCTTGGTGAGTTTATGGAAACGAATTGGCTCGGCAATAATGTCTGCCACCTTCATACGAGGGTTAATAGACGTGTATGGGTTTTGGAACACCATCTGCATTTGACGTTGCATCGGACGACGCTCTTTTTCCGACTTCATCGCCGTGAGATCGATGCCTTCAAATTTCACTTGGCCAGAGTTTGGCTCATACAAGCCAGCAATCACGCGCGCGATGGTCGACTTACCCGAACCTGACTCACCCACCAGACCAAACGTCTCACCTTCGTGCACCTCAAAACTCACATTGTTCGATGCCTGCACGTACTCACGGCGGCTTTCAAACAAAGAGTCCTTAGTCACAAACCTTAGGTTGACGTTTTTCACATCCAACAACGGGCCAGTGTACTCACGCTGATCTTGGCTTTGACCAAGCCAGTGGTTCTTGATGTCCAGCGACTTCATTTCTGTCGCTTCTTCGATGTAACTCACCAGAGGGAAACGATCGAGCTTTCTGTCTGAGCGAGGAACCGCCGAAATCAAGCTGCGCGTGTATGGGTGACCTGGGTTACACAACCCTTTTGCCGTTGGCCCAAACTCAACAAGATCGCCACGGTACATCACCGCCACGCGGCCTATAACCTTTGAAACACCACCCATGTCGT
>NZ_JAWOQP010000154.1:0-1158 GCF_033337375.1 Vibrio sp. YT-17
GAAGAAGCATCAAACTCTTGGTATTTAATGATGTTTGCGCCAGCTTGACCGCCCGCAGAGGTGTTGATTGTAAAGTCGATTGCACCTTGCGCATCCGATTTAACAACGTCTATCGCATTACCATTACTTTCTGTGACCAACAAGCGCGTTTGATCGCCTATCGCACCAGAGGTATCTTCCGGCTCAACAACCGGATTCACTTGAACGTGAACCGAACCAGTAATCACCGCTTCTGCAATCCCTTGTCCTGGATTTGCCGCATCAACGTACTCATGGTCAATCTCTTTCACAGTCAACGTTGTGCTCAAATCAAAGTCGGTACTGGAATCTTGTTCCAACTCAACTTGAACATAACCACTCTGCGTAACGCGAGCAGAGAAGTCTTGCTCCGATTCATTGGCTTGTGGCGTTAATGTTAACGTACCAGCGACGAGCGTTTGCGCTACACCATCCACGAACACGGTACAACTCGGAGGGAAGCCAGAAATCGTCACTTCTGAGAAGAACTCATCGGCATCTGGACTTTGGCTGGTCGTTGGTTTCCAATCGATGTTGAAGCGCGTATCTTCGTCACCTTCCGAAACCACGGTATAGTTATTTCTTGCGTCAATCACAGGGCCAACAATCACACGAATTTCCCCAGTTGAGGTGCGCGTATGACCATCGTTTTCAGTAACGATCGTGGTGGCTGTGATGTGAATATTCTCGGTAGACGATGCTTCCGGTTTAATCACAATGCCCGAGTTGATGTTTGCTTGCGTAATATTCGCTTCATAGATTGGCTGGTTATTACCATCGTACCCAACGAACGTTAAATCGACCGAGTTGCCATCATTATCAAATATCTCAACGCCATCAGGAATGTTGGAAAGCAGTACCGTTACCGTTTCAGAGTGGTCGTTAGGGTTGTCTTTGACTTCTCCAGAAAGAATGCTGAACGAAATATCAACTTGGCCATTTTCATCCACAAATGTTTGAACGCCACGTACGTTACCATCATCAAACTCTTGCCAAATACCTGACTTATCATTGAGTTCAACGATTGGAATATCCGCTACGCCTTTCACATCAACAATGACGGTTTTGTTCCCGAGTGAAAGTACATCTTGCGCAGAACCTGTTGAAAGCGATGCGCTGTCTTTTACGATGCCTTCTACG
>NZ_JAWOQP010000155.1:0-1158 GCF_033337375.1 Vibrio sp. YT-17
TTCCCCCCAAAGTTTGGTCATCCCCGCCAAAGTGTCTGAGCCTACCGAAAGCAAGTTACCAACAATGCCAGTGGTTTTATGGTAGTTCGGTAATGGCTTATCTTGAGCAACCGCCATACTCGAACAAATAAGCGCGATACAAGCGATGACTTTACTGACTCGACGTCCCATTATTTCACCACCAAACGACTTGGAAGTACGAACGAGAACTTACTGCCTACACCGACTTCACTTTGAATTTCCAGGTGTGAGTCATGATGGCTCAACGCATGTTTCACAATTGCCAATCCTAAACCACTGCCACCAGTATCGCGTGAACGTGCTTTATCAACTCGGTAGAAACGCTCAGTCAGTCGATGCAAGTGTTGTGGCTCAATACCATCACCACTGTCTTCAACTTCAAGGCACGCACCTTGTGCGGTTTGATACCAACGAACATGAATATTGGCTCCCGGAGGAGTGTACTTCACTGCGTTGTAAACAAGGTTGGAGATCGCGCTGCGCAATTGGTCATCATCTCCAAGCACACGAAGGCTGGTATCGACATCAAACTTGAGTTTATGTTGGTCATCACCACTTAAGCTGATCGCTTCTTTCTCTAAGACTTCAAGCATTGCTGGCACGTTTACGACATCTTCCAACTCATGCATCGGCGCGGCTTCAATCTTAGATAAGGTAAGAAGTTGATTCACTAAGCTGTTCATGCGGTTAAGCTGCTCCGTCATCCCCCCATGCGCTTTAGTCCACATCGGGCCGACGATCATATCTGGGTCTTCCGTCATCTCCAGATAACCTTGTAGTACGGTCATCGGAGTGCGTAGCTCATGAGAAACGTTGGCGAAGAAGTTACGACGCATTCCTTCGAGTTGCTTAAGTTGGCTCACGTCACGCACCACCATCAGGTGTTCACCTTCCGTGTAAGGCACGATACGCAGTTCTAACATACGTTCGACATTCAACGGCGAGCGCATTTCTAGCGGTTCAGAGAAATCTTTTTTATTGAGGTACTTGATGAAATCTGGAGTTCGAATCAGGTTCGAGATAGGTTGACCGGAATCTTCTGGCCAATGGAAGCCTAACAGGTGTTGAGCTAACCGGTTACACCAAACAATGTTGCCTTCCGCGCGAAATACTACGACGGCATCGGGCAATGATTCG
>NZ_JAWOQP010000156.1:0-1154 GCF_033337375.1 Vibrio sp. YT-17
TTTGCTAAGTTGTTGGAAATGGCAGTCATCTTCGTGTCCTGCGCTGCCATACCTGTCTTACTTACCCATAATGCCGAATGCATTGGTTATCTCCTTTTGGGACGAGACTTATCTCGCCGCCATTAATTTGTTACCGGCTTGCGCCAACGTTTCTGCAGTTTTCATCATGCGTACCTGCATCTCGAAGTTACGCGTTAGCGACATCACGCCGATCAGCTCATCGATCGCCGATACGTTACTGCCTTCGATGTGTTCTGGTGCCAATTGCACGGTTTCATCCGCTGCGAATGGCACACCATCAACACTGTGAAGCAAGCTGTCGCTCTCTTTTTGCAGCTGATTGATTTCTGGCTTCACCAGTTTCAATGTGCCGACTGCGATTTCTGCACCGCCGCCCGGTGGAATAACCGAGACAAGGCCACGCTCACTGATTTCGATTTTTTGATAATCAGGCACCACCAACGGACCGTTTTCACCCACAACCGGGAATCCGGTGATAGACATTGCGCCAGAGGTATCGATTTGAATGTTACCGGCACGCGTTTAAGCCTCGTTACCCGCTGGCGTTTCTACCGCAAGATAACCTTCACCCATGACGGCAACGTCCAGCGCACGACCTGTTTTCACAACGTCGCCAGAATCAAAACGCGTTGATGCAGAGTTTGTGACCACCATGGTTCGGCCATCAAAACCCGGGCCTTGTAACTCCACGCTACGAACACGTTCCATATCCGCACGGAAACCTGCGGTATCCGCGTTCGACAAGTTATTCGAACGAACGTGTTGCGCTTTAAGAACTCGGCTTGCACCGGAGGTTGCTGTAAATAACAAGCTATCCATGCAGAACTCCTATTACACCGCGTTGAACAAGGCTTGAGTGAGCTTGTCGCTGGTCGAAATCGTTTTTGCGTTCGCTTGGTAGTTACGTTGTGCTGTCATCAGTGCCACAAGCTCACTGGTTAGGTCGACGTTTGAGCCCTCTAATGCACCTGGAGTCAAGTTACCCAGCGTGCCAGAACCCGGAACGCCCATGATCGGCGCACCAGAGCTAAAGCTTTGTGTCCACGCGGTGCCGCTCACTTTTGCTAGACCTTGCGTATTAGCAAAATCAGCCAGAACCACTTGGCCTTGAAGCTGTGATTGACCGTTAGTGT
>NZ_JAWOQP010000157.1:0-1154 GCF_033337375.1 Vibrio sp. YT-17
TGGATGACGTAATTCAAGGTCATCAAGTCATTCAATCTCTCAACGTAACTGACTTGCCTGCTGGCGAGCATAAATTCTGGTTCCGCATTGCAACCAATGCCCTATCTCAGTGGCAACACCTACCAGTATTGGTATTCAAAGGCGACAAGCCGGGCAAGAAGATTATGATCACTGCCGGTGTTCATGGCGATGAATACAACGGCGTTCTTGCCGCGCAAAAAACAGCTCGAGAGCTGATCGGCAAAGAACTGGCGGGCACTGTCACTGTTGTTCCAACCATCAACTTAACGGGTATGTTGAACCACAGCCGCGATTTTTACTCCGCAGATCCTGATGCATCACCAGCAAACCTAAACCGCTTTTTCCCAGGCGACGCAAACGGCAATGAGGCCAATCGCTACCTGTTTGCATTATGGAACAATCTGCTTAAGCCAAATGCAGAGCTTGCGATTGATCTACACACCCAAACCAGTGGTGCCGCTTACCCATTGTATGTGTTTGCCGATTTCCGTATCGAACAGTCGTTGGAAATGGCTCGCTCAATTAACCCAGACGCTATCTTAAACGATCCGGGGGACGCAGGTGTTTTAGAAACCGTGTGGAACAACAGCGGCATTCCAAGCATTACTATCGAAGTGGGCATGGGGCGTTACACTGAGCAAGCGCTGATTGATCGTACGGTTGCGGGGATTTTTAACGTGCTAAAACGCCACGAAGTGATTTCTGGTGAAGCTTCGCCAGTCATCCCTTGCCTTGAAGGTAACGAGATCATCAGTATTCGAGCCGAGTTTGGTGGCTTCGTTCTACCACAAGTGAAAATGATGGATACCATTGAACAAGGTCAATTGCTTGCGATTCAATACGATAGCTTTGGTGACGAAATTCAGCGCTACATGGCACTGACTAGTGGCACGGTATTAAGTCACAACATTGAGTCGATCAGGGCTCCTGGTTCATTGGTTGTTCGCCTAATCAAATAGCCCTAGTTGTTCGCTATTTGAAAGCACTTTTTCGGATAGGTCAATTTGCAACAAAAAGCCCCGCTCATTTAGCGGGGCTTTTTATGTATAGAATCTATTTCTTCATTCGTGACATTGTCACTAACGATACGGTTACTGCACAACTTATCCGCACTACACCTAGGTTTTGACTTA
>NZ_JAWOQP010000158.1:0-1153 GCF_033337375.1 Vibrio sp. YT-17
AGCGACGACGTGTGATCTTATGATCTAGGAATAGTCCCGTATCAAGATAGTCGTGCAAATTCACGATCAGCTTCACGCCGTACTCGTTCACCTCTAACGTTTCAGATACCTGACCCAACTTTTGATATTGGCTGCGACCTTTCTGCTTTTCACGAACTTTAAGGACAACTTTGTTCGCTTCTACGCCTGTCACTTGAATCGTTGCACGAATGATATCCGTCAAACGGCGTTTCGCTTTCTCTTCAGGGATATTTTTAGGTGCTGCGTATTCTTGAATCACGATTTGATCGCCATATACGTCAATCGCTACGTTATATTCAGGAAGGTCTGCGTCATAGATGCGGTAGCAATCTAATTTCTCTTTACGAGCCCATTTGCCAATTTTGCCAATGTTTTTCTTCAAACGGTTTGAAAAATCAGGAGCAATTTGAGTATTGGTATCTGCACCTTTTACTTCATCGGCACTACGCTCTGCGATGCTGTAGTTTTTTTGGTGACACGGTAACGCACCATTGTTTAATTTGAATTGCTTATCTGCGCGCATGCGAAGACAGCTCAGCAACTCATCTGAACTAGAGAAAATAGACGCTTTGCAGCCACCAAATTCTGCTTTCAATTGGCCACCAAACGCGGTGTAAAGCGCAATCAGACCTGGCTCTGTACCCAAACGTTCGCCGTAAGGTGGGTTAGATACAATCACACCATTTTCAAAACCTGAAGGTCGCGTAATAGTTGCCGCATCGCCTTGAGCAAACTCAATCAGTTCCTCAACCCCTGCTCTGCGAGCGTTCTCTTGTGCAACTTTCAGAACTTTCGGGTCGTTATCGAAGCCAAAAAACTTAGCGTCAACTTTCTTGACACCGCGTCTAGCCTGAACGTTTGCTTCTGATTTGATTTCAGCCCATGTATCTGGCTCAAAGTCTTCAAGTGATTCAAAGCACCATTGCTTTCGTTTTACACCAGGAGCCATATTTGCAGCCATCATTGCCGCTTCAATCAGTAACGTACCAGAACCACACATTGGATCGAGAAGTGGCTGATGACCGTCCCAACCACAACGCATAATGATCGCCGCTGCTAATGTTTCGCGAAGTGGTGCTCGGCCAGATTCCGGACGGTAGCCACGTTGATGAAGGCCACTGCCTACCATATC
>NZ_JAWOQP010000159.1:0-1152 GCF_033337375.1 Vibrio sp. YT-17
CAAGCGGTAGAAATGAATTATTCTGGTAGCGACTTGGACGGTTGTTATCTCGGTGTTGATTACCTGAAAGATTACGTTACAGAACAAAACTACGTTACGGGCAAAAAAGTTGCCGTGATTGGTGGTGGTAACACTGCGATCGACTGTGCGCGTACGGCGCGTCGTGCGGGTGCCGATACCACTTTGATCTATCGTCGAACTCGCGACGAAATGCCAGCCGAAGACTACGAAATCGTCGAAGCTGAACATGAGGGCGTGAAGTTCCATTTCTTAACGAATCCGGCGGAAAACATCGCGGATGAAAACGGCCGCGTGAAGGCAATTCGATTAGAGCGAATGGCGTTAGGTGAGCCAGATTCGTCTGGTCGTCGTAGCCCGAAACCAACGGGTGAGTTCTTTACTGAAGCATTTGATACCGTGATTGCAGCGGTATCGCAAAAGCCGGATCTCAGCTTCTTAGAAAACGATGATTTGTCTATTCCACTAACACGTTGGAACACATCTGAGTCCGACTCGCAAACCATGCACACGGGTACGGGCAATATCTTCAGTATCGGTGATTTTCGTCGTGGTCCTGCGACAGCGGTTGAAGCTGTGGGAGATGGGCGAGTTGCGGCAAAAGCGATTGATCTGTTTCTCAATGGCGATATGGCGGATATGCCGAAACCTGCGTTCAACTCTCGTAAAGAGAAAAAACTGGCGCAGGTAGACCCACTTCATTTTGAAAACATCCAAAAAGTTGCTCGTTCAATCATGCCAGAGTTGACCCCAGCGCAGCGTGAGCAGAGTTTTGCTGAAGTGGAACTGGGCTTTGATAACGAAGAGGCCATGAAAGAAGCGGCGCGCTGCTTAGAGTGTGGTTGCCAAGCGAATACCGACTGTGCCTTGCGAGATTATTCAACGGAATATCATGCCGAGCAACATTTCGATGTTTCCGTGGACGTTTCCTCTGCTAGCGTGATTAGTCATCAAGATTGGCTCGATTTACGTGCGAAAGATCTTCGTCATAAATACGAAGTAGACCGCAGTTCTGAGTTCATTGAATTTGATGCTAACCGCTGCATTAGTTGTGGTCAGTGTATTCAAGCATGCCGTGAGCAAGCGGTACATGGTGTGTTGAGTTTTGTGTCGGATAAAAATGGCCGACCAGCT